>NZ_JBFBAA010000025.1:0-158600 GCF_040682035.1 Actinoplanes sp. NPDC051470
CGCGGCGCTCAAGCCGGCCCACGTGCCGGACGCGCCCACCCACGAGTCCCGGAAGGCGGTTTCGGTATGACGACCCGCGACCTCGTCGTGATCACTTCAGGCCTCAGCACCCCGTCGTCGTCGCGGCTCCTCGCCGACCGGCTCGCGGCGGCGACCGCGGCGAAGCTGCCGGTGGACGTGACGACGGTGGAGCTGCGCGACCTGGCCCACCAGATCACCGACCACCTGCTGACCGGGTTCCCGCCCGCGGCGCTCAAGGACGTGCTGGACGCGGTGGCCGCCGCCGACGGCCTGATCGTGGTGACGCCGATCTTCCAGGCGTCGTACAGCGGGCTGTTCAAGTCGTTCGCCGACCTGCTCGAAAAGGGCACGCTGGACGGCAAGCCGGTGCTGCTGGCCGCGACCGGCGGCTCGGCGCGACACTCGCTGGCGCTCGAACACGCGCTGCGGCCGCTGTTCAGTCACCTGCGCGCCGCCCCCACCCCGACCGCGGTCTTCGCCGCCACTGAGGACTGGGGGAACGACGCCACGCTGCGCTCCCGCATCGACCGGGCGGCCCGCGAGCTGGCCGGCGCGATGGAACGCCGTGAGCCGGCCGTGGTCACCGACCCGTTCCTGCTCACGACGTCCTTCGAAGACCTGCTCCGCGGCTAGCTCTTGTAGAGCTTCTCCAGGTAGGACTCGCCGTAGTAGTTCTCCAGCTGCTCCAGCGACTCGGGCGTGTCCGGCTGCACGTCCTTGACCAGCTTGGCCGTGCCGGGCAGCTCGTCGGGGTGCCACGTCTCGGGCCGCCACAGCTTCGACCGGAGGAACGCCTTGGAGCAGTGGAAGAAGATCTGCTCGATCGCCACCTCGAGCGCCAGGACCGGGCGGTGGCCCTTCACGACCATGCGGTCGAAGTAGGGCGCCTCGCGGACCAGCCGGGCCCGGCCGTTGATCCGCAGCGTGTCGGTGCGGCCCGGGATGAGGAAGAGCAGCCCGACGTGCGGATTGCTGAGCACGTTGAGGTAGCCGTCGGCGCGGCGGTTGCCCGGTCGCTCCGGGATCGCGATCGTGGTGTCGTCGAGCACCAGGGTGAAGCCGGCCGGGTCGCCCTTGGGCGAGGCGTCACAGGTGCCGTCGGCGGCCGCGGTCGAGATGACGCAGAACGGCGACGCGGCCAGCCACTCCTTGTCACGCTCGTGGAGCGCCACGCGTTCCTTCTTGGCGGCCCGTTCCATCGGCTCGCCGAGCAGTTCCCGCAGCTCTTCGGCCGAGTCGATGCCGACCGTGGCGTCCTTGAGATCCATCGCATACTCCCCTTCCCCGTGGGGTCCGAGCCTATCGGCGCGACGCCCATGATCGATGTGGCCGGCGCCACCGCGACTCTTGATCATTTTCGGCGCACGCGCGCACCGCCACCGCCCCCACCCCTCTGGGTGGGCGGAAATGTAGCGCGGGGGTCTGACAATTCCGGCCGGTTATCCACAGCCCGCGGCTTGGGTGGCGGTCGGCGAGCCGGGGCGCCGGGCACTGGCTAGGCTCACCGGCAGGGGGTGGCAGATGGCGGAGATCGTGCTGGTCCGGCATGGGCAGACCGAGTGGTCGGCCAATGGGAAGCACACGTCGTACACGGATCTGGATCTCACGGCCGAGGGGGAGCGGCAAGCGCGCGCCGCGGGGGCCAAGCTGGCCGGGCGGTCCTTCGCCGCGGTGATCTCCAGCCCGCGCAAGCGCGCCCTGCGGACCGCCGAGCTGGCCGGTCTCGATGTCACCGAGGTGACCGAGGATCTGGCCGAGTGGAACTACGGCGAGTACGAGGGCATCACCACCAAGGAGATCCACCGGACCCGGCCGGGCTGGTCGCTGTGGACCGACGGGTCGCCCGGCGGCGAGTCGCCCGAGCAGGTCGGTGCGCGGATCGACCGGGTGCTGGCCCGCGCCCGCACCCGGCTCGAGCAGGGTGATGTGGCGTTCGTGGCGCACGGGCACTGCCTGCGGGCGGTCGGCGCGCGCTGGGTGGGGCTGCCGACCTCGGCGGGCGGGCTGCTCAAGCTCGACACCGCGACCGTCTCGGCGCTCGGCTTCGAGCACGGCGACGATCCGGTCATCGACCGGTGGAACGCCGAGTGCTAGACGAAAGCTAGGCCTCCGGCCGGAGCGGCAGGGTCGCGCGGATGTCGCCCAGGCCCCGGGCGATCAGCAGGTCGCCGCCGGTGCCGAGGGTGTTCCATCGGCCCGCCGCGGTGTCCCAGCGGCGCCACATGCGGCGGTCGGTGCCGACGATGACCCGGGCCGACTCGCCCGCGCCGACCGTCGCGCCCTCCCAGCCGACCAGGCGGACGGGCTGGTCGCGCTCGGCGGGGCGGAAGTAGACCTGGACCACCTCGCGGCTGGCGCGCTTGCCGGTGTTGGTGATCGTCACCGTGACGCCGGGTGAGTCGCCGGTGATCACCCGGGCGTCGGCGTACTCCCAGGTGCCGTAACCGAGGCCGTGGCCGAGCCAGAAGGCCGGCGCCGGCGCGTGGCCGGCGAAGTGGCCGCGGTAGCCGATGTAGGTGCCCTCGGCGTACTCCAGCTTGCCGTCCGAAGGGGTGACGTTCCAGGCCGGCGTCTTGCCGTCCTCGTCGGGGAACGTGGTGACCAGGCGGCCGGCCGGTTCGATGTCGCCGAGCAGGGCCGCGGCGACGGCGTGGCCGCCCTCCTGGCCGGGCAGGCCGGCCCAGAGGATGCCGTCGACCCGCAACCGCCACGGCATGACCACCGGTGTGGCCGCGTTGACCACCACGATCGTCTTCCTGGCCGCGCCGGCTACGGCCTCGACCAGCGCGTCCTGGGCGCCGGGCAGGTGCAGGGTGCTCTTGTCGACCGATTCGGTCTCCTGCTCCTCGGTCAGGCCGACCACCACGACGGCCACGTCGGCGGCGGCCGCGGCGCGGACCGCCTCGTCGATGACCTCGCGGGCGTCGCGGTCGGCGGCCTGGGCGATCAGGCCGAACAGGCCGACGCCGGTGAACAGCTGACCGGCCGGGCCGCGGCCCTCGGCCAGGGTGGCCGTCGCGTCGATCACGGCGCCCTCGGCCACCTCGACGACCTCGGTGTGGTTGGGCGGGCTCAGGATCTCCTCGCCCATGTTCCCGCCCGAGACGCTCAGGTCGTACGCGAACGAATGATCGCCGACGGTGACCGACCAGGAGCCGACCCCGATGGTGCCCAGCTGGACCCGGCCGGCCCGGGTGATCCGGCCGCGCAGGCGGACGGCGGCGGCCGGGCGCGGGAGCTGGTCGTCCAAGCCGACCATGCTCGTGGCGTCGTCCTCGTGCCGGGTCTCGACCACGGCGCCGTCCGCGTCCAGGACGGTGACGGCGATGCCCGCCGCCCCGGTGTCCGGGTCGACCAGGAAGCCGTCGCGGGCGGGAACCGGGCGGGAGCGCATCGGCACGCCGTCGAGCACGGTCACCCGGTCGCCGCCCAGCCGCGCGGTCAGGCCCTCGGCGATGCTGACCTGGTGGGGCGGGCGGACCTGGGCCGAGCCGCCGCCCATGCACACGGTCTGCACGGCGTGCCGGCCGATCAGCGCGACCGTCTGCCCCTCGGCCAGCGGCAGCGCGCCGGTCTCGTTGCTCAGCACGGTCATGCCCTGCGCGGCGAGCCGGGTGAGCTGCTCGCGGCGCTCGGGGCTGTCCGGCGCGGGGTAGGTGCCGTAGTCCTTCTCCGGACCAAGTGCTCCGGTACGCGTGGCGAGCCGCAGCAGCCGGGCCAGGTGGTCGTCGACGGTCGCCTCGTCCACCTCACCCGCGCGTACGGCTGCGACCAGCGCGTCGCCCCACGGACCGCCGGGGCCGGGCATGACCAGGTCGAGCCCGCCGTTGGCGGCCGGCCCGGCCGTCTTGGTGGCGAACCAGTCGGACATGAGCAGGCCGTCCCAGCCCCATTCGTCCTTGACCACCTCGTTGTTGACGTGCACGTTCTCGGTGGCGGCCTGCCCGTTCACGTCGTTGTAGGCGGCCATGATCGACCAGGCGCCGGCCGCGATCTCGAAGGGCAGCAGGTAGAGCTCGCGGAGGGTGGCCTCGTCGACCACGCTGTCCACGGTGTTGCGGTCGGTCTCCGACTCGTTGGCCACCAGGTGCTTGAGGCAGGCGGCGACGCCGCGGTCCTGCATACCCCGCACGTACGCGGCGGCGATCTGCCCGGTCAGCAGCGGGTCCTCGGAGTACTGCTCGAACAGACGCCCGCCGAGCGGGCTGCGGTGCAGGTTGATCGTGGGTCCGAGCACCACGTGGATCTGCTGCGCCATGGCCTCCTCGGCCAGGAGCGTGCCCACCTCGTACGCCGTCGCCTCGCTCCAGGCCGCGGCCAGCAGGGTCGCGTTGGGGAAGAGCGCCACCGTGGCGCCGCCGTGGAAGCGGAGGCCGCGCACGCCGGTCGGCCCGTCCGAGAGCCGCAGCTCGCGCAGGCCGATCGAGGGCTCGGGGGCGAGCGTGAACGTGGTTGCCCCGGTCAGCAGCGCCACCTTGGCCGGCAGATCCAGGGATTTGATCAACTCGTCGTGCTCGGACACCGGTGGCCCCCTTGCGAGTTAAACGTGTAAGTTGCGCTTGTCGTAACGTACGGGCTCGTACACGACGACGGCAAGCCGAGGGAGGTGGCGCGCGTGGTCGATCGCAATACCAAGCGCGTGACCAGCGCGGATGTGGCCAGGATGGCCGGCGTGTCGCGGGCGACGGTGTCCTACGTCCTGAACGACACGCCCCACCAGACCATCTCGGCCGGCACCCGCGGCCGGGTGCTCGACGCCGCCGCGGCCCTCGGCTACGCGCCCTCCGCGGCCGCCCGCACGCTGCGCACCGGACGCTCCGACGTGGTGCTCTGCCTGCTGCCCGACTGGCCGATCGGCTCCGAGGTGGGCGCGCTGCTGACCCACCTGTCCGGGGCGCTGGCCCGGCGCGGCCTGACCCTCGCCGTGCACCCGGCCAGCCGCGAGGACCGGCCGATCAGCGAGCTGTGGAAGGCGCTCACCCCGGCCGCGGTGCTCGCCTTCGAGGACTTCTCGCCGGCCGAGATCGCGGCCATGCGCGCGGCCGGGATCGCCCTGGTGGTCGCCCTGGTCGGCCCGGCGCGGGCCGAGCCACGCGAGCTCCACGTGTCGCAACAGCTGGTGGGGCGGCTCCAGGCCGAGCACCTGGCCGGGCTGGGCCACACCATGCTGGGGTACGCGTACCCGGACGACGATCGGCTCCGGTACTTCGCCGACCCGCGCCTGGCCGGCACCCGCGAGGGCTGCCTGGAGCAGGGCCTCCCGGCGCCGGACGTGCGTACCGTGCCGCTCGACCCGGCCACCGCGGGCGACGCGGTCAAGGCGTGGCGCGCGGCCGGGGTGACGGCGGTGTGCGCGTACAACGACGAGGTCGCCATGGCCGTGCTGGCCGGGGTCCGCCGGCAGGGCCTGGTGGCGCCGGTCGACCTGGCGGTGATCGGGGTCGACGACATCCCGGTGGCCCGCCTGGCCGAGCCGCCGCTGACCACGGTGACCACCGATCAGTCGGCGGTCGCCGCCCATCTGGCCGGCACCGTGGAGGCCGCGATCGCCGGCCGCCCCGGTCCCGCCCCGGCGCCGGCCGAAATGGTGCGGGTGGTCCGCCGCGAGTCGGCGTAGAAACCCTCGACGACCCTCACCCTGAACCTCAAGTCGACGTTGAGGGTCGGCCGAGAAACACCAGCAGGCCTTCCCTTGGTACGGTCGGAGGAACGGACGGATCACGCGGCCCGACCGGGTGCCTCCTCGGGTCTACGTCCGATCACACGGTAGCGGCCGCTGTTCTTGGCCGCATAGAGACGGCGATCGGCGACGGCGAGCCGGTCCGGCCCGGACGCCACGCCGATGCTCACGGTGACTTTCAGGTCCGCCGCAACGGTGTCCCATGGATACTGCTCGACCGTGCGGCGAATCCGTTCCGCCACCATCAAGGCCTCGGGCTCCCGCAGGTCCCGGAAAAGGATCGCGAACTCCTCGCCGCCGTACCTGGCCGCGACGTCGTCGGACCGGCATCCCTCACGGAGCAGGACGGCCAGCCGACGCAGCACCTCGTCGCCGACCAGATGGGAGAACTGATCGTTGACCAGCTTGAAGTGGTCCACGTCGATCAGCGCCACCGGGTGACCGCTGGCCGCGGCGGCCAGTTCGCCATCCAGCCGGCGGCGGTTGGCCAAGCCGGTCAGCGGGTCCTCCTCGCTGGCCCGCAGCAGGCCGTCGGCGCGCAGTCGTTCCTGTTCAGCCGTTGCTTTGGCCTGCGCCGTCTCCATCCGTACCGCAGCCACCCGGGCGTTGCGCTGTGCGGTCTCCGAAGCCACCTGGCAGTAGAGCTCGTGATAGCGCTTGAACGCGGCGAGCGCAGCGGTCGGGTTACCGTTCTTCTCGTATGCCTCGGCGAGGTGCGAGGCTGCCGTCATCATCGCCGACTTGCTCTCCGCCCGCTCCAGCGCCTCGGTGAAGACCTCGATGGCCCGGTCGTACTGTTCCAACGACTGGAGAATCTGACCGCGGGTATCGAGATGATGCGTGATCGTGAACGTGGAATCTCGTCGCAGGTCGATGGCCCACGAATTCAGCAGCTCCATCGCCTCGTCGGTGCGCCCGGCGAAGCCGAGCACCTCGGCGAGATTGGCCACGGCCGCCGCCTCGTACCGTCGGTGTCCGAGCCGGCCGGCGTTGAGCATCGCCGCCCGGAAACGCTCGGCCGCGTCGGCGGCGGTCGAAAGGGCGGCTTTTTCGTCACCCGCGGCCCGGGCGGCGAAGGCCAGCGCGGACAACGCGCACCCACCGATGTCCAGCATGACCCCCTCGGCGAGGTCGTCGCCGACCAGCCGAGCCGTCTCGGCTCCGCGTTCGCACAACTCCAGGACCAGATCGAGCTGCTGCATCACCAGAAACACGTTCGCCGCCGTCGCCAGCGCCGGAATGACCGCTTCGAGGTCGCCGCTCGTTTCGGCGAGCGTGAGCGCGGCCAGGCTCTCGTCGAGCGCGGCCGACGTATCACCGGTCGCCAGCAGAACCCGGGCGATTTCGCTGCGGGCGCGGCCCTCGATCGCTGAGTTGCCGTCGGCGCGGGCGAGGGCGGCGGCGTCCTGCGCCTCGGCCAGCGCGGCCACGTAGTCGTCGCGCAGGCGCCGGCACATCGCGGTGATCGACAGGGCCTCGGCGCGTAAGGCCGGCTCGACCGCCGCCGCCATCGCCATCTCCCGGGCGCCTTCCGGGTCGAATACGGCCAGCCGGGCGCGACTGAGCCGAATCAGTCGCGACGACGCGACCGACCGTCCATCGGGCGTAACCGCGCCGTTCGACATGCGACACCCCGGCTTGACGACGGATGCAGCCTAACGGCTTACCGATCGGCCACTTCCGCGGTGATCTGAGGTCGCCGTCGCCGTCACCGACGTCGACGAACGCGTTCGTCACGAACACCTTCGTTTCGCGGTCCGTCGGGACACGTCATGGGGTCCGGCAGCGGCCTATCGGCCACTGCCGGTCCACGATCAAACGCGCGCCGCAGATGTGTTCGATCAATCAGGTGTCCATGAGCTCGGCCGGGAAAATGTCCTCCGCGGTCAGCAACCGATCGGACAGACCCTGATCGTGGTGATAGCGCAGGAAGGTGTCCACGGCGTGACGGTTCTTGGCAACCCCATAGTCCCATCGACCGTCATCGACGAGTTGGCCGTTCGGGCCGATGAGTTGCGCGAACCACGGGTTGACTCCAGCGTCCGTACCCCCGGCATTGTGTGTGTCGATCGCAGTGCTCTTGGCGGCCTCGAACGCGGTGAACAGGGCACGGGCCAAGCCGGGGTCGGCATCGATGAGGTCACGCTTGACCACCACGAGGTGCATGATGGGGAAAATGCCGGTCCGGGAGTAGTAGTCCGCTTCGCGCTTCTCGTAATCCGGGAACAGCCGGCGCACGTTGGTGGCGTCGGTGCCGAGACCGGCGGGCGGCAGGGCTGAGATCAACGCGCTGATCTCGCCGGACTCGAGCATCGGGCCGAGCGTCTGTCCCTCGGGAACCGCCTCCACGGACACCCCGGGCGCGTGCCGGACCGTCAGGAAGTCCATGGGGGCCATCGGATGGGTGACTCCACCGACGATCCAGCGGCTCTGGTGCACGCTCAGGCCGTATTCGTCGGCCCAAATACCTTTGGGCCAGACGCCCATGTCGTGACCGAACGTGGCGAACTCGCCAACGGTCTTGCCGGCGAGATCAGCCGGTGTCTCGATGCCGGCGTTCACGTTGATGTAGGTGGTCGAATGCTGCAGCCTGCGAACCAGGAAGACCGGTAGAGCGTAGAACGGTGGGTTGTCGGCGCTCATGGTGCGCGCAAGAAACGTGAAACCCAGTTCCGCGACATCGAAGGCCCGGTCCCGCACGACCTGCTCGAACAGGCGCGAGATGTCGGCGCCGGTCTGCGTCCGCAGGGTGTACCCGTCGGCGGTCACGGTCCCGTCGAGCAGTGCGGCGGTCACGTCGTACGAGTTGCAGCTCAAGGTCAGAGGACGGTCGATCGGCATGAGCATCCTTGGTTCACGAGGGTGATCTGTCGGCAACGGGGCTGTACCGCAGGCGCGGCATGGTGGCCTGACCAAGCGCCGGGCCGCCACGCCGCATGACTGCGCTGCTGGTCCAAGGCACAGCAGAGGGGGTCACCAGGACGGGGACTGCGTGAGGACGTCTTGGACAGTGCGCGGCTCACGGTTGAGCAGCGTCGGCAGCAGCGGGTCGACAAGCAACTGCTCGGTCGCGGCGTGGTTGCGGGCCGGGATGGAGGGGCACGCTGCAGAAGATGATCGGTGGTGGCTCCGTTGAGAGCGCCGGTCGCGCCGGTAATGACGATCAAGTCCAGTCCCTACGTTATCAGTGGAATCATCTTCACGATAACACCGCAAAATCAGTGGAAGCAACTTGTCGTTACCCTCGATACAGAGCGAGGGGTCGTCGTACCCGCATCGGGCCGCCCGTCGCCGTGGCCGCGTGAAGCGTTGCCTCGCCCGGCCGTGTTCCTGGTCACGGCCGGGCGGGCTGCCAACCAATCCACAGGGAGCGCACAACCGGGCCTCAGTCACGGCACCCACAGTGGTTCTCGTACGCCAATGGAGCCGACGAGGGGGAACTCGAGATGCTCGCCACGGACCTGCCGGTCAACCCGGCCTACACGAAGTCGCTCAAGCCGGTGGTGGCGGTGCTCGGTCACCGCAGCCGGGTCGCCGGACTGGCCGCACAGCTGCCCAACGGCTGGTCGGTGCGCGCCGCGGCCGCCCTCGACGACATCCACGCCGAGGAGATCGTGCTGCTGGCCGGGGCCACCGAGCGTGACGTGCGGGCCGCCCGATCCGTGCTCCCGCGCCGGACCGCGGTGGTCGCCCTGGTCGACGCCGACGCTCCGGCCGACGTGGTGGCGGGCGTGCTGACCGAGGGCGCCGACGTGTGCGTGCGCGGCGGCACCCAGGCGATCCTGGCCGGCCATCTGGTCGCCTGCCGCCGCCGTCAGCTGGCCGACCGCTGGTCCAGCCTGCGCAACGTCGTCGGCTCGTAACATGCACATCTGTTGATGTCTCGGCGGAGCCTCCCTAAGCTGGCCGAATGCGGTCCGGCGGCACCCTCTTCGGGAGGGCCGCGCTGCGTGCCGCGATCGCCGGACGCCTCGCCGCCGGCGGGGGAGTCGCTCTGCACGGGCCACCGGGCATCGGCCGCAGCGCCCTGCTCGACGCCGTCGCCGATGACGCCGCCGCCCGGGGCGATCTGATCGTCCGGCTCCGCCCCGAACGCGCCGACCGTCAGGTGCCCTACTCGGCCGTGGCCGACCTGGTCGCGCAGCTTCCGCCGGCCGCCGCCGCGACCCTGCCGCCGGCCCAGCGAGCCGCCCTGAGCGCGCTCCGGCAGGCCCGGCCGCCCCGCGCCGGCAGCCCGGCCCTGGCCCGCCGCCTGGTCCTGCCGCTCCTGCTGGCCGCCTGCGCCCGCACCACCGACGTGCTGCTCGTCCTGGACGACGCCCAGTGGCTCGACCAGCAGTCGGCCGCCCTGATCGCCTTCGCCATGCGCCGCCGCCCCGGCCCCCGGGTCCGCGTGCTGGCCGCCGAGCGCCGCCCCGCCCCGGTGACCGGGCCGGCCGGGGGACACCGCGCCGCCAGGCTGTGCCCGTCGCCCGTGCTCGAGCTGGCCGTTCCTCCGCTGGACGCGGACGACCTGACCGAGCTCCTGGAGTCCCGCGGCCTGCCCTGCCGGACGGCCAGCCGGGTGCACGAGGCGAGCGGCGGCAACCCCTTCCTCGCCCTGGCCCTGGGCGCGGCCATCCCGCCGGGCCCGGCGTGGCGGCCCGCGCCGCTGCCCGAACCGGCCCGCGCCCTGCTGCGCGAGCGGCTCGACGCGTTGCCGCCCGCCGTCACCGCCACGCTCACCGTGGCCGCGCTGGCGCACGAGCCCACCATCTCCCTACTCGTCCGGGCCGGTCGCGAGGACGCACCCCGCGACCTGCGCCGGGCCGAGGCCGAGGGACTGGTCGCCCTGGCCGGCGACAAGGTCGGCTTCACCCCACCGATCCTGGCCGAGGCGCTCAGCGGCGACCTGGACGCGGCCGCCCGCGCGCGGGTCCACGACGCCCTGGCCGCCGCCGCCACCGAGCCGATCGGCACCCTGTGGCACCAAGCCCTGCGCAGCGGCCGCCCCGACACAGCGGTGGCCCGCTCCCTGGCCGCGGCCGCCGCCCGTGCGGCCGAGGGCCAAGGGGCCGGCGGTGGCCGTACCGCGGCCGAGCTCTACCTGCTGGCCGCGGCCCGCGGCCCGGCCGCGATCGCCCCCGAACGCCGCGACTGGCTGCTCGCCGCCGCCACCATCGCGGCCTCCTGCGGCGCTCCCGAGCTGGCCGGCCGGGCCGCCGAGGCGGTGCTCGCGGCCGACTCGCCGCCCGGCCACCGGGTCCGCGCCCGGCTGGTGCTGATCGACCTGGCCGGGCAGGCGATGGCCGAGATGGCCGAGATGGTCGCGGCCGCGCTGGCCGAGGCGGGCGACGACCCGGCCCTGCTGGCGCCGGTGCGGCTCCGGCGGACCTGGGCCGCGATGATCGGCGGCGATCCGGACGCGGCCGCGGCCGAGGCCGGACGGACCGTCGGCGACGCCCGCCGGGCCGGCGACCCGACGATCGAGGCGATGGCGCTCGGCGCCCTGGCCCAGGTGCAGCGGATGCGCGGCGAGGAGGGCTGGACCGCGACGCTGGCCGAGGCGATGGCCAAGCCCGCCGGGCAGGTGCCGGGCTGGCTGCACATGGGCCCGCGCTACATGGCGGCCCGGTTCGCGATGATCGACGACCGGCTCGACGAGGCCCGCGACGAGCTGCTCCGGCTGCTCGCGGTGGCCGAACAGGACCGCAGCGGCGAGGCGCTGGTCGAGGTGCTGCGCAGCCTCTCCGAGGTGGCCACCCGGGCGGCCCGCTGCCGGGAGGCTCTGCGGTACGCCCACCGCGCCGTCGAGGCGGCCCAGCGCGCGGGGCTCAGCCCCGGCCCCACCTGGTACACCGCCGCGGTGGCGGAACTGGCCGGCGGCAGCCTGACCAGTGCCGCCGGGTACGCCCGTCGCGGCGTGCGCGCCTCCGAGCAGGAGGGCGACAGCATCTACCTGCGCCGCAACCTGCACGCCCAGGGCCAGGCGGCGCTGCGCTCGGGCGACACCCGGGCCGGGGTGGCGGCGCTGCGCCGGCTGCGCGACCTGGAGGACGGCATCGAGGACCCGATGATCGTCCGCTGGCACGGTGACCTGGCCGGCGGCCTGGCCGCGCTGGGCGAGCACGAGGAGGCGGCGGAGACCCTGCGGGCGGCCCGGGCCGCGGCGCGCCGGCTGGGCAGCACCCCGGGCATGACCGGTTATCTGGACCGGGCGTCGGCCGTCGTGCTGTCGGAGAGCGGGCAGGCGGACACCGCGGTGATCCTGTCGGCCGCCGCCGCGCTGCGGTTCGAACAGCTCCGCCAGCCGATCGAGCAGGCTCATTCGTTGCTGGTGCAGGGCGGCGCCGAGCGGCGGCGGCGCCGGTACGCGGCCGCCCGGGTCGCCATCGGCGCGGCGCTGGCGATCTTCCTGTCGGCCGAGGCGCGCCCGTGGACCGAGCAGACCGAGCGGGCCCTGTCCCGGACCGAGGGCACCCCGGCCGAGTTCGGGCTCACCTCGACCGAGGCGCGGATCGCCGGGCTGGTGCGCGACGGCGCGAGCAACCGGGAGATCGCCGTCCAGCTCTATCTCAGCGTCAAGACGATTGAGGCCACCCTGACCCGGGTATACCGCAAGCTCGGTGTACGCTCGCGCACTCAGCTCGCCTCCCGCCTGCAAGGGTTTTCCCTGATTCGTTGACGCGCGTCGATGCCTAGCGTTCTGCTCACTGGCCCCACACCCCCGGGCCGCGCAGAACGGAGTACGAGCGTGCGACCAACCCACCTGTTCCGAGCCTCGATGGCTCTGGCCGCCGGAGCGGCACTGACGCTGGCGGCCTCGCCGACCAGCGCCGGCGCGGCCCCGGCCCAGGCGCCGAGCCCCACCCCCGCTCCGTCCCTGGCCGCCACCGCGGCCGACCGGCTCGTCAGCAGCCCCGCCGCCGACGCGAAACTGCACCTGGCCACCGGCGACGCGCTCCAGCGCACCGGCGTGGTGGCGGGCACCCGCGGCCTGCAGTACGTCACCTACCAGCGCACCCACCAGGGGCTTGCCGTGGTCGGCGGCGACGTCGTGGTGACCACCGACGCGACCGGCGCCGTGAAGGACACCGCGGTCGCCCAGTCCACCGACATCAGCGTCGCGACCACCGCGAAGATCACCGCCGCGCAGGCCGTGGCCACCGCGAAGGCCCAGCTGGCCAAGGTCGACAGCGCGTCCGGGGCCACGCTCAAGGTGCTCGCCTTCGGCGCACCGACGCTGGTCTACGAGGTGGACGTCACCGGCACCCTGGCCGGCGGCAAGCCCAGCAACCGGCACATCTTCGTGGACGCCACATCGGGCACGGTGGCCGACTCGATCGAGCTGGTTCGTGAGGGCACGGGCAACGGCTACTACTACGGCAACGTCTCCATCAACACCTCGGGCTCCGGCTCGTCGTACTCGCTGACCGACACCACCCGCCCGGGACTGAAGTGTGGCGGGCAGAACGGGTCGGCGTACACCGGGACCGACGACGCGTGGGGCAACGGCTCCGGCACCAACCTGGAGACGGCCTGCGTCGACGCCCTGTACGGCGTGCAGCGTGAGGCCGACATGGTGAGCGCCTGGTTCAACCGCAGCGGCATCCTGGGCAACGGCAACACCCCGCCGGTCCGGGTCGGGCTGGCCGACGTGAACGCGTACTGGAACGGCTCGTACACGAACTTCGGCCACAACCAGGCGAACACCCGCCAGGCCACGCCGATCGACGTGGTGGCGCACGAGATGGGCCACGCGATCTTCCAGTCCACCCCGGGCGGCGCGGGCAGCGGCAACGAGAACGGTGGCATCAACGAGTCCACCGGCGACATCTTCGGCGCGCTCACCGAGGCGTACACCAACAACCCGCTGGACCCGCCGGACTTCCAGGTCGGCGAGGAGGTGGACCTGGTCGGTGACGGCCCGATCCGCTACATGTACAACCCGTCCCTGGCCGGCGACCCGAACTGCTGGTCGTCGTCGATCCCGAGCACCGAGGTGCACGCCGCGGCCGGCCCCCTGAACCACTGGTTCTACCTGGTCGCGCAGGGCTCCAGCCCGTCCGGCGGCCCGGCCAGCCCGACCTGCAACAGCAGCACGGTCACCGGCATCAGCACCCGCACCGCCGGCGAGATCTACTACAACGCGCTCCAGTCGAAGACCTCGACCTGGAAGTACGCCAACATCCGCACCGCCACGCTGAACGCGGCGAAGAACCTCTACCCGAACAGCTGCGCCAACTTCGACACGGTCAAGGCGGCCTGGAACGCGATCAGCGTCCCGGCGCAGAGCGGCGAGCCGACCTGTGGCGGCACCACCCCGCCGGACCCGACCGGCTGCACCGGCACCAACGCGGGCGACGTCTCCATCCCGGACGCGGGCGCCGCGGTGACCAGCACGATCACGATCAGCGGCTGTGGCCGGAGCGCCTCGTCGTCGTCCAAGGTCGACGTCAACATCGTGCACACCTGGCGGGGTGACCTGGTCGTCGACCTGGTCGCGCCGGACGGGTCGTCGTACCGGCTGAAGAGCAGCAGCGGCTCGGACAGCGCCGACAACGTCATCGACACCTACACGGTCAACGTGAGCAGCGAGACGGCCGACGGCGCCTGGAAGCTCAAGGTGCAGGACGTGGCAAGTCAGGACACCGGCTACATCAACACCTGGACCCTGACCGTGTGATCGAGCGAACACCGGGCGTCTGACCTGCCCATTGTCGACAGAGAGTGACCCGCGCTACTGCCTTCCGGTGGTGCGGGTCACTTTTCGCATCAGAGTTTTACCTGGTGGATTTGTTGATTCAACGGCTCGCGTGGATCGTGGAGGAGGTAACTGAAAGTAACTTCGTTGGGGAGAGTAAGACCATGGCGTTCGCCAAGAGGATCCGCACCGCCCTGGTGCAACGCGCCGTCGAACGGCGTGAGATCCGGAAGCTCAGCGCCGAGCTTGCCGCGTTCCAGTCGCCCGCCGAGCGCGCCGAGCGCGCCGAGCTCGACGAGCTGATCGCCCGGCACAGCAGCGAGGAGACCCGGGTCATCCGAGCCATCCTGGACCAGCAGGACTACGAGCGCGCGCGTACCGCGTCCGGCATCGGCGGGCACCGCGCCGCCTGATCCACGAGGCACGACCGAAGCGCAGAACGAGGGCCCGACGCCGTTGTCGGGCCCTCGTTGTCCTGGGGGGATCACGCGTCCTCGCGGGCCTTGTGGGCTCGCAGGCTGCCGGCCTTGGCCTTCACGCTCGGGTCGTTGCGCGACTTGATCAGGCTGGCGACCGTGGTCACGGTCAGGACGACCAGGATGACGCCGAGCGAGACCGGCGTGCTGATCTCGGGCGCGTCGTGCCAGATGTCCTCGTGCAGCCAGTGCAGCACCAGCTTGACGCCGATGAAGGCGAGGATCAGCGCCAGCCCCGTGCTGAGGTAGACGAGCCGGTCGAGCAGGCCCTTGACCAGGAAGAACAACGCCCGCAGGCCAAGCAGGGCGAAGGCGTTGGCCGCGAAGACGATGTACGCCTCGGAGGTCACGCCGAACACCGCCGGGATCGAGTCGAGCGCGAACAGCAGGTCGGAGCTGCCGATCGCGATCAGCACGATGAACATCGGGGTGACCATGCGCCTGCCGTCGACGCGGGTGATCATCTTGCCGCCGATGTAGTCGTCGGTCACCGGCAACAGGCGCCGGCTGGCGCGTACCAGAGCGTTGTCCTCGATGTCGGGGTCTTCCGCACGATGCCGGAAGAGCTGCACCGCGGTGAAGATCAGCACCAGCCCGAAGATCAGGAACATGAACGAGAACAGCGACAGCAGCGTCGCCCCGAGCGCGATGAAGATCACCCGCAGCACCAGCGCGATGATGATGCCGAAGGTCAGGACCTCCTGCTGATACTTCTCGGGCACCGCGAAGGTGCTCATGATGATCACGAAGACGAAGAGGTTGTCGACCGACAGGCTCTTCTCGACGATGTAGCCGGCGAAGTACTCGGCGCCGAAGTCCCACCCCGCGACCGAGGCGAAGACGATGCCGAACGCGACGGCGACGCCGATGTAGAAGACGGACCAGACGGCGGCCTCACGGAAACCGACGGCGTGCGGGCGGAACACGCCGACCGCGAGATCGAGGGCGAGCAGGGCGACGATGACCCCGATGGTCAGCGTCCAGCCGAGCGCGGTGACCTCTAGCATCAACAGGGAACCCTTCCGATGGATTGCTGCGACATTCCCATCAAGGGTCCCTGCAAACGCTGAAAGAATCCTGAATATCCAAAGGTCAGGCCACTTGGAACGACCTCTTGGACAGGCCCATCCAGTAGCCCTCGATCGATTGGTCCGGGGACTGCTCGGGGTCGCCGGCCGCGCCCAGGGTGAGGAACATCGGGGCAAAGTGCTCGATCGTCGGGTGCGCGTACGGCATTCCGGGCGCCCGCGACCGGAAGTCGGCGAGCTCGTCCACCGCCCCGCGGGCCAGCGTCTCGGCCGCCCACGCGTCGAACTCCCGCGACCAGCCCGGCGCCACCGCGTCCTCCCGCCAGTCGCGCAGGAACGGCAGCCCGTGCGTGGTGAACCCGGAGCCGACGATCAGCACACCCTCGTCGCGCAGCGGCCGCAGCCGCCGGCCCAGGTCGAGCAGCGCGTCCGGCTCGAGCGAGGGCAGCGACATCTGCAGCACCGGGATGTCCGCGTCCGGGTACATCACGGTCAGCGGCACGTAGGCGCCGTGGTCGAGCCCCCGGTCGGTGCGGGCCACGGTCTGCGCGTCGGGCATCAGCTTCTCGATGTGGTCGGCCAGCTCGGGAGCGCCGGGAGCGCGATATTGAACCTCGTAGTAGCGCTGTGCGAAGCCGCCGAAGTCGTAGGTCAGCGGCACGGTCTCGGTCGCGCCGAGCATCAGCGGCGCCGACTCCCAGTGGGCCGAGGCCATCAGGATGGCCTTGGGCCGGGGCAGCCCCGCGGCCAGCTCCTGGAGCTGCGCCACCCAGACCGGGTTGTCCACCAGCGGCGGTGCGCCGTGACTGAGGAAGAGGGCGGGCAACGCGCTCATGGCAAGGGCCTCCTGGTTGACACTTCAACAAACTCCCTTCAGCGTACGCCGGGATAGTTGTCGCGTCAACTAAAGTCCAGGCGGCCCGGCCAGTCGCCGAGAACCGTGCCCGGGTCCGCGCCGAGGACGTCGCTGAGCACCGAGGCGTACACGTCCCGGAAGTCGACGGTGTGCACCAGGTCGCCGTCGTCGAGATCGGTCAGGCTGGGCGGGTCGCCGTACATCCCACCGGCCACACCCCCGCCCATCAGGAACATCGACGACGCGGTGCCGTGGTCGGTCCCGTCCGAGGCGTTGGCCTTCACCCGGCGGCCGAACTCGGAGTAGACGACCGTGACGACGTCCCGGTTCCTCATCCGGTCGGCGAAGGCCGCCAGCGGCCGGTCCAGCTTGGCCAGCAGCGCCTCCTGCGCCTCCTTCTCGTCGGCGTGCAGGTCGAAGCCGCCCAGCGAGACCGAGTAGACCCGGGTCGCCGCGCCCGCCTCGATGCACCTGGTGACCAGGGCGAGCTGGGTGTCGAGCGGGGGAGCGGCGGTGTCGGCGGAGTCCTCCGGGGACGCGTCCACGTCGGCCATCAGATCCCGCACCCGGACCAGGTCGGCGAAGCAGGCCGCGGCCCGGGCCTGCGCCGGTGACTCGCCGGGCGCGCTCGCCGACAGCGCCGTCAGCACCTCCGGCGTGGCGATCCGGGGCAGCTTCACCGCGCCGCCGGGCACGGTCGCGCCGGCGCTCGTCGCCCCGGCCAGCAGCGGCGGCAGCACCGGCTCGAAGCTGACCGCCAGCCGCGGGTCGCCGCCCACGCCGTCCAGCCAGCGGCCCAGCCATCCGGTGTTGCCCGGGCGGTCGGGCTGGGCGGTCTGCCAGATGTCCATCGAGCGGAAGTGGCTGCGGTCCGGCTTCGGGTAGCCGACGCCCCGGACGATCGCCAGCCGCTTCTCGCCGTAGAGCCGGTGCAGTCCGGCCAGCCCCGGGTTGAGGCCGAAGGCGTCGTCCAGCCGCAGCACCTGGCCCGGGTCGTAGGTCAGGCCCGGGCGGTTCGCGGCGTAGGCCGGGTCGGCGTACGGGATGACGGTGTTGAGGCCGTCGTTGCCGCCGTAGAGCGTGACCAGGACCAGGGTCTTCGCGCCGGCCGGGCGTTCCTCGTCGCGGAAGCCGAGGATGTCGCGCAGGCCGTAGGCGGTGCCGCCGAGCGCGATCGCGCCGCCGGCCACCACGCCGCTCGCGGTCAGGAACCGGCGCCGGGTGATCGTGTCCATCGCGTGTCTCCTCAGCTTCTTCAGTGGACCGTGTACTCGGGGGTGGCCAGGGCCAGGGCGAGCAGCTTGCGGGGGTCCTTGACCTGGGTCAGGGCGGCCCGGGTGCGGTCGGTCCAGACGTCGACCACGAGCAGATGGGCCAGGGCGTCCAGCCGTTCTCCGCCGGTGAGCCCCTCGGCCGCGGCGGGGGCGAGGGCCACGAGTTGCTGCCCCGCCTTGAGCCGCGCCTGCGCCGACGAGGTGGTCAGCCAGGCGTTCCCGGCCGGCCAGCCGCCCACGCTCGGCGGCCGGAACGGCACCTGCCCGAGCGCCCGGAGGATGCCGCCCACCTTGGCGTCCGGCTTGATCCCGAGCTGCCGCATCGCGCCGACCAGCCACTCCACCGGCTGCTTGACCAGCCGCCCGCGCGTACCCGCGAACTCCGCGGACCCGACGAGCGCCCGCAGCATCGCCGTCACGTCCCGCGTCCCGGCCGGCTTCGGGGCGGGCTGATCGGTCGAGCCGTAGCGCAGCCACAGCCGCGCGGTGATGAAGGGCAGGTGCGCCGGATTCCGGACCAGCACATCAGCGTACGCGTCCACATCGGTGACGCCGTTCGTGCCGAGCAGCGTGGCCGGCGTGGCGTCGTGCCGCGGCCCGGCCAGCGTGGCCCGGCCGGTGGCCCGGTCCACCTTCCAACCGGTGAGTAGCTTGGCGCCGGCCTTCACGTCGTCCTCGGTGTAGTTGCCGACCCCGAGCGTGAACAGCTCCATCAGCTCGCGGGCCAGGTTCTCGTTGGGCGCCTTGCGGGTGTTCTTCTGCCCGTCCAGCCAGAGGATCAGCGCCGGGTCGCGCAGCATGGCCCGCACCAGGGGAGACGTGTCCCCGGCCCCGTAGCGGCGGAAGGTCTGCTGCTGGGCCACCATCAGCCGGGCCGAGCGCACCTTCTGCACGCTGGTGGCCCAGTGCCCGTGCCAGAAGAAGGTCAGCTTCTCGGCGACCGAGGTCGCGCCACCGGCCGCCATCCGGCCCAGCCACCACAGCGTCGCCTCGGTGGTCTGCTTCCGGACGTCCTGCCGGGCCGCCATCCGTTGCTCCCGCGTGAGGTCCGCGGCGAACGGATCGGTGCCCAGCTCGGGTGTCGCGGGCAGGGCGGGCGGCTCGAGCAGCCGGTCCAGGGTGGCGTCGGTGGTCTCCCTCGTGGCCGCGTCCACCTCGGCCGCGGTCGGCCCGAAGGTCAGCCGGCGCAGCAGGTGGGAGGCGGCTTGGCGGTCCGTCATGACCGTGACGCTAGAGATCGAAGGTTCGAGATCGGTAAGCGCGCGATCAGGCCGCGGCAAGGTCTCGCTGCGGCGTGGGTCAGCCCGCGGAGAGGTTGAGCTCGAACGAGTAGCGGGAGGCGCGGTAGACGTGGCTGCCGTACTCGAGGGCGCGGCCGCTCGCGTCCCAGGCCGTGCGGGTCATGGTGAGCAGCGAGGCGCCGCGCTTCTCGGCGAGGATGCGGGCCTCGGTGGCGCCGGCCGAGCGGGCGCCGATCACCTGTGTCGCAATTCGCGGCACGAAGCCGGCTCGGCGTAACAATTCGTAGAGACCGTGCTCGGCCAGGTCTTGCCCGGTCAGGCGGATCAGGTCGACCGGGATCGCGTTGTGCATCAGGGCGAGGGGCTCGCCGCCCGCGAAGCGCAGCCGTTCGATCCAGGTCACCTGGGTGCCCAGGTCGATCTCCAGGGCCGCCGCCACCTCGCCGTCGGCCGGCACGACCTCGAGCTTCAGCACCTCGGTGCGGGGCGCGCGGTCGGCCGTGCGCAGGTCGTCGTACAAGCTGGAGAGCTCGACCGGGCGGCGCACCTTGGGGTGCACGACCTGGGTGCCGACGCCGCGCTTACGGACCAGCATGCCCCGCTCGACCAGGTACTGGATGGCCCGGCGGGTGGTCGGCCGGGACACGCCCAGCCGTTCGGCCAGATCGACCTCGTTCTCGATGCGGGCGCCGACGCCGATCTCACCCTTCTCGATCAGCTCCTGAAGGCGCGTGGCCACCTGGAAGTAGAGGGGAACCGGGCTGCTGCGGTCGACCTCGGCAGGGCGGATGGGCGAGACCTCGGCCGTCATGGCACCTCCTTCGGTTCGACAGTTTGTCATGACAAAGTATTGACGTGGAAGCCCTCACGTTATTACATCGAAACGAACTGAAACAGAGCCACCACGAATTCACCAAGACGTCACCAGCCCCGCCGGGCGGGAGGGGACCGCATGCCTGCGGATGAGGTACTGACCATGGGGCGCCTCGGCGTCGACCTCTATCCCGAACAGATCGGCGTCTCGTTGCGCGAGGTGCGTACCTTCGCCAAGTTCCTCGGCGGCAGCGCGGCCAACGTGTCGGTCGCCGCCGCCCGCTACGGCCGCCGGGCGACGCTCATCTCACGCACCGGCGCCGACCCGTTCGGTGAGTTCCTGCACGACGCGCTGCGTGGCTTCGGGGTGGACGACCGCTTCGTCACCCCGGTGTCGGCCTACCCGACCCCGGTCACGTTCTGCGAGATCTTCCCGCCGGACGACTTCCCGCTGTACTTCTACCGCTTCCCGAAGGCCCCCGACCTCGAGATCCACGAGCACGAGCTCGATCTCGAGGCGATCCGCGACGCCGGCATCTTCTGGGTCACCGGCACCGGGCTGTGCCAGGAGCCGTCCCGCTCGGCCACCCTGGCCGGGCTCAAGCACCGCGACAAGGCCGGCATCACGGTCTTCGATCTCGACTACCGGCCGATGTTCTGGACCAGCCGCGAAGAGGCGCGCGGCTGGTACGAGCAGGCCCTTCCGTACGCGACGGTCGCGGTCGGCAACCTCGACGAGGCGAACACCGCGGTCGGGGCGACCGAGCCCCGCGCCGCGGCCCGGGCCCTGCACGACGCCGGCGTCGAGCTGGCCGTCATCAAGCAGGGTCCGGAGGGTGTCCTCGCATCGACAAAAGATCAGCAGGTCGAGGTTCCGCCGAACCTGGTCGACGTGGTCAACGGCCTGGGCGCCGGGGACGCGTTCGGCGGAGCGCTGTGCCACGGGCTGCTCAGCGGCTGGGACCTCGAGACGCTGATGCGCTTCTGCAACGCGGCCGGCGCCATCGTCGCCTCCCGGCTGTCCTGCGCCGACGCCATGCCCACCGAGTCCGAGGTTCGTGAGCTGCTGGAAGAAGGAGCCACCCGTGCGTGACATCGCGGACCTCGTCGAGGCCCGGATCCACCGGCCGAGATCGGTCGCCGCGGCCGCGGCCGCCCGGCGCCGCCCTTCGTCGTTCCTGGCCGAGCACGGCAAGATGATGATCATCGCGGCCGACCACCCGGCGCGGGGCGCGCTGCGGGCCGGCGCCGACGCGCTGGCCATGGCCAACCGGGCCGACCTGCTCGACCGGATCTGCACCGCGCTGGCCCGCCCGGGGGTGAACGGCGTGCTCGGCACCCCGGACATCCTCGAGGACCTGCTGCTGCTCGGCGTGCTCGACGACAAGGTGGTGATCGGCTCGATGAACCGCGGCGGGCTGGCCGGCACGTCGTTCGAGATCGACGACCGGTTCACCGCGTACGACGCGGACAGCATCGCCGAGTCCGGGTTCGAGGGCGGCAAGATGCTGCTCCGGATCGACCCGGACGACCCGGGCACGGTCGGCACGCTGGAGTCCTGCGGGCGCGCGGTCAGCGACCTGGCCGGGCGGCATCTGATGGCCATGGTCGAACCGTTCATCTCGCACCGGGTCGACGGCCGGGTCCGCAACGAGCTGACCGCCGAGGCGATGATCCGGGCGCAGACGGTGGCCGCGGGGCTGGGCCGCACCTCGGCGTACACCTGGTTGAAGGTCCCGGTCGTGCGGGACATGGAACGGGTGATGGCGGCGACGACGCTGCCCGCCCTGATCCTCGGCGGCGA
This sequence comes from Actinoplanes sp. NPDC051470, assembly GCF_040682035.1. Lineage (NCBI taxonomy): Bacteria > Bacillati > Actinomycetota > Actinomycetes > Micromonosporales > Micromonosporaceae > Actinoplanes > Actinoplanes sp. NPDC051470. Next base: position 21,877 of record NZ_JBFBAA010000025.1, read on the forward strand.
GGTCGCGGCGGACGCCGACGCGGCGTACGGGCAATGGAAGAAGGCTCTTGATCTGCCGACCGTGCAGGGCCTGGTGATCGGCCGGAGCCTGCTCTACCCGCAGGGCGGCGACGTGGCCGGTGCGGTCGACCGGGCGGTGAGTCTGCTGTGAGCGAGGCACGCGTGAACCCGGTGGTACCCCGGGGCAGCACCGCCGAGAAGCCGTTCGAGCTGGTCATCACCCCGGAGATGGCCGGGTGGGGCTACAGCGGGCTGCGCGTCCTCGACCTGCCGGTCGGCACCCGGGCGTCGTTCACCACCGGCGAGGACGAGATGCTGGTCCTGCCGCTGGCCGGCGGCTGCGACGTGACCTGCGACGACGAGCGGGTCACGCTGACCGGTCGGCGCTCGGTGTTCAGCCGGGTCACCGACTTCGCGTACGTGCCGCGGGACGCCACCGTGACCGTGCGCGCGCCCAGCGGCGGCCGGTTCGCGCTGCCCTCGGCCAAGGCGACCCGGCGGCTGCCGTTCCGCTACGGCGCCGCCCAGGACGTGCCGGTCGAGATGCGCGGCGCCGGCCAGGCCAGCCGCCAGGTGAACAACTTCTGCACGCCGGAGACGTTCGAGTGTGACCGGCTGATCGCCTGCGAGGTGCTCACTCCGGGCGGCAACTGGTCGTCCTATCCGCCGCACAAGCACGACCAGGCCGGCGCCGGGGAGTCCGCGCTCGAGGAGATCTACTACTTCGAGGTCGCGTCGTCCCCGGCCGGCACGCCCGGCTCCGGCTACCAGCGGGTGTACGGCCACCCCGACCGGCCGATCGACGTGTGCGAAGAGGTGCGGTCCGGTGACGTGGTTCTTATCCCGTACGGGTGGCATGGGCCCTCAATGGCCGCGCCGGGCTACGACCTCTACTACCTCAATGTCATGGCCGGTCCGGGGGAGCGGGAGTGGCTGATCCGCGACGACCCGGCACACGGCTGGGTCCGCGGGTTGTGGACCAACCAGGAGACGGACCCCCGGCTGCCGATGACCTCGATCACGGAAAGGAGCCGTTCGTGAGGCTGACCGTCGCTCAGGCCGTCGTGAAGTTCCTCGCCAACCAGTGGACCGAACGCGACGGCGTCGAGCAGCGCACGATCGCCGGCTGCTTCGGCATCTTCGGCCACGGCAACGTGGCCGGTCTCGGCCAGGCGCTGCTGCAGGCGCAGCGGACCGGTGCCGATGACCTGCCGTATCACCTGGCCCGGAACGAGCAGGCCATGGTGCACTCGGCCGCCGGGTACGCCCGGATGAAGAACCGGCTGTCCACCATGGCGTGCACCGCGTCGATCGGGCCCGGCTCGACCAACATGCTCACCGGCGCCGCCCTGGCCACGGTCAACCGGCTGCCGGTGCTGCTGCTGCCCAGCGACGTCTTCGCCACCCGGGTGGCCGCGCCGGTGCTGCAGGAGCTGGAAGACCCGCGGTCGTACGACGTGAGCGTGAACGACGCGTTCCGGCCCTTGTCGAGGTTCTTCGACCGGATCTGGCGGCCCGAGCAACTGCCGTCGGCGCTGCTGGCCGCCATGCGGGTGCTGACCGATCCGGCCGAGACCGGCGCGGTGACGCTCTGCCTGCCGCAGGACGTGCAGGCCGAGGCGTACGACTTCCCGGACGAGCTGTTCCGCAAGCGGGTCTGGCACGTGGCCCGCCCGGTCCCCGAGCCAGGCGCCCTCGCCCGTGCCGCTGATGTCATTAAGAATGCCGACAAACCTCTCATCATTGCCGGCGGCGGTGTCACCTACTCCGAGGCAAGTGCGGAGCTCGACGCCTTCGCCCGCGCCACCGGCATCCCGGTTGCCGACACCCACGCCGGCAAGGGCGCCGTTTCCTGGGACCACCCCAACTCGGTGGGCGGCGTGGGTTCCACGGGTACCCCGGTGGCCAACCGACTCGCGCGGGAAGCCGACGTGATCATCGGCATCGGCACCCGCTACAGCGACTTCACCACCGCCTCGCGCACGCAGTTCCGGAACCCCGACGTGAAGTTCGTGAACATCAACGTGGCGGCCTTCGACGCCGCCAAGCAGTCGGCTGAATCGGTCGTGGCGGACGCGCGGGAAGCGCTGACCGCGCTCACCGGCGCGCTTTCCAAGACCTGGGAGAGAACGTACGCCGGCGACGTTGAGACCTGGCAACAGACCGTGGAGGACGCGTACCGGACACCCCAGGGTGACCTGCCCTCCCAGGCCGAGGTGATCGGGGCCGTCAACGACGCGGCCGGGCAGCGGGACGTCGTGGTCCAGGCGGCCGGCAGCATGCCCGGCGACCTCCAGCTGCTGTGGCGCGCGCGGGACCCGAAGCAGTACCACGTCGAGTACGGCTTCTCGTGCATGGGCTTCGAGGTGGCCGGCGCGCTGGGAATCAAACTGGCCGACCCCGGCCGCGAGGTGTTCGCGCTGGTCGGCGACGGTTCCTACCTGATGATGGCCCAGGAGATCGTCACCGCGGTCGCGGAGAACATCAAGCTGATCATCGTGCTGGTGCAGAACCACGGGTTCGCGTCGATCGGCGCGCTGTCCGAGTCGCTCGGCTCCCAGCGGTTCGGCACCAGCTACCGCTACCGGGGCGAGCACGACGACTACGACGGCGGCAAGCTGCCGATCGACCTGGCCGCCAACGCCGAGAGCCTGGGCGCCCAGGTGATCCGGTGCCGCACGATCGCCGACCTCACCGAAGGGCTCAAGCAGGCCCGCGAGGCCGACCGGCTGACCGTCGTGCACATCGAGACCGACCCGCTGAGCCAGGTCCCGTCCAGCGAGAGCTGGTGGGACGTGCCGGTCTCCGAGGTGTCGGAGCTGGACAGCACCCGGGCGGCGTACGCCGCGTACACCGAAGCCAAGCGCGACCAGCGCGACCACCTGTAGAGAGGCCGGAATAACCGTGGCAACCATCGAGCACTGGATCGGCGGCAGCGAGACGTCCGGCACGGGCTCCCGACGCGCGACCGTCTACAACCCGGCGACCGGCCAGGGGCAGCACGAGGTCGTGCTGGCCGAGGCCGCCGACGTCGACGCCGCGGTGGCCACCGCCAAGGCGGCCTTCGAGCAGTGGGGCGACTCGTCGCTGAGCAAGCGTACGAAGGTCCTCTTCGCCTTCCGCGAGCTGGTCAACGCGAACGTCAAGGAACTGGCCGAGATCGTCTCCGACGAGCACGGCAAGGTGCTGTCGGACGCGGCCGGCGAGGTGCAGCGCGGCCTCGAGGTGATCGAGTTCGCCTGCGGCATCCCGCAGATGCTCAAGGGTGACTACACCGACCAGGCGTCCAGCGGCGTCGACGTGTTCAGCTTCCGCGAGCCGCTCGGCGTGGTCGCCGGCATCACCCCGTTCAACTTCCCGGCCATGGTGCCGATGTGGATGCACCCGGTGGCGATCGCCTGCGGCAACACGTTCGTGCTCAAGCCCAGCGAGCGTGACCCGTCGGCCTCGAACTTCGTCGCGAAGCTGTGGCAGCGGGCCGGCCTGCCGGACGGCGTCTTCAACGTGGTGCACGGCGACAAGGTGGCGGTGGACGCGATCCTCGACCACCCGGACATCGCCGCGGTCTCGTTCGTCGGCTCCACGCCGATCGCCCGGTACATCCACACCCGGGCCACCGCGACCGGCAAGCGGGTCCAGGCCCTCGGCGGCGCCAAGAACCACGCGATCATCCTGCCCGACGCCGACCTCGACTACGCCGCCGGCCACCTGTCCGCGGCCGCGTTCGGCTCGGCCGGTGAGCGCTGCATGGCGATCTCGGCCGCGGTGGCCGTCGGTTCGGCCGGCGACGCGCTGGTCGACCTGGTCAACCGGAAGGCCGGCGAGGTCGTGGTCGGCTCCGGCCGCGATCCGAGGTCGGAGATGGGCCCGGTCGTCACCGCGGCCGCCAAGGAACGCATCGAGCACCTGATCGGCACCGGCGAGCAGCAGGGCGCCAAGGTGACGGTCGACGGGCGCGGGCTCAAGGTCCCCGGCTACGAGGACGGCTTCTTCGTCGGCCCGACGGTCATCGACCAGGTCGGCGTCGAGATGGACGTGTACACCGAGGAGATCTTCGGCCCGGTGCTGTCGGTGGTCCGGGCGGACACCGTGGACGCGGCGATCGACCTGATCAACGCCAACCGGTACGGCAACGGCACGGCGATCTTCACCAGCAGCGGCGAGGCGGCCCGCCGGTTCCAGCGGGGCGTGAACGTCGGGATGATCGGGATCAACGTCCCGATCCCGGTGCCGATGGCCTACTACTCGTTCGGCGGCTGGAAGGACTCGCTCTTCGGCGACAAGCACATCCACGGTCCCGAGGGCGTCTCGTTCTACACCCGCGGCAAGGTCGTCACCTCGCGCTGGCCGCAGGCCGAGGCCAGCCTTCATTTCCCGACGGCGTCGTGATGAGGCACCTTCAGCTGGGGAGCTGTCCCGACTCGTGGGGTGTCTGGTTCGCCGACGACCCGCGCCAGACGCCGTGGAACCGGTTCCTGGACGAGCTGTCCGGCGCCGGCTACCACTGGCTCGAGCTGGGCCCGTACGGATACCTGCCCACGGACTCGTCGTTGTTGACCGACGAGCTGGCCAAGCGCGACCTGACCTGCGCCGGAGGCACCGTGGCCGGGGTCGGCGGCCCGCACAAGGACTTCGACGCGGTGATGGCCGAGACCCGGAAGGTGGCCGCGCTCACGGCGGCGCTGGGTGCGAAGAACCTGATCTTCGTGCCGGTGCCCGGCTACCGCGACGACGTGACCGGCGCCTACCACCAGGCGGCCGAACTCGACGCCGACGCGTGGAAGACGCTGACGTCGAACAGCGACACGCTCGGGAAGATGCTGGCCGAGGAGTACGGCCTGGCGCTGCGCTTCCACCCGCACGCCGACTACCACGTCGAGACCCAGGCGCAGACCGAGCGCTTCCTGGACGACACCGATCCGGCGTTCGTCTCGCTGTGCCTGGACACCGGCCACCTCGCCTACCGGCAGGCCGACGTCCCGGCGATCATCCGCAGGTACCCGGAGCGCATCGGCTACGTACACATCAAGCAGATGGACCCGGCCATCGCGGCCCGCGCCAAGGCCGACGACCTGCCGTTCGGGCAGGCCGTCGCGCAGGGCGCCAGCGTCGAGCCGCCGGCCGGGTCGCCGGACGTGCCGAGTGTGCTGGAGGCGCTGGGCGAGCTCGACGCCGAACTGTTCGTGGTGGTCGAGCAGGACATGTACCCGGTCGACTTTGATCTACCGCTGCCGATCGCCACCCGTACCCGCACCTACCTGAACTCCGCCGGTCTGCGTTCGCGGCCCGCGCGGGAGCGATAGTCACCACCGAAAGGGAAGCCCCCATGAAAATCATCCGTCCCCTCGCGGTTGCTGCGGTGGTGGCCCTTGCGGTCGCCGGTTGCAGTGGCGGCGGCCGTGAGAAGACCGACGACACCACCGCCTCCGGCGGCAACGCCGCGGGCAGCTCCGGTTTCACCATCGCCTTCATCACGCACGAGACGCCCGGCGACACGTTCTGGGACAAGGTGAAGAACGGCGCCCAGCAGGCGGCCAAGGACACCGGTGTCACGCTGAAGTACTCGAACGACCCGGACGCCACCAAGCAGGCGCAGCTGATCCAGAGCGCGGTGGACTCCAAGGTGAACGGCATCGCCACCACCCTGGTCACCCCGGACGCGCTGGCCGGCGCGGTCAAGGCCGCCACCGACGCGAAGATCCCGCTGGTCGGCTTCAACTCCGGCATCGACCAGTACAAGCAGCTCGGCGCGCTGATGTACTTCGGCTCGGACGAGTCCCTGGCCGGTGAGTCCGCCGGGCAGCGGATCACCCAGGCCGGTGGCAAGAAGCCGCTCTGTGTCATCCAGCAGGCCGGCTCGGTCGCGCTGGAGGCCCGCTGCGCCGGTGTGAAGAAGTCGGCCCCGGCCACCGAGAACGTCCAGGTGAACGGGGCCGACGACGCCGCGGTGACCTCGACGCTGCAGGCGAAGCTGGCGCAGGACAAGTCGATCGACTACATCGTGACGCTGGGCGCCCCGCAGGCGGTGGACGCGCTCAAGGCCATCGAGCAGTCCGGCAGCCAGGCCAAGGTGGTCACGTTCGACCTCAACCAGGAGGTCGCGCAGGACATCAGCGACAAGAAGATCGAGTTCTCGATCGACCAGCAGCCCTACGTGCAGGGCTACATGGCGGTCACCTCGCTCTACCTGAACCTGAAGAACGGCAACGACATCGGCGGCGGCAAGCCCGTGCTCACCGGTCCGTCCTTCGTGGACTCGGCCAACATCGCCACCATCCTGCCCTTCACCAAGAACAACACCCGCTAGTCACTTTGACGCCCGGCCGGCCTTGTCAGGGCCCGGCCGGGCGGATCGGAGTTCAGCCATGAGCCAATCCGTCCAGGCGGCTCCGGCGACCGTCCCCTCGGAGCCGTCCAACCGCGTCAAACTCGGCATGTCGAACCGGATCCTGGCCCGTCCCGAAGTGGGCGCGCTGGTCGCGGCGATCATCATCTTCATCTTCTTCATGGCCGCCGCCCCCGCGTTCCGGTCGGCCGAGTCGTTCTTCACCGTGCTCTACCAGGCCTCCACGATCGGGATCGTCGCGGTCGCGGTCGGCCTGCTGATGATCGGCGGCGAGTTCGACCTGTCGGCCGGCGTCATCGTCACCACCGCGGGCCTGGTGAACTCGATGTTCTGCTGGTACCTCGGCGTGAACCTGTGGATCGGCGCGATCCTCTCGCTGGTCTTCTGCCTGGCCATCGGGTTCCTCAACGGCTACCTGGTGATGCGGACCGGCATTCCCAGCTTCCTGATCACCCTGGGCACGTTCTTTGTACTCCAGGGCGCCAACCTGGGCGTCACCAAGCTGGTCACCAACCAGGTGTCGTCCACCGACATCTCGCAGATCGACGGGTTCGACTCGCTCGCCAACGTCTTCGCCTTCAACATCAAGGTCGGCGGCGTGACGATCTGGGGCACGGTCATCTACTGGATCCTCTTCGTCGCACTGGCCGCCTGGATCCTCACCCGGACCCGCACCGGTAACTGGATCTACGCCGTCGGTGGCGCTCCGGACAGCGCCCGCGCGGTCGGTGTGCCGCTGTTCAAGACCAAGATCGGCCTGTTCATGTCGGTCTCGTTCCTGGGCTGGTTCGTCGGCATGCACATCCTGTACCGGTTCAACACGCTCCAGGCCGGTAACGGCGTCGGCAACGAGTTCCTCTACATCATCGCCGCGGTCGTCGGCGGCACGCTGCTCACCGGCGGCTTCGGCAACGCGTGGGGCGTGGCCATCGGCGCCTTCATCTTCGGCATGACCAGCCTCGGCATCGTCTACGCCGGCTGGGACCCCAACTGGTTCAAGGCCTTCCTGGGCGTGATGCTGCTGCTCGCCGTGCTGGTCAACCTCTACGTCAAGCGGCTCTCGACCACCCGGAAGGTGGGCTGACCCATGACCGACACCCTGGCCGAACACGCCGACAGCCACCTCACCAAGGGCGAGACCCTGATCGAGATGTCCGGCGTCGGCAAGTCGTACGGCGCGATCCGGGCCCTGCGCGGCATCAACATGACCGTCAACGCCGGCGAGGTCACCTGCGTCCTCGGCGACAACGGCGCCGGCAAGTCCACCCTGATCAAGATCATGTCCGGCCTGCACCCGCACAACGAGGGCAAGATGCTGGTCGACGGTCAGGAGGCCTCCTTCTCGTCCCCACGCGAGGCCCTGGACCACGGGATCGCCACCGTGTACCAGGACCTCGCCGTGGTCCCGCTGATGGAGGTCTGGCGCAACTTCTTCCTCGGCTCCGAGCTGACCGTGGGCAAATACCCGCTGGCCAAGCTCAAGGTCAAGGAGATGAAGCAGATCGCCGACGACGAGCTGCGCAAGATGGGCATCGTCGTCAAGGACATCAACCAGCCGATCGGCACCCTCTCCGGCGGCCAGCGCCAGTGTGTCGCCATCGCCCGCGCCGTCTACTTCGGCGCGCGCGTGCTGATCCTCGACGAGCCGACCGCCGCGCTCGGCGTGAAGCAGTCCGGCGTGGTGCTGAAGTATGTCGCGGCGGCCCGGGACGCCGGCCTCGGCGTCGTCTTCATCACCCACAACCCGCACCACGCCTACCTCGTGGGTGACCACTTCGTGATCCTGAAGCTGGGTAGCGCGGTGCTCGACGGCACCCGCGGCGAGGTCTCCCTCGACCAGCTGACCGCGCAGATGGCCGGCGGCGACGAGCTGGCCGAGCTGTCCCACGAGCTGAAGAGGTGACCATGCTCCGCATCGGCGTCATCGGCACCGGGATGATCGGCCAGGACCACATCCGGCGGATGACCCACGTGCTGGCCGGCGTCCGCGTCACCGCGGTCACGGACGTCAACGCCTCCGTCGCCGAGGCGGTCGGCGCCCGCATCGGCGCGACCGTGCACGCCACCGGTGAGGAGGTCATCGCCGACTCCTCCGTGGACGCGGTGGTCGTCTGCTCGTGGGGGCCGACCCACGAGCAGTACGTGCTGGCCGCCATCGCCGCCGGCAAGCCGGTGTTCTGCGAGAAGCCGCTGGCCACCACGGCCGAGGCGTGCGTGCGGATCGTCGAGGCGGAGGCGGCGCACGGCCGCCGGCTGGTGCAGGTCGGCTACATGCGGCGCTACGACAGCGCGTACCGGGAACTGAAGAAGATCCTGGACGCCGGCGACATCGGCGCGCCGCTGATGATGCACTGCGCCCACCGCAACGCCAGCGTCCCTTCGCACTACGAGAAGGAGATGGCGATCACCGACACCGCGGTGCACGAGATCGACATGGTGCGCTGGATGTTCGGCACCGAGATCAAGGCGGCGCGGGTCCTCGTACCCCGGAAGAACCGCAACGGCGGCGAGCTGCAGGACCCGCTCTTCCTGATCCTCGAGATGGCCAACGAGGTGCTGGTCGACGTGGAGATCTCGGTCAACATCCGGTACGGCTACGACATCCGCGGCGAGATCGTCGGCGAGCACGGCACCGCGTCCCTCGGCTCGCTGTCGCCGGTCCGGGTGCGCACTTCGCTGCGGGCGGCCGACCCGGTGCCGGCCGACTGGCGCGAGCGTTTCCTGGCCGCGTACGACGTGGAGTTCCAGGAGTGGATCGACTCGCTCGCGCGGACCGGCGCCCCGGTCGGGCCGAGCGCCTGGGACGGCTACGCGGCCGCGGTGGTCTCCGACGCCGCCGTCGCCGCGTTGCACTCCGGCTCGGCCGAGAACGTCGAGCTCGCCGAGCAGCCGAAGCTCTACTCGGAGGTGACCGCGTGAAGATCGCCCTCGACCCCTACATGCTGCGCAAGGTGCCGCTGCTCGACCTGCCGCGCACGGTGGCCGACCTCGGCTACCAGTACATCGAGCTGTCGCCGCGCGACGACTTCCTGCCGTTCTTCCTGCACCCGCGGGCCGACAACGCGACCGTCGCCGCGTTCCGCAAGGCGCTCGCCGAGGCGGAGGTCGAGGTGGCTTCGGTGCTGCCGCTCTACCGCTGGAGCGGCCCGGACGAGGACGAGCGTCAGGCGGCGGTCCGCTACTGGAAGCGGGCCATCGAGATCACCGTCGACCTCGGCGTGACCGTGATGAACTCCGAGTTCAACGGCCGCCCCGCGCTGGCGGCCGAGAGCGAGGCCCAGTTCTGGCGCTCGATGGAGGAGCTGCTGCCGATCTTCGAGCGCGAGGGTGTCCGCCTGGTGCTGGAGCCGCATCCCGACGACTTCATCGAGGACGGCATCGCGGGCGTCAACCTGGTCCGGGGCATCAACTCCGACCTGGTCACGTTCCTCTACTGCGCGCCGCACACGTTCCACCAGGGCGGCAACCTGGCCGAGATCATGCGCCACGCCGGGCCGCTGCTGACCCAGGTGCACATGGCCGACAGCTTCGACTTCCGGGGCTCGTCCGGGTTGCGCTACATCGTCAACCCGCCGGGCTCGACCGCCCGCGTCCACCAGCACCTCGACATCGGGCAGGGCGAGGTGAACTGGGACCTGTTCTTCGGCACACTGAAGGAGATCGGCTTCGACGGCATCGCGACCGTGTGCGTCTTCGCCTGGGAGGAGCGCGCCGCCGACAGCGCGCGGGTCAACCTCACCAAGATCAACAGCTACCTCTAACGGCACAATCAACGGCCTTTCAGGTACGGGCACGGCAGAGCCCCGCCCCCTCGGCGAGCCAGTCGGTGGCCGGGCCCGGTGCCGCCTGCGCCGGGCGTAGCTGCCGGGTCCGGCCGGCGGCGGCCGGATCGGGATCGGCCGCCGTGGCTGGGGCCGGCACCTCGCACCGCCGCGCCGTGGGTCCGCGCCTCCCGCCACCGCCGTGCATAATCGTCGATCGTGTCGACCCCCGTGCAACCCGAGTCCGCGCCTCCCGCCTCCGACCCGTCCGCACCCGGGCCGTCCGCCTCCAATTCATCCGCGTCTGAGCCGTCCGTGCCCGAGCCTTCCGAACCTGGCCTGTTCGCTCCGGGGCAATCCGAACTTGGCCTGTTCGCTCCGGGAGCGTCCAACTTGGGCCCGGCGCCGGCCGCGGCCGAGAAGAGTGGCTTCAGCGTCGGCGGGATCGTCGTGGTGGTCGTGGGTGTGCTGGCGGTCTGCGGGTTCGGCGGGATCGCCGCGTCCAGCATGGTGTCCACCGCGCTGGACCCGCGGCCGGCCCCGGACGGCATGATTGAGCAACTGTGCGGCGAACCCGGCCGCGACGCCGGCGTCGACGACCTCTGCCCGGCGCCCGAGGCCGGCGCCGAGGCGGAGGAGCCGGCCGCGCAGGCCGATCTGCCCGTGGCGACCCTGCCGCCCGGCCCGGAGCTGGCCAACGCCTACCTCGACCGGTACCAGCACCTGCTGACCTCGGAGCGGCCGGCCACCCGCATCGAGGCCGTGCACCAGGACAGTTTCGCCGGGGACCGCGTCACCGCCCTCAACCGCAAGGTCCACGAGTGCGACGCCCTGACCGGCATCACGATCACCCCGGGCCAGGTCCGGACGGTCGAGACGAACGCCAAGCACACCGTGCTGTCGGTCCGGGTGGTGGAGCGGGCGCCGTCCTGCGTCACCGGCGCCAAGGCGGCCCCCGGCGCCGTCGTCCAGGGAACCACCGACCTGAAGCTGACCTTCGTGAAGGCGATGATGTCCGACAGCCGGAACGTGTGGCAGCTGACCGAGCTCCACGCCACGCCGGTCCAGCCCGATCCGCTCAGTTCGGCCCCGGCCGACCAGCTGGGCAACGCCGTCGTCCGCGCCGACGACAAGACGTTGTTCGCCCCGGCGGCGACCTGAGCCGCCCCCGATGCGGGGCCGCCCCCCGGATGTGGAGCCGGCGCCCTATGTGGACCCGGGCGAGGAGCTGTGGACCCGGGCGAGGAGCTGTGGACCCGGGCGAGGAGCTGTGGAGCCGGGCGAGGAGCTGTAAAGCCGAGCGAGCCCGCATCAGCAGCGGCCGCTGACGTCGGACCCGCCGGAGGACCGGCCACAAGCTCAGCGGAAGGCGGCCGTGACCAGCACCAGCTCAGCCGGGTTGAGCCCGCCCGTGAGGCTCCGGGGCGAGTGGTCGTCCTCGCAGATCAGGGCGTCGCCGAACGTCCGCCAGGTGACGTCGGCCGGCCAGTGGCGCCGGTCGCCGAGCAGCTCGCCGGCGACCGTGCCGGCCACGGCCACCGCCCCGACCGAGGTGACGGCGGCGGCCACGGTTGACGGGTCGCGGGCGACGTCGCCGGAGGCCGGGAGCAGCAGGAGCAGACGTTCGGCGGGGGAGCGGGCCGGGTCGGGCCGGCCGGCGGTGGCGACCAGCTCGGCCCAGGACAGCGCCGGACCGCGGAAGCCACCCTCCAGGGCGGCCAGCGTGAAGGACCGGTCGCCCGACTCCAGCACGTAGTCGGTGCCGGCGTCGTCGGGCAGGTTGCGCATGACGATGTGCAGGCGGGCGTCCCCGGCCATCGGCAGCGTCAGCACCGGCCACACGTCGCGGCTCTCCAGCACCCGCAGGAAGCCGTCGAGGTCGGCCGGGTCGGTGGCGAAGGCCTGCGGCGCCGTGGCCGATCCGCCGACCGCGGACAGGTACGCGGGCCAGAACAGCTCGTCGGTGATCAGGGCGTTGCCGTCGACGAGCGGGAAGCGGGACGGGTAGCCGGGGATGATCACCGCGCCATCATGTCAGCGGTTGGCCCGCTCCACACCCCGGCGGACCAGGGTCCGGATGCCGGGCAGGGTCATCGCGCGCAGCGCCACGTCGCCCTAATCGCGGCGGTCGACCGGCGCGGCCGGTGTGTGCAGCACCTCGCGGGCCTGCTCGGCCGCGCGGAGGATGCTCTCGGCGATGAAGGCGAGGAAGCGGGCGATGTTTTCCAGGCGGGCCGCGGCCGGGGTGTCCGGGCCGAGGATGGCGACGCCCTGGCGGGCGGTCGCGACGAGCTGGTCGTTGGAGCGGGCGCCGGCGATCGTCGCCTGGTAGAACAGCTCGTCGTCGACCAGGTAGCGGTCGCGGCGCCGGTCGTCGCGTTCGCGGCGGACGAGACTCTGGCCCTCCAGGAACGCGATCGCCTTGGAGATGGACGCCGGGCTGACCTGCAGGCGGCGGGCGAGCTGGGCGGCGGTCAGGCTGCCCTCGTCGGTGGTGTAGAGGCAGGTCAGCACCCGGGCCGTCATCCGGGGCAGGCCGGACGCCATCAGGGCGCCGGTGAGCGTCTCCTCGTAGTCGGCGACCGCGCGGGCGTCGCGTCCGTGCGGCTGCGGCTCCGGCGCCGGACCTCGCGCCGCGGCCGGGCGGCGGCGGTGGGCGCGTTGCTCGGTGGCGAGGTGGGCCAGGTCGGCGCGATAGCCGGTCGGGCCGCCGTTGCGCATCACCTCGCGGGTGACCGTCGACGTCGGACGGTCGAGCCGGCGGGCGATCTCGGCGTAGGGCAGGTCGTCGGCCAGCCCGAGCGCGATCCGCCGGCGTTCCTGCTGGGTCAGCCTGCCTCCGGGCATAGCGCTCTCCTCCGTGATGGTGCTGGTCCGGCCACCATAGCGTTGATCGGCAAGTCATTGCAACGGGCTCATTGCATTGACCTTAGGGCCAGTGCAACGATTGCACATATGTCTAGCTGCGTTTACGGGCCGGAGCGCGATGGCAGTGGTTTCTGACGTATGGAAAGCAACGTAGCCTTTCCCTTGTAGGAAAGACGAACCGAAAAGGGGAGATCACGATGCAGAAGTTCGACACCACCGCCGCGATCGCGGTGGTCCTGACCATCCCGGCGGGGCGCGTCCAGGTCATCGCGGCCGAGCGCGCCGACACCACCGTCGAGGTGCGGCCCACCGATCCGGCCAAGCGCACCGATGTCCGGGCCGCCGAGCGGACCACGGTCGCCTATGCCGACAGCGTCCTGCGGATCCGGACCGACGGATCCGAGACCAAGGGATCCATCGAGGTCACCCTCCAGGTGCCGGCCGGCTCCGGCGTCGAGGCCACGGCGGCGAGTGCTGAGTTTCGGACCGTGGGCCGCCTCGGCGATCTGGTCGTCGAGGGCGCGTACCGGGAGATCGTTGTCGACGAGGCCGCGAGCGTCCGTCTCTCCGCCGTCGACGGTGACGTCCGGGTCGGCCGGCTGGGCGGCCCGGCCGAGATCAGCACGACCCGCGGCGACATCCGGATCGCCGAGGCGGCCGGCGGCGCCGTGGTGCTGAGCACCCGGTCCGGCGACATCGAGATCGCGGCGGCGGCGGGCGTCTCCGCCGCGCTGGACGCCGGCACCGGCCACGGCCGGGTCAGCAACGCCCTGGAGAACGACGGCGGCGCCACGCTCGCCGTCCGCGCCACCACCGACCACGGCGACATCGTCGCCCGCAGCTTGTGAAAGGGACGACGATGAATACCAGCTGGACGGGCCTGCTGCCGGTCGACGACACGGCCCTGGCGGTCACCGACACCGGCGGTTCGGGCGTGCCGGTCCTCTACCTCAACGGCCAGTTCGCCACGCAGGGCTACTGGCGGCGCGTCATCGCCGAGCTCGGAACCGGGTGGCGGCACATCACCTACGACGAACGAGCGCGGGGCCGGAAGTCGGGAACCTCGGCCGACTATTCGTTCGACGCCGCCGTCCGGGACGTCGATGCCGTCCTGGCCGCCCGGGGCGTGGACCGCGCGCTGCTGGTCGGCTGGTCCTACGGCGCGTACGTGGGGGCGCACTGGGCGAGCCGGAACCCGGACCGGACGATCGGCGCGGTCCTGGTCGACGGCGCGTTGCCCTACGACTGGCTGGACGAGGCGATGGAGCAGCGGATCCGCACGCTGTTCAAGCGCCTCGGCTGGCTGACCCCACTGGCGCGCCCGTTCGGCCTGACGCCGCGGATGTCCGCCGCCCAGCAGGCCGAAAGCAACATCGAGCTCGGTCGCGTCTCCCGGGAGAGCGCACTGGCCCCGGTGCTGGACGCCGTCACCGTACCGACCCGGTACGTGCTGGCCTCCGGCACCTCGCTGGGCAGCCGGGGCGACGAGCAGGAGAAGATCCGGGCGAGCCTCGACGCCGTCGTCGCCCGCAACCCGCACATCCGGGTGAGCGCCAAGGTGCCCAGCAACCACGACCGGATCCTGCGCAAGGACTTCCGGGCCGTCGCCGACGCGGTGCGTGAGGTGGCCGGCCCGGAGTGAGTCAGCGGTTCGCGCGCTCCACGCCCTTGCGGACCAGGGTCCGGATGCCGGGCAGGGTCATCGCGCGCAGCGCCACGTCGCCCAGCCAGACGTGGAAGTCGCTGGGCGGGGCGAACTGCCGCATCCCGCGGCGGGCCATCGCCTGGCGCTTCACGGCCTCGGGCCGCAGGGCCGACTCCCACGCGTTCAGGGCGTCGGGAACGCCGGCGTGCGCGCGCAGCGCCTCGCCGAGCCGGTCGGCGCCGGCCATGGCCAGTCCGGCGCCGTGGCCGGCGAACAGCGTCACGCACCAGGCCGCGTCGCCCAGCAGCGCGGCGTGGCCGTCGCTCCAGCGCGGCATGACCACCTGGCTCACCGCGTCGAAGTAGACGTCCCGCGGTTCGGTGCGCAGGGCGTCGCCGAGCACGCCGCCCAGGTCGCCGAAGGCGTCGCGGAGCGCGGGCAGAGCTCCCCGGGCGAGCGCCGCGGGCGGGTTGTCGGTGCGGTAGGTGAAGAAGGCCGCGGTGCGGTCGGGGCCGAAGTTCATCAGACCCGCGGTACGCCCGGGTCCGATGTAGGTGACGGCCTCGCCGGTGGCCGGGCCGGACACCGGAAAGGCGCCCACCACGTACGGCAGGTCGACCCGGAAGCCGTCGCCGAACAGCGCCGACCGCGTGGCGGAGTGCAGCCCGTCCGCCCCCACGAACAGATCCGTGTCGGTTGACGGGTCCGCCGTGACGCCGAAGCGGATGTCGGCGAGGTCGCGCACGGCTTCGTACAGGACGGTCTCGAGATCGCCGCGGAAGACCGTGAGAGCGCGACTCCCGACCGTGGCCTCGGCCACCGCGGAGGGCACCGTGTACTTGTGGCTGCCGTCGGCCCGGACCAGCGTCGTCGTGATCAGGCCCAGGTCGCGCTCGCGCAGCGCGGGCAGCAGCCCGAGCCGGTCGGCGGCGTCGTAGCCGAACCCGACCAGGTTGACCACGTAGCCGCCGGTACGCAGGGCCGGCGCCCGTTCCAGCACGGTCACCGACCAGCCGTCCCGGGCCAGCCGCAATGCCGTCGCCAGTCCCGCGATCCCCGCGCCCACCACCGTCGCTCGTTTCACGCACGCCAGTATGAGCAACTGTTCATTCTGGCGCAAGCCGGCACGACCAGCCCCTAGACTCGAGGCCATGCCCCGCGGTGTCGTCATTCCTCAGGTCCGGCAGCAGCTGTTCGCCGCCCTGGAGCGGCTGATCGCGACCGAGGGCCTGAGTGGCCTCACCGGCCGGGCCGTGACCCGTGCCGCCGGTGTCGCGACCGGCCTGCTCTACACGCATTTCCGCAGCTGGGAGGGCTTCCTGGCGCAGTACGCGACCGATCGTTCCTTCCAGCTCGCGAGTGGCGTCGCCGACCTGGCCGGCCGGGCGGGCACGGCGACCGTGGCGGCCAACCTCGACGACGCCGTCAACGCCACTCCGTTCGACGTCGTCGTGCCGCTGATCCGCCTGCTCGCGTCGCGCGCCGACCTGGCCGCGGAGGTCGAGCGGGTGCTCGGCCCGGGGACCGCCGGCCTGGCCGCGGTCGAGCAGGCGGTCGCCCGATACCTGGCCGCCGAGCAGGATCGCGGCCGGCTGCCGGCGGCCACCGATCCCGGGGCGGCGGCGCTCGCGCTGGTGGGCGTGCTGCACTACCGGGTCCTGACGGGTGCGGATCGATCAGAAGTGGACAGCAGTATCCGGTTGCTCACCAGCGCGTTCATCTGACGTTCACCCAGTCCTGGCGTCCGATGCATCGACGTTCCCTAGCGTCACGTCATGACTGAACGACCCCGCCTGCTCCCGGTGCTCGGCCCCGCGGGCCACGCCGGCCGCGACGCGATGACCTGCCTCTACCGCTGTGGCAACGCTTGTGAACACCCGATACCGAACCGGAGCGGCAACCCGTCGCTGACCGACGTCGTCACCACCGGCGTCTCCCGGCGTGGCGTGATGCTGGCCGGAGCGGCCGCCGCCGGTGGCGCGCTCGTGCTCAGCAACATCGCCGCCGAGCCGGCCGCCGCGGCCGCCGTCGACCCACGGGAGATGATGCCGCTCGAGCCGGGCACGCCGGCCGGCGCGCTGTCGTTCAAGCCGATCCCGCCGAACAAGCTCGACTCGCTGGTCGTGCCCAACGGGTACGACTCGGCCGTGGTCATCCGCTGGGGCGACCCGGTCGTGCCGGGCGCGCCCGGGCTCGACGTGACCAAGCAGACCGCGGCGCGGCAGTCGAAGCAGTTCGGCTACAACAACGACTTCGTGGGCGTGCTTCCGATCAACCAGAGGCGGGCGCTGCTCGTGGTGAACCACGAGTACACCAACGAGGAGCTGATCTTCCCGGGCTTCACCTCGCTCGACGCGATGACCGTGGAGCAGATCGAGGTGGCGATGGCCGCGCACGGTCTGTCCGTGGTGGAGATCGAGCGGGTCGGCGACACCGGGCAGTGGCGGCCGGCCACCAAGGGCGCGCTGCCGTACAACAAGCGGATCACCGCGCTGGCGACCCGGTTCGAGCTGACCGGTCCGGCGGCCGGCCACGACCTGCTGCGGACGGCGGCCGACCCGCGTGGGCGTACCGTCATCGGCACCCTGAACAACTGCTCGGGCGGCGTCACGCCGTGGGGCACGGTGCTCTCCGGCGAGGAGAACTTCAACCAGTACTTCGTGGGCGGTGACGGCGCTCCCGAGGCGCTGAAGCCGTCGCTGGCCCGCTACGGCATCCCGACCACCGCCCGGTACCCGTCCGGGTCGCGCAAGTGGGAGCGGGCGCAGGAGCGGTTCGACCTGGCCAAGCACCCGAACGAGGCGCACCGTTTCGGCTGGGTGGTCGAGGTGGACCCGTTCGAGCCGCTGGCCAAGCCGCGCAAGCACACCGCGCTGGGCCGCCTCAAGCACGAGGGCGCCAACGTGATCGTGGCCAAGTCGGGTCACGTGGTCGCGTACATGGGCGACGACGAGCGCTTCGACTACCTGTACAAGTTCGTCAGCGACAAGAAGTACAGGCCGAAGGACCGCCGGCACAACCTCACGTTGCTGGAGTCCGGCACCCTCTACGTGGCCAAGGTGACCGGCGACAGCCCGGCCGCCGAGATCGACGGCACCGGCAAGCTGCCCACGGACGGCGCGTTCGACGGCACCGGCCAGTGGATCAAGCTGGTCTCCGGCGACCGGTCGTTCGTTCCGGGCATGACCGCGGCCGAGGTCCTCATCCGCACCCGCCTGGCCGGCGACGCCGTCGGGGCGACGAAGATGGACCGGCCCGAGGACGTCCAGCCGAGTCTGAAGACCGGCAAGATCTACGCGGCGATGACCAACAACACCAACCGCGCGGTCGGCACGAACCCCGGCGTGGACGAGGCCAACCCGCGCAGCGCCAACAAGCACGGCCACATCTTCGAGATCACCGAGGACCAGGGCGACCACACGGGTACGACGTTCACCTGGGCGCTGCCGATCGTGTGCGGCGACCCGGCCGACCCGTCGACGTACTTCGCCGGCTTCGACAAGTCGAAGGTGTCGCCGATCTCGTGCCCCGACAACGTGGCCTTCGACTCGGCCGGCAACCTCTGGATCTCGACCGACGGCAACGCGCTGGGCAGCAACGACGGCCTGTTCGCGACGCCGATCGAGGGTTCCGACAAGGGCCACCTGCGGCAGTTCCTGACCGTGCCGACCGGCGCCGAGACCTGCGGCCCGTTCGTCACCGGGGACGACCGGTCGGTCTTCGCCGCGGTCCAGCACCCCGGCGAGATCACCGGCGCGTCCCAGCAGAACCCGGCGTCGACCTGGCCGGACGGCGACTTCGCCAAGCCGGCCGTGGTGGTCAGCTGGCGCCTCGACGGCGGCCCGGTCGGCAGCTGATCAACTAATGCGATGCGGCCGGGAGGTATCCAAGAAGTGAACGGGGCATTAACGTCGGCCCATGGCTGATCGACGGCTCCTCCCACTGCTCGGCTCTCCCGGCCGCGACCCGATGACCTGCCTCTACCGGTGCGGCAACGCGTGTGATCATCCCGTGGCCAACACCTCGGACAACCCGTACCTCGGTGATGTGATTTCCCGGCGCGGCCTGCTGCGGGCCGGTGCGGCCGGCGCGGTTGTGCTCAGCACGGGAGTGGCGCTTCCCGAGGCGGCCGCGGCAGCCGAGCCGGCCGCGGCGGCCGCGGCGGTCGGGACGAGCGCCGGAGATCTCACGTTCAAGCCGATCCCGCCGAACGAGATCGACACCGTGATCGTGCCCAACGGCTACGACCACGCCGTCGTGATCCGCTGGGGCGACCCGATCCTGCCCGGCGCGCCCGCGCTCGACGTGCACCACCAGACCGCGGCCCGGCAGCTCAAGCAGTTCGGCTTCAACAACGACTTCCTCGCGGTGCTGCCGATCAGCCGGAACCGCGCGCTGCTCGTGTCCAACCACGAGTACACCAACGAGGAGCTGATGTTCCCCGGCTTCACCTCGCAGGAGGCGCTGACCGTCGAGCAGGTGCGGGTGGCGATGGCCGCGCACGGGATGTCGGTGGTCGAGCTCGAGCGCGTCGCCCGGACCGGCGAGTGGCGGGCGGTGACCGAGGGGCGCCGCCGGTACAACCGCCGCTACACCATGCTCGAGACGCCGTTCCGCTTCGACGGCCCGGCGGCCGGGTCGCCGCTGCTCCGGACGGCGGCCGACCCGCGCGGCGTGATCGCCATCGGCACCCTGAACAACTGTTCGGGCGGCGTGACGCCGTGGGGCACGGTGCTCTCCGGTGAGGAGAACTTCAACCAGTACTTCGTCGGCGGTGACGCGGTGCCGGCCGCGCTCAAGCCGACCATGGCCCGCTACGGGATCACCACGACCGCGCGGTACCCGAGCGGCTCCCGGCGCTGGGAGCGCGCGCAGGAGCGGTTCGACCTGGCCAAGCACCCGAACGAGGCGCACCGGTTCGGGTGGATCGTCGAGATCGACCCGTACGAGCCGAACTCGACGCCCCGCAAACACACCGCGATGGGCCGCCTCAAGCACGAGGGCGCCAACGTGATCGTGGCCGGGTCGGGTCACGTGGTCGCGTACATGGGCGACGACGAGCGCTTCGACTACCTGTACAAGTTCGTCAGCTCGGCCAAGTATCGGCCCGGGGATCGGGCCCACAACAAGACGCTGCTGGAGTCGGGCACGCTCTACGTCGCCAAGGTAACCGGGGACAGCCCGCCGGCCGAGATCGACGGCTCGGGCCGGCTCCCGTCCGACGGCCTGTTCGACGGGACCGGCCGATGGATCAAGCTGGCCTCGCCCAGCGGCTCGCACGTCGCCGGGATGAGCGCGCAGGAGGTGCTGATCTATGCCCGGCTGGCCGGCGACGCCGTCGGTGCGACCAAGATGGACCGGCCCGAGGACGTCCAGCCGAGCCTGCACAGCGGCAAGATCTACGCCGCGATGACCAACAACAGCAACCGCGGCGTCGGCTCGAACCCCGGCGTGGACGAGGCCAACCCGCGGCGCGAGAACAAGCACGGCCACATCTTCGAGATCACCGAGGACGGCGGCGACCACACCGGCGAGACCTTCACCTGGGCGCTGCCGATCGTGTGCGGCGACCCGGCCGACCCCTCGACCTACTTCGCCGGGTACGACAAGTCGAAGGTGTCACCGATCTCGTGCCCCGACAACGTGGCCTTCGACTCGACCGGCAACCTCTGGATCTCGACCGACGGCAACGCGCTGGGCAGCAACGACGGCCTCTTCGCGACGCCGCTGGAGGGCGCCGAGCGCGGCCACCTGAAGCAGTTCCTGACCGTGCCGCCGGGCGCCGAGACGTGCGGCCCGTTCATCGTCGAGGACGAACGCTCGGTCTTCGTGGCCGTCCAGCACCCCGGCGAGATCACCGGCGCCACGCTCGACAACCCGGCGTCCACCTGGCCGGACGGCGACTTCGCCAAGCCGGCCGTGGTGGTCACCTGGCGCCTGGACGGAGGCCCGATCGGGAGCTGACCGCGGGCAGCTCGATGTCGTTCGAGGCGTCCCGGACCGGCGCGCTGGCCAGCAGCTTGAGCAGGCCGAGGCGCTGGAGCCAGGGCGCGACGCGGAACTTCAGGTTGCGCCGCCGCAGGGCCCGGGCCGTGCGGGGCAGGACGCTGGAGTGCGGGCGCAGGGCGAGTGCCTGGTTGCGCTCGACAAAGGGCCTCAAGCGGTTCTCGTACGCCCGGAGCGCGCCGGCCGGGCCATCGGGGGCGGTAGCCAGCTCCGCCGCCAGCATGTACGCGCCGATCAGCGCGATGCTCGTGCCCTGCCCCGAGAGGAACGACGGCGCGAACGCCGCGTCGCCGACCACCGCCACGCGACCGGTGCTCCAGGACGGCATCCGGACCTGGCTGACGGTGTCGAAGTACAGGTCGCCGGCCTCGGGCAGCGCCCGCACGACCCGGGCGGCCAGGGGCCAGCGCGCGTCGCCGTACACCTGCTCGGCCAGTCGCGCGGCGGCGGCGGGGTCGCGTACATCAACCGAACCTG
Organism: Actinoplanes sp. NPDC051470; assembly: GCF_040682035.1. NCBI lineage: Bacteria > Bacillati > Actinomycetota > Actinomycetes > Micromonosporales > Micromonosporaceae > Actinoplanes > Actinoplanes sp. NPDC051470. The sequence goes on from NZ_JBFBAA010000025.1 coordinate 42,980, forward strand.
GGTCTTGAACCTCGAAGGCGAGGAAGGCCCGGGCGGGACCGGTCTCGCCGCGCCCGACCATCATCGTGTTGCCGGGGCGGCTGTACATGTAGCCGACGCCCGCCTCGCCGATCGGCTCGTCGATGTCGTAGATGGCCGCGCATGGCCCGAGGTGCCGGATGAACCGCTCCTCGGGACCGAACGCGAGCCGGCGGGTCGTCGAGTGGATGCCGTCGGCGCCGATCACCACGTCGAAGGTGCGCGGCGGCCCGGTCACGAAGCTCACGTCGACCCGGTCGGGATGCTCGTCGATGGCCGCCACGGAGTTGTCGAAGACGTACTCGATGTCGTTCCTGGTCAGGTCGTAGAGGATGCGCGTCAGCTCGCCGCGGGGCAGTTCGACGTCCTCGGTGCTGACCCCGGCGATCAGGTCGCCGAGCGCGAAGGAGGCGATCGGGCGCCCGATCGGCGCGAGGATCCGGGCGGTCTGGTGGCGGGTGCGGGCGGCGCTGATCGCGTCGTAGATGCCCATCCGCCGGGCGACCTCGGCCGCCGACCCGCGGACGTCGATCGGATAGCCGCCGCCGCGGATGCGGGTCGCCCGCTCGACGAGCGTGACCTCCCATCCGGCCTGGTGCAGCCAGTAGGCGACGGCTGGTCCGGCGATGCTCGCGCCGGACACGAGTGCGGTGGGCATGATGGGGTCCCCCAGGGCTTCATAAGATACGTCCGTGTTTCTTAAGACCGTAACCCCGGCTGATAAGGTACGCAAGTGAGTCTTAAATCTCGTCGCCGCGGCGCCGCCCTCGAGGAGGCGATCCTGTCGGCCGCGGCCGAGCAGCTGCAGGAGTCCGGGTACGCCCGGTTCACCATCGAGGCCGTCGCCGAACGGGCGGGCACCAGCCGGCCCGTCCTCTACCGGCGCTGGCCCACCCGCGCCGACCTGCTCCTGGCGACGATCCGCTGGTTCGGCGAACGCACCCGGCCGCCCACTCCCGACACCGGCAACCTCCGCGACGACATGCTGACCCTGCTCCGCTTCACGAACTCCGTCCGGCTGAGCGCCATGGCCGTGATCGGCGCGCAGGTCGGCTCGTTCTACGAGGACACCGGCGTCACCCCGGCCGAACTACGCCGACACCTGATCGGCGACCGCCCGCAGGTCCTCGACGAGGTCCTCGCCCGCGCGGCGTCCCGGGGCGAGGCCCCCGCCGACCTGCCACGCCGGATCCGCGAGCTGCCCTTCGACCTGCTCCGCGGCGAGGCGATGCTGACCATGAAGCCCCTGTCCGACGAGAGCATCGTCGAGATCGTGGACGACGTGTTCCTGCCGCTGATCCGCCTGCGCTTGGCTTCCGCTCAGGGCGGGCGCCGTTGACCTTGGAGCGCAGCAGAGGTCCTCAGGCGGTGCGCAGGTCGATCGTGTGCCAGACGGTGGTGTCCTGATCTCCCGTAGACCACCAGACCACGCCGTTGCGGGCGTGCGCGGTGCCGGCGTCGGCGGCCAGCTCGGTGGTCGTACCGTCGGCGAGGTCATGGACCACCAGAGCCTCCGTCCCGGTGAGATCCGAGTCGGGCCGGGGCCGCCCGAGCACCTCGAACCGGTCCAGCAGGGCCGCGTCGGTGAGCGCCGCGGTAGCCTCCGGCCCCGCGATCTGCCGCCGGTCACTGCCGTCCGGCCGCATCACGTCGATCCGCGCCAGCCCGCCCGCCGCCACCACCATCACGCGGCACCAGGCCGGGACGCAGGTCGCCAGCTCGGCGCCGCTGATTCGAACCTCGACATCCCGGCTGGTCACCGGATTGCGCAGGGTGGTAGCCCCGGTCTGATCCCCGGCGCCGTCAACCAGCCACGGCCAGGCGGACAGCGCCCACACCCCATCCGTCACCGTCACAGTCACCTTGCCGCCGGCGAGCGGGACCGAGCGGATCTCGGTGCGCTCGACGGGCTCCACATCCGTCGCCGCGCCGGGCGTTTCTCTGGCGCTTGGCGTTCCGCCGGGCGTTGCTGTGGCCGTCGTTGTTGTGCCGGCCGCCGCGGCGGCCCAGTGCACGGCGCCGTCGGCGATGACCAGGTCGTAGGCCGAGCCGTAGCCGACGAAGTTTCCGGTGTCGGCGGTGAGCCGCCGCGCTTTGGTGGTGCCGATATCAGCCGCCCAGATTTCGGTGGCCACCCGGCCGTCGTCACCCTGCGAGGTCGAGGACTCCACCCAGGCGATCGTCGTGCCGTCCGTGGTGAACGAGTCGAACACCGGGATGTCCGCGAACGGCCGGCGCCGCAACTCGGCGAAGGACCCGTCCGCCGCCCGCGCCACGAGCCGGAGTTGATCACCCGCCGGGCTGGGCGAGGTGCCGATGGCACTGCGCGCGTCGAGGAAGAGCCCAGGGGTGAAGATCGGCCCGTCGGCGAGGTTCCCGGCGAACTGGGCCCGCTGCGCCCGCGACACGGCCGGCGTCGTGGGCGCGGGGTCTTCCCGCTGGGGCAGAAGGATCAGGAACGCCGCGGCGGCCAGAGCGGCGGCCAGGCCGATCAAGGCGACGCGGTTGCGTGGCTCGGTCACTCGTACTGCTGCCTTGGTGCGGGGATCTGCTTCCAGGTACGGACCTCCAGGTAGGGGACGGCGGCCTGGTTGATCTCGTCGGCGGCGGTGCGGTTGATCCACGTGCCGTCGGTTTCCACCCAGGTGTCGGGGGCCAGGCCGGACGGCAGGTTGCCGGCGAGCGCCACCTTGATCGGGCGGCCGTCGGCGGCGCAGCAGGAGAGGACCATCCGGGTGAGCATCGGGGCGCCGTCGGGGCCGGGGGTGATGAAGCCGGTCAGCCGTACCGTGCGGCTCCGAAGGGTTCTGCCGTCGTCGAAGACGGCGCGTGAGGCGTAGTCGAGGAGGCTCACCGGCACGGGGTCGCCGGGCGGCAGGGCGGGATAGACGGCGTCGGAAGGTGCCACGCTCAGGACGCTGCCGGAGCGTTCGGCGGCGTCCGCGCCGAGGGCGGGTGGCGACACCAGGAGCAGGCCCAGCACCGGAAGAATGAGCAGCCATCCGACTCGCGGCTCGTGGTGGGCGCCGCCGTGGTCGTCATGCCCGCCGTCCTCGACCACGGCGGCCGGAGAGGAGCCGGCGGCCGGAGAGGAGCCGGCGGCCGGAGAGGAGCCCGTGGCGCGGCGGGGCGGGCGGAGGTCGTACCAGAGGGTCATGATCGCGGCCGTGACCAGGAGCAGGCCGGCGACCACCAGGAACGGGCGCAGGCCCTCCTTCACGTAGCGCAGCGACAGGTCCGTGACGCCGGCCTTGGCGATCGCGCCGCCGAAGAGGAGCAGGATGACGGCCTGGGCCTGGCGGTTCACAGGAGCACCGCCCCGACGCGCAGGGCGGCCAGCACGGCCGCCGCGAAGTGCAGATCGACAGCAGGACGGCCAGCTATCGCGAGGATCTCGACCGAGCCGATCCGCCGCCGGGTGAGAGCTGACACCGCGACAGGTTAACCAGCGGGACCACCCATGCATTAATCGCGAAGCTCGCATATCCCTCCGAGGGACTTTCGGCGCGCGAGAGAAAAGTTCTTTTATATACGGCGAAAGATATGGACGTGGCGTCGGTAGTGGACCAACATGTTCATCAATCCGAATCTCTCGTGTAACACCCGGGGAGCGCCGATGATCCGTCCACTGCTCGTCACGGCCCTTGTGGGGTCGCTGGCGATCGCCACGCCGGCGTACGCCGCCGACGAGATACCGCCGCAAGAGCCAGGCGTCACGATGCGTACGTACGACATCGGGCCGTTGAACACCATCTGCGAGCTCAAGCAGGGCCAGACGCCCAACGTGGACAAGCTCATGCAGAGCATCGACTGGACCACCGCGGAACAGTTCGGCTTCGAGGACAACTTCCTCACCCACGTCATCGCGAACCTCACGGTCCCGTCCGACGGCTCGTACGCGTTCCGGCTGACCAGCGACGACGGCTCCAAGCTGTACGTCGACGACAAGGTCGTGATCGACCACGACGGCCTGCACGGCGCCGAGCCCAAGGACGGCTCCGTCCAGCTCACCGCGGGTGTGCACGGGCTGCGGATCGAGCACTTCGAGCGCAGCGGCGGCCAGCAGCTCACGCTGGCCTGGCAGCCGCCCGGCGCGAGCGAGTTCGCCCTGGTGCCCAACACGGTGCTCAGCACCGACGCCGAGACGGTCCGGGTCACCGCGCCGGGTCGCAAGGAGTGCACCACCGGCGCCGACTCCCCGGGTGACGGCCTCCCGCTGACCGACGTGAACCCCGGTTACACGCTGACCAACCTGCGTCCGCCGGGCTTCGAGCCGACCGTGTCGGGCATGGCCTGGCGCCCGGACGGCAAGCTGCTGATCTCCACCTGGGGCGGTTCGGACAAGAACGCCGGTGAGGTCTACCTGCTCGACCACGTGACCGGGGCGACCTCGCCCGAGCAGGTCACGTACACGAGGCTCGCCGGTGGTCTCAAGGAGCCGATGGGCATCGCGTACGTCGACGGCCTGACCTACGTGTCGCAGAAGCACGAGCTCACCGAGCTGAAGGACACCGACGGCGACGAGGTGCTGGACGCGAAGCGGACGGTCGCGACCTTCCCGTACGACGGTAACTTCCACGAGTTCGCGTTCGGCCTGCTCTACAAGGGCGGCAACTTCTACCTCAACCTGTCGGTGTCGATCAACCTGGGCGGCGCCACGACCGACCCGCAGGGTTCGCCCGGCCGGGGCGTGAGCCTCGTCATCAACCGCAAGACCGGCAAGGTCACCACGGTCGCGGGCGGGCTGCGTACGCCGAACGGCATCGGTTTCGGCCAGGGCAACGACGTGTACGTGACGGACAACCAGGGTGGCTGGCTCCCGTCCTCGAAGCTGGTCAAGATCCAGCAGGGCGACTTCTACAACCACTACACCAACCCGGACGGGCAGTTCGACGGCAACCCGGTGACCCGGCCGGTGCTGTGGATGCCGCAGAACGAGATCGCCAACTCGCCGAGCACCCCGGTGCTGCTCAAGTCCGGGCCGTACCGCGGTCAGTTCGTGATCGGCGACGTCACCTACGGCGGCCTCCAGCGGGCCGCCCTGGAGACGGTGCGCGGCCAGGAGCAGGGCGCCCTGTTCCGGCACACCCAGGGCCTCGAGGCCGGCATCAACGAGGTGTCGCTCGGCCCGGACGGTGACATCTACGTCGGCGGCATCGGGGACACCGGCAACTGGGGCCAGGACGGCAAGCTCAAGTTCGGGCTCCAGAAGCTCACCCCCAACGGTACGAACGTGTTCGACATGAAGACGATGAGCGCCACCGGCACCGGCTTCAAGATCGAGTACACCAAGCCGCTGTCCGACGAGACGATCGAGAAGCTGGCGACCGCGTACAAGGTCGACCAGTGGCGGTATGTCGCCAGCGCCCAGTACGGCGGCCCGAAGGTCGACCAGGAGACGCTGAACGTGACCGGCGTGTCGGTCTCCAAGGACCGCAAGACCGTCAAGCTCGACATCGCCGGACTCAAGCGCGACCGGGTCGTGCACCTGCGCTCGCCGCGGCCGTTCGCGGCCCGCGGTGGCGAGACCCTGTGGAGCACCGAGGCCTGGTACACGCTCAACGAGATCCCGGGCGTGACCCCCGAGCAGGAGGTCTTCTACGACCTCGAGGCGGGCGAGCCGGGTGGCGGCGCCACCTTCGCCACCGACCACCGCGGCTTCACCGGCGTCGGGTTCGTGGCCGGCTTCGGCACCATGAACGCCAAGGTCACGACCCACGTCAAGGTCAAGGAGGCCGGCGAGTACGCGGTCGGCCTGCGCTACTCGAACGGTCCCAACCCGTTCAGCGGCACCAAGACGGTCAGCGTCTACGTGAACAACCGCAAGGTCCGTCAGGTGTCCCTGCCGACCACGGTGACGTGGGATGACTGGGCGCAGGCGACCGAGAAGCTGACGCTGAAGCGGGGTATCAACACGATCAGCTACCGGGTCGACGCGGAGGACACCGGACACGTCAACCTGGACGCGATCAGCATCCGCAAGCCGGGCGAGCGGATCAACCTGATCAACGGCACCGGCCTGGCCGACTGGCAGCACACCGACGGCCGGTTCCCCGAGTGGCCGTCGGTCGAGGGCAACGCGGTCGAGGTCTGCTGCGGTGACCTGCGCACCAAGGAGGCGTTCGGCGACTACAAGCTGCACGTCGAGTTCAAGGTCCCGCTGCTGCCCCCGGACGTCACCGGCCAGAACCGTGGCAACAGCGGCGTCTACCAGCAGGAGCGGTACGAGCTTCAGATCCTCGACTCGTACGGCGACACGACGCTCGACAACAACGAGGCCGGCGCCATGTACACGATCAAGGCGCCGGACGTGAACGCGGCGACCGCGCCGGAGACGTGGCAGACGTACGACGTCACGTACCGGGCGGCCCGCTACGACGCGGCCGGCGTCAAGACCGAGAACGCCCGGATCACGGTGATCTGGAACGGCGTCAAGGTGCAGGACAACGTCGAACTGCCGCGCGGCACCGGCGGCAACATCGCCGAGGGTCCCTCGACGGGCGCGATCCGCCTGCAGGACCACGGCAACAAGGTCCGCTACCGCAACGTGTGGATCGAACCGACCGTCTGATCAGGACGGGAACGGCCGGGGGGGGGGGGGGGGGGGGGCCGCCCCCCCCCCCCCCCCACACACCGCGGAACGCGCGGGGGGGGGGGGGGCGCCCCCGCGACCCCCCCCCGGCCTCCCCCCCCCCCCCACCACGGCCCCCCCCCCCACCGTGTGCCTCTCACCCACCGTCTCACCCGGCGGGTCTCGGCCGGGTTACTCGGCGCTGATCAGCGCCCGGCCGCGACGTTCTACACCGGGAAGACGGCGGGGCTGGAGCGGATCCACCCGGTGACCACGTCCGGCCAGACCGGCCTCGCGAAGAGATAGCCCTGGCCGTACGGGCAGCCCATGCGCTCCAGCAGCTCGTGCTGGGCCGGCTCCTCGATGCCCTCGGCGACCACGGTCAGGTCGAGGTTGCGGGCCAGCGTGACGATCGCGTTGACCAGCGCCCGCTGCTGGCCGCTGCCGAGGATGTCGTCGATGAACGATTTGTCGATCTTCAGCACGTCGACCGGCATCTGGCGCAGGTAGCTCAGCGACGAGTAACCGGTGCCGAAGTCGTCGATCGCGATGCGTACGCCCAGCGATCGAAGCTCTCGCAAGTCTTTCCAGACCTGCTCGACGTCGCGCAGCACCAGGCTCTCGGTGATCTCCAGCAGCAGCTGCCCGGGCCGCGCGCCGGTCTGGGCCAGCGCCTCGCGCACCTGGCCGACGAACCCGGCCGACCGGAACTGCCGGGCCGACACGTTCACGCTCACGTAGCCGGGCGCCTCCCCGGACCGGCCCCAGGCCACAACCTGGCGCAGCGACTCGCGCATCACCCAGGCGCCGATCCCGGTGATCGCGCCGTTCTCCTCGGCCAGCTCGATGAAGTGCTGCGGCGCGAGCAGCCCGCGGGCCGGATGCTGCCAGCGGACCAGCGCCTCCACCCCGGCCAGGGCGCGGCCGCTCAGCTCGACGATCGGCTGGTACTGGATCACGAACTGCTCGGAGTCGACCGCGTCGTGCAGCGCGGTGCGCATCTCCAGCCGTTCCTTCATCGCCGAGTGCAGGTCGCTGCGGTACGGCTGCCAGGTGCCCTTGCCCGCGCCCTTGGCCAGGTACAACGCCATGTCCGCGTGCCGCAGCAGCTCGGTCGCGTTCTTCGCGTCCCGGCTGACCGCCACCCCGACGCTGGACGCCGCGCTGACCACGTACATGCCGCCCAGGCCGTCGCTCAGGTCGACCGGCACGCTCAGCGCGGCCACGATCCGGGCCGCCATGTCCTCGGCCGCGCCCGGGTCGTCGCTCTGCTCGATGAGGATGGCGAACTCGTCGCCGCCCATCCGCGCCGCCGTGTTGCCGGCCCCGACCGCCGACGCGATCCGCTTGGCCACGGTGACCAGCAACTGGTCGCCGACGGCGTGCCCGAGCGTGTCGTTGACCTCCTTGAAGTCGTCCATGTCGACGAACAGCACGCCGATCGCCGCGCCGTCCCGCTCGGCCAGCGTGAACGCGTGCTCCAGCCGGTTGCGGAACAGCACCCGGTTGGCCAGGCCGGTGAGCTCGTCGTGGAACGCCTGATGGGCCAGGTCGTTCTCGAGCCGGCGGCGCTCGGTGACGTCCCGCAGGGTGAGCACCACGCCCTTGACCGTGCGGTCGTCACTCAGGTCGCGGGCGTCGCACTCGACCTGGAGCAGGCGGCGGTCGGCGCACACCGCGGTCAGGTCGGCGCCGTCCAGCGTGGCGCCGCGCCCGACCCGGACCTGGTCCAGCAGGTCGGTCAGCTCGTGCCGGTGGGTGTCGGCGATGATCGCGGTGAGCGGCTGCCCGGTCAGCTCGGTGCGGCCCAAGGTGGTGGCGGCGGACGGGCTCGCGTACGTGATGGTGTCGTCGTCGCCGATGATCAGGATGACGTCGGAGGCGCTCTGGATGAGCGTACGGAAATAGGCCTCGCTGTCCCGCTGGTGCACCTCGCTGGTCAGCCGGATGCGTTCGAGAACCACCGCCACCTGCTGGAACAGCGCCTCGAAGGACGGGCGGACCGAGTGCAGCACGCCGAGCGGGGCGCCCAGCGCGGCGACGCCGAGCCGGGGTGGCGTGCCGGGCAGCGGGACCACGCCGTACAGCACCGTGTCGTATCCGTTGGTGGGCACGTCCGGCGGCACCTCGACCGCCGGGACCAGCCCGAACCCGGGCTCCCAGCGCTCGTCGCCCAGCTCGCGCTCGGTGATGAACAGCTCGTACGGCTTGGCCGGCGGCATCAGCTTGCCGGTGGCCTCCCGCAGCGCGCCCTGCACATCGTCGAACGTGGCGGCCGAGAACAGCGTCGCGCTCGCCTCCCGCAGCCCCCGCTCCCGGGCCGCGGCCTGCCGTTGCGCGGTGATCAGCCCGCCGACCCGGGAGAGCACGAGCAGGAACATCAGCGCGGCCGCGGCCGCGATCACCGGAGCGTCGTCGATCTCGTTCTGCAGGTACTCGATGTAGAGCACCACCGGGGCGATCAGCGCGGCGACGGTCATGATGGCGAGCCGGCGGCTGCCCGGCCCGGCCTCGGCGTGCGCCTCGCGCTGGTTGCCCAGCTGGGTCATCGACGGGTGCAGGCCGGCCAGACCGAGGAACAGGTAGTAGAGGATCCAGCCGATCTCGACCGGGCTGCCGGTGGCCCAGGCGGTGTCCAGCCGGGCCAGCCCGTAGACGACGTCCGAGGCGAGCAGGCCGACGATGCCGGCGGCGAGCACGGTCAGCGACCGTGGGCTGCGGCCCGGCGCCACCAGCAGGCGCAGCAGGATGGCCAGCGAGAGCACGTCGCCGAGCGGGTAGCCGACCGAGACGACCTTCTCCAGCAGCGACAGGTCGGTGGCGCGGGTGTACGGCGCGATCAGGTAGACCCAGGACAGCAGGCCCAGGCCGACGGTGGGGACCAGGGCGTCGAGCAGGGCGGCGCGGTTGCTGCCGGCGCCGGCCTGTACGCGTACGAAGATGAGCAGCCCGGCGGCGAGCAGCACGTAGACGACCAGGTAGAGGATGTCGGCCGGCCCGGGAAACGATGGTGTGCCGCTCAGCGCCTGGACGTAGTAGATCGAGTCGCCGGCCGCGAAGCAGGCGACCGAGGCGGCGATCAGCGCCCAGGGCAGCCGGCGGTGTGGCCGGTGCAGAACGGCGCCGGCCACGATCGCCGCCGTGCTGGACAGGCCGATCGCGCTCCAGGCGTACACGTGGCTGCCCGGCCAGGCGTAGTAGATCGCGGACAGGAGCACGATCCAGGCGACGAAGCACCACTGCGCCACACGCGCCCGCATCCGTCACTCCGATCCGGCGATCACCCCGTCATCGGGAAGATCGGATGGCGCCGCCCATTCCTGAGCCCACGCCTCCCGCGACGTCACCACTGTCCGGTCTGTGTCGGCCGCCTCCTCGGCCGCCAGCGCCAGAAGATGATCTTGAAGACCCGAGGCCAGCGGGTACGGAGGGGAGCCCTCGCCGCGCACCCAGTCCGCCATCCGGGTCAGCAGCGTGGCGATCGCGATCTCCTCGTCGTTGAACCGCGGCCCGGGGAACGGGTTCCGGAACAGCACCCGGTCACCGAACGTCAGGTGGTCGGTGTTGTAGCCATCGAGGTCGAGGTCGTAGCCGGTCTGCCGGCGGACGATGGGCGTCCGCGCGATGGTCTCCGGGCCGAGCAGCCGGACCACCTCGTCGTCGCGCAGCTCGCCGTGCGTGCCGCGGACCAGCAGCCGCCGGAACCGCAACTGGTTGTGCCACTGGTTGTCGGTGAAGTCGTACAGGCCGGAACGCCCGTCGCCGAAGTCGAGCACGCCGAACGTGGTGGTGGCCGGCTTGGGCTCGTCGTCGCCGGTCCAGCCGTCCCGGGTCAGCGGGTCGACCAGCGGCGCGGTGGTGCGCGTGGCCCGGACGGTGACCGGCCCGTACCCGATCGCCATGAATCCCCGCATCATCGAGATCGCGTGGTACATGTGCGTCGACGACACCTGCACCTGCGTGGGCGTGCCGATCACCCCGGCCCGGACGGCGGCCAGACGGGCCGCGTGGGCCGGGACCATCAGGTACTGCTCGGCCACCTGGACCAGGCCGGACGCGCCGACGTCGGCCCAGAGCGAGCGCAGGCCGTCGGCGTCCGGGGCGGGCGGGGTCTCGGCCAGCACCGGCAGGCCACGCTCGACCGCCGCGCGGACCACCGAGGGGTTGACGTCCCACGGCACCGCGGTGACCACGAAGTCCGGCCGCGGCCCGTCGTCCAGCGAGGTCAGCGCCGGCACGGCCAGGTCGCGCGGCGAGCGCACGACCGCGCCCAGGCACTCCAGTCCCGGAATCTCGGCGGCGATCCGCCAGAACATCTCGGCCCGCCAGGCCGCGCCCACCACGACGAAACTTGTCATACCGCGAGACTAGATTCATCGCGTGCGATTCCTCGTCGGCGCCGCGCTGCTTGTTCTCTCCGACGTGCGGCCCTATCGGCTGCCGTGACGGCGCTCGCAGTTTGCGGCGGCCCGGCCAGGGGCAGTCCGCGGTGATGACCGACCGCAACCGCTGGAAGGCGATGTCCGTCGCGCTGGTGGCGGGCTTCATGACGCTGCTCGACGTGAGCATCGTCAACGTCGCCCTGCCCTCCATCCGCGCCGACCTCGACCTGTCCGCGGGGGATCTCCAGTGGGTGCTGTCCGGCTACGCGCTGACCTTCGGGCTGCTGCTGGTGCCGGCCGGCCGGTTCGGCGACGCCCGCGGCCGGCGCAACGTGTTCATCGTCGGCGTCGCGCTGTTCACGCTGTCCAGCGCGGCCGCCGGCCTCGCTCGGAGCGCGCTGTTCCTGGTCGTCGCCCGGCTGATCCAGGGCGCCGCCGCCGGCGTGGTCAACCCGCAGGTGTCCGGCCTGATCCAGCAGCTGTTCGAGCCGAAGGAGCGGGGCAAGCCGTTCGGTCTGCTCGGCGCCACCATCGGCGTCAGCACGGCGGTCGGCCCGCTGCTCGGCGGGCTGCTGATCGCCCTGTTCGGCGCCGAGAGCGGCTGGCGCTGGATCTTCTACATCAACGTCCCGATCGGCATCGCGGCCATCGTGCTGGCCATGCGCTACCTGCCCGGCTCGGCCGAGGCGAAGGCGAAACGGGAGTCGCTCGACCCGATCGGCGTCCTGCTGCTCGGCCTGGGTGTGCTGTTGCTGCTGTTGCCCCTGGTGCAGGAACGGGAGTGGCACGGCCCGGCCAAGTGGCTGCTGATCCCGGCCTCGGTGGCCGTGCTGGCCGCGTTCTACGCCTGGGAGCGCCACCACGCCCGGAGCCACACGCCGGTCATCGAGATGGGCCTGTTCCGGGTTCGGTCGTACGCGCTGGGCGCCCTAATCGGCATGCTCTACTTCGCCGGCTTCCCGGTCATCTTCTTCACCTACACGCTCTACCTCCAGAACGGGCTGCGGTTCAGCGCGCTCGCGTCCGGCCTGGCGGTCACGCCGTTCGCGGTGGGCGCGGCGGCGGCGTCGGCGCTGGGCGGGCGGATCGTGGCGCGGTCGGGCCGCCCGCTGGTCGTGACCGGGCTGGTCATGGTGGCCGGCGGCCTGGGGGCGACGGTGCTCGTGCTGAGCCTGGTCGCGGGCAGCGGCGGCGTCTGGCCGGCCGCCGTCCCGTTGCTGGTCGCCGGGGTGGGCAGCGGCCTGGTGATCAGCCCGAACCAGACGCTCACCCTGGCCGAGGTGCCGGTGCGGCGGGCCGGCAGCGCCGGGGCGGTCCTCCAGACCGGGCAGCGGATCGGCACCGCGCTGGGCATCGCCGTGGCCGGGACGGTCTTCTTCGCCCAGCTGGCGAGCTCGCGCGGAGACTGGATCCCGGCGTTGCGGGCCGCCCTGCTCGTGGCGATCGGCTTCGTGCTGGTGGCGCTGGTCGCCGCGGTCGTCGACGTGGTCGCCTCGCGCCGTGAACCGGCGCCCGAGCGCACCCCTGAGCCGGTGGGCCGGCCGGGCTGACGCTCGATGCCAGTCCTGGGCCGGGCCGGGTCCGTCCGGTCAGCCGGCCAGCGCGTCCACGAGCCGGCGGGCCGAGCCGGCCAGGTTCCACCGCTCGGCCAGCGCGAGCAGCTTCTCCTCGTCCTTGGGCGCCTTGGGCAGGGCCGGGTCGAAGTCGGGCAGCTTCACGTCGAGGGCCACCTTGCACACCGGCAGGGCCCGGTCCAGGTACTCCTTCGCGTCCTTGAGCTTGTTACGGACGCCCGGGGCGAAGCCGGCGTCCGGGTCGTCCAGGGCGGCCAGGATCTGGTCGACGCCGCCGTACCGGTTGACCAGGCGCGCGGCGGTCTTCTCGCCGACACCCGGGACGCCGGGCAGGCCGTCGCTCGCATCGCCGCGCATCGCCGCGAAGTCGGCGTACCAGCGGGCCGGCACCCCGTACTTCTGCATGACCAGGGCGTCGTCGGCGTCCTCGAGCTTGGCCACGCCCCGCCCGCAGTAGAGCAGCCGGGTGCCGCGCTCGTCGTCGACCAGCTGGAACAGGTCGCGGTCGCCGGAGACCACCTCGACCGGGGCGGGCTGGGTCGCGGCCAGCGTCCCGAGCACGTCGTCGGCCTCGTACCCGTCGACGCCGAAGGCGGGAACGCCGACCGCGGCGAGCACCTCGAGGAGGATCGGGATCTGCTTCTCGAGCGACGGCGGCACCACCTCGACGTCGCCGTGGGCGACCCGGTGCTTCTTGTACGACGGCACCAGCTCGACCCGCCAGGCCGGCCGCCACGACGCGTCCAGGGCGCAGACCAGGCGGTCGGGGCGCCGGGTGCGGATCAGCTGGGAGATCATGTCCATGAATCCCCGGACGGCGTTCACCGGCTCGCCGGCCTTGGTCTGGGCGGCCTTCTCGGGAATCCCGTGGAACGCACGGAAGTAGAGGCTCGGCGCGTCCACGGCGAGGAGCGGCTGTCGAGGTTCAGACATGCGGTGAGCCTATGCCCTGTCTCAATTCACTTTCGAGGCGCTTCACCAGGTGGCGAATGTGGAACAGGGCACCCCCACAAAAACCAAACGAGCGTTAAGCTAGGGCCATGGTGGAGCGGGTGCTGCCGACGGACGACGCGTACCAGCTGCTGGGACTCGCCGAGGAGATCGCCGACGGGGAGCTCACGCCCCGGGCCGCGGACTTCGAGGAGCGGGGCGAATTCCCCCGGGAGGTGATGCTGACCCTCGGGCGGTCCGGCCTCCTCGGGCTGCCCTACGCCGAGGACGACGGCGGCTCGGGTCAGCCGTACGAGGTCTACGTGCAGGTGCTCGAGGTCCTGGCCGGGCGCTGGCTGGCCGTGGCCGAGGCGGTCAGCGTGCACACGCTGTCGTGCTTCCCGGTCGCCCAGTTCGGCTCCGAACGCCAGCGCAAGATGTTGCCCGACCTGCTCGGCGGCGACCTGCTGGGCGCGTACTGCCTCTCCGAACCGGCCGGCGGCTCGGACGCCGCGTCGCTGACCACCAAGGCCGTCCGCGACGGTGACGACTGGGTGGTCAACGGCACCAAGGCCTGGATCACGCACGCCCGCCAGGCCGACTTCTACAACATCTTCTGCCGTACGGGCGGGCCCGGCGCCACCGGCATCTCGTGCCTGCTGGCCGACCGGGGCACGCCCGGTCTCGTGCCGCAGGAGGCCGAGCGGACCATGGGCCTGCGCTCGTCCGCCCCGGCCCAGATCGTCTTCGACGACTGCCGGGTGCCTACCGACCGACTAGTCGGTAACGAGGGGGCCGGGTTCACCATCGCCATGCAGGCCCTGGACGCCGGTCGCCTCGGCATCGCGGCGTGCTCGGTCGGCCTGGCCCAGGCCGCGCTCGACTACGCCCTGGCGTACTCACGCGAACGGGTGCAGTTCGGCCGGCCCATCGGCGACTTCCAGGGCATCGGGTTCCTCCTGGCCGACCTGGCGACGCAGGTGTCCGCGGCCCGGGCGCTGCTGCTGCACGCCGCCCGGCTCAAGGACCTCGGCCGCCCGTTCCGCATCGAGGCGGCGAAGGCCAAGCTGTTCGCCTCCGACGTCGCGATGCGGGTGACCACCGAGGCCGTGCAGGTCCTGGGTGGCGCGGGTTACGTGCGTGACCACCCGGTGGAGCGGTGGTTCCGGGAGGCGAAGATGCTCCAGATCGTCGAGGGCACCAACCAGATCCAGCGGCTGGTTATCAGCCGCGCGCTGGCCAAGGGCGAACGCTAGGCCGTGCTTGATGACCCGACTAGGGTGTCGCCGTGGAAGAGATCGACCGGGCGATCGTGGGCGCCCTCACCGCCGACGGCCGATTGTCGTACACCGACCTGGCCGAGCGGGTCGGGCTGAGCGTCTCGGCCGTGCACCAGCGGGTCCGCCGCCTCGAGCAGCGGGGCGTGATCAGCGGCTACACGGCCAAGGTGTCGTACGAGGCGCTGGAGCTGCCGCTGACCGCGTTCGTGGCGATCCGGCCGTTCGACCCCTCCCAGCCCGACGACGCCCCCGAGCGGCTGGCCCATCTCTCCGAGATCGACTCCTGCTACTCGGTGGCCGGTGAAGACTTCTACCTGCTGCTGGTGCGGGTGGCCGGTCCGGCCGACCTGGAGCGTCTGCTGCAACAGATCCGCACGGCGGCCAACGTCACGACCCGCACCACGGTGGTGCTGTCCACCCCGTACGAGAACCGGCCGCCTACGATCGCAGAATGATTCCGTGGAATACATCTCGGCTGGCGGCGTTGTTCGATGACGTGGTCAGGGTGGAGATCGAGCTGTGGGACGCGGTCGATCGGCGGCTGAAGGAGCGCTTCGGGCTGCCCGTGGGGCGGTTCCAGGTGATGCGGGTGATCGCCGGCGGCCAGGGTGTCCGGGTGCAGGACATCGCCGGGACGATGGCGGTCACGGTGGGTGGGATCAGCAAGCTGGTCGACCGGATCGAGGCGGCCGGGCACTGCGTGCGGGTCGCCAAGCCGGGCGATCGGCGTTCCTCGCTCATCGAGATCACGCCGGCCGGCCGGGACCTGGTCGCCGCGGCCGAGGAGGCGCTCGGCGAGGAGCTGAACCGGCTGCTCGAGGGCGTACCGCTGGACGATTTCGCCGGCTCGCTGGCCACTCTGCGAAGCGTGCTCATCGAAAGGAACCCGAGATGAACGACACCATGCGGGCCATCGTGCTGGACGCGCCCGGCCCGCCGTCGGCGCTGGTCGAGCGGCGGCTGCCGATCCCCGAGCCGGAACCGGGCGAGGTGCTGATCAAGGTCAGCGCGTTCGGGCTCAACCGGTCCGAGCTCCATCTGCGGCTCGGCCTGGCCGAGAACGCCACGTTCCCGCGCGTGCCGGGGATCGAGGCGACCGGGGTGGTGGCGGCCGCGCCGGGCGGCGAGTTCGCCGAGGGGCAGCCGGTGATGACGATGATGGGCGGGATGGGCCGGGCCTTCGACGGCGGGTACGCGGAGTACACGCTGGTGCCGGCCGGGCAGGTGATCCCGTTCCGCAGCGACCGCGAGCCGGCCGAGCTGGGCGCGATCCCGGAGACGCTGCAGACCGCGTACGGGTCGCTGACCGTCGGGCTGGACGCGCGGCGCGGGCAGTCGGTACTCATCCGGGGCGGCACGTCGTCGGTCGGCATGACCGCGGCCGTGCTCGCGAAACACTGGGGCCTGACCGTGCTGGCCACCACCCGCAACCCGGCCAAGAAGAGCGCGCTGGAGAACGTCGACCACGTGCTGATCGACGACGGGAACGTGGCCGATCAGGTGCGCGAGATCTTCCCGGACGGGGTCGACGGGGCGATCGAACTGGTCGGCACGCCGACCCTGCCGGACACGTTGCGCGCGGTGCGCGTACACGGGACGGTGTGTTTCTCGGGTCTGCTCTCCGACGAGTGGATCGTGCCGGAGTTCTATCCGATCGGATACCTGCCCGCCGGGGTGCGCCTGACCGGCTACGGGGGCGAGGCCGCGAACCTGCCGGCCGCGGCGCTGCAGGAGTTCCTGGACGCCGGGCTGCGGGTGCCGGTGGCCAAGGTCTATCCGATGGACCGGATCGCCGAGGCGCACGACGACATGGAGCACAACCGGGTGGCCGGCAAGCTCGTCGTCACGGTGTGAAGCGGTAGCCGACGCCCGGCTCGGTGATCAGGTAGCGCGGGCGGGACGGCTCCGGCTCGAGTTTGCGGCGAAGGTTCGCCAGGTGTACGCGCAGGTAGTTGGTCTCGTGCTCGTAGCGCGGGCCCCACACCTCGCGGAGCAGGTCCTTCTGGGTGATCAGCTTGTCCGGGTGACGCACCAGCACCTCGAGCATGTGCCACTCGGTCGGCGTGAGCCGGACCTCGTCCTCGCCGGCCCGGGTCAGCCGCTTGGCGCTGAGGTCGATGGTGAAGTCGGGCGTCGTCACGACGGCGGCGCCCGGCTCGGGGGCGGCCCGGCGCATCGCCGCGCGTACCCGAGCCAGAAGTTCGTCCATCCCGAACGGCTTGGTCACGTAGTCGTCGGCGCCCGCGTCGAGGGCGGCCACCTTCACCGCCTGGGCGTCCCGCGCGGAGAGCACGATGATCGGCGTCGTGGTCCAGCCGCGCAGGCCGCGCACCACCTCGACGCCGTCCAGGTCGGGCAGCCCGAGATCCACGATGACCAGGTCGGGCGGCGATGTGGAGGCGGTTTCGAGCGCGGTACGCCCGTCCGCCGCCGTCGCCACCTGATAGCCGCGGGCGTTCAGGTTGATCCGCAACGCCCGCCGCAGTTGGTCGTCGTCGTCGACCACGAGGATCCGGCCGTCAGCCACCGCCGTCCGCCGCCTCTCCGGCCGCTCTTATCTCGGCCCGCGCCGCCCTCAGGCTGATTCTCATGGTCAGGCCGCCGCCTTCGGTCGGGGTCGCGGTCAGGGTGCCGCCCTGCGCCTCGGTGAAGCCGCGGGCGATGGCCAGCCCGAGGCCGAGCCCGCCGCCGGTGTGGTCGTCGAGCCGCTGGAACGGCGCGAACGCCGCCGCCAGCCGCTCCGGGGCGATGCCCGGCCCATGATCCTCCACGGCCAGGTTGACGTTCACCCCGCCCGTCCACCCGCGGATGGTCACCGGCCCGCCCGCGGCCTGCGCGTTGGCCAGCAGATTGACCAGCACGCGCTCCAGCAGGCCGGCGTCGGCGAGGGCCTCCGGCAGATCGTCGGGTACGTCGACCAGCACGTCCCCGCCGACGTGCAGCACGACCTCGGCCACCACCCAGTCCAGGGCGACCGGGCGCAGGTCGACGGCCAGGGCGCCGGCCTGGAGGCGGCTCACGGCCAGCAGGTTGTCGATGACCGCGGTCAGCCGGTCGGCCGACTCCTCGACCGTTGCCAGCAGCTCGGCCCGATCCTCGGCGCTGAACTCGACGTCGGGCTGCCGCAGACTGCTCACCGAGGCCTTGAGGCCGGCCAGCGGCGTACGCAGATCATGACCCACCGCCCCGAGCAGCGCCGACCGCAACCGATCGGTCTCGGCCAGCCGCGCGGCCTCCGCGGCCCGTGCCGCCGTGGCGTCCACGGCCAGCCCCGCGGCCACCGCCACCAGCAGATACACGGCCAGCGCGACCAGGTTGTCGCCGCCCTGCACGGCCAGCGTCCGGTACGGCGGCACGAAGAACCAGTTGACCAGCAGCTCCGCGGCCACCGCGGCGCCCAGCGCCGGCCACAACCCGCCGAACGCCGCCCCGCCCAGCACCGGCACGAGGAACAGCAGCACGACAACCGGCAGCGACACCTGGTCCCGGAACGGCGCCAGCGCCCCGGTGGCCACCCCGAGCCCCGCCACCGCGGCCACCACTCCCGCCGCCCGCGACCGCCTCACCGGCCGATTCTCGCAAACCCGGTGCGGAATCCGACGTAGGACGGTCAGCCGGCCCGGCGGTAGCGGATGTGGGTGGTCAGCGGCGAGTGAAGCACCTCGACCGGTTCGAAGCCGAACGACTCGACCCCGTCGAAGATGCGCTCGCCCGACCCGAGCAGCACCGGCGCGATGTCGAGGGTGAGCTCGTCGATCACGCCCGCGATCAGGGCCTGCCGAACCGTCGAGGCCCCACCGGCGATGTCCACGCCCTTGTCGCCCGCGACCTCGCGCGCCGCGGCGTAGGCCGCGTCGAAGCCCGCGGTGACGAAATGGAAGGTCGTCCCGCCCTCCATCTCGATCGGGTCATGTTCGTAGTGGGTCAACACGAACACCGGGGCGTGATACGGCGGTTCGGCGCCCCACCACCCGGTCCATTCCTCATCCCAGTCCCCGCGGATCGGCCCGTACATGTTCCGGCCCATCACGTAGGCCCCGCGCGGGCGCATGAGCCACTCGGCGGCGATCTTGTCGGCGTCATTGGCCCGCGGGTCGCCGATGTGCCAGCTGTGCACCTCCCGGCCGCGCTTGCCCAGCGGGTTGTCGCGGCTCTGATCCGGCCCGGCGGCGAAGCCGTCCAGCGAGATCGACATGTGGCACGTGGTGTCCGACATCGCAAACCTCCCAAGCGATTGCAACTTGCAAGCGGTCCTGGCGGACGTTAGCAGGTCGGCGTCGCCCCCCGGCGACCCGCACCAGGTGAGGTATCAGGAGCGACGAAGTCGACCGCCGCAGCACGCGCCACGATGTCGATACCGTCGCCGAGTGCCCACTCCGCGACCCGCGACGCGACCGCCGCGGGGACGACGTCACTGATGTCGGGGGCCGCCGGGATGTCGTAGGTCGCATGCGCGTCGTGTGGCAGCACCACACCAAATCCGAGCCGCAGAGCAGCCCGGGCCGTCGCGCTGACACACATCTCTGACATGACCCCACAGATCGCCAGCCTGCGCACGCCACGACGGTGGAGCAGTCCGCCGAGGTCGGTGTCGTCAAAACCGTCATCGCCGGTCTTGCCGATGACCACCTCGTCGGCGCCCTCGTGGACCGGAAGGTACAGCTCCCACCCCGGCGTGCCCGGCTCGTCCACCTCCCCGGCCGGCCCATCGTTCTGCAGGTGAACGACAACCGCCCCGACCGCCCGCGCCTTCGTCACCAACCCCACGATGGCCTCCGTCAGAGGTGCTGCCGCGGGCACGGCGCCAGCCCCGCAGACGAACGCCACCTGGACGTCCACCACGACCAACGCCTCCGCCAGACGAATCTCCGCAACCACGCCCAACATCATCACGCACGTGACCGGCCAGAAAAAGCCCGACCGCCCGCGCCCTCGTCAAGGTGGAAAGGGCTCAATGATCAATGTGTCCTGGAAAATGACAATCCCAGTGATCATGCCATTGTGTCGTTGAGCCCTTGCATACCGATCACCGTAAAGGTTCGCGACACGGGCGGTCCGCAATGCTCTTGCCTCGAGCCCCGTGAGGCCGGCCGGTATATTTGACCGATCGAGTTTCGGCGGCGGCCCGCTTCGACTGCCGATACGGTCGGTCGGGAACGCAAGGTTACCCTCGTTGCTGCCCGAAGAGGCGCTGCCTTCGATAGCGCTGATTGCGAGCATGACACGATGAGCCTGGGGAGGCCGTCCAAGGAGCAGGGTTCGTCGGCCGAACAAGCGCCTTGTGCCCGAGCCGCTCGGCGCTCCGGCTCGGCCGCGCTGGGTATGTGGGCCTTGCAGCGCGCGGCCGGCAACCGGGCAGTCACACAACTCCTGCACGGGGCGACCGTGCAGCGCCATCCCGCCTTGGAGAGCGAGTTGCTGGGTGGCGAGCCCCGCATGGCGAGTGCGCATGACAACGCACCGCCATTGACGGCGGCGGATGCCAGATCAGATGTAGCGATGATGCAGCAGGGGCTCGCCGCGACTGGTTCTCCGCCGACGCACTCGACGGGAGATTTCGACGGGTTCGATGGCGTCTGGGGTCCCGCAACGACCCGTGCGGTGCGCGATTTCCAGCAGAGGAAGGGCATCGCACCCGGCGGATGGGAGGCGGGCGCCCGGACGCTGTCGGCGCTCGACGGCCTCCTTCCGGCCAGACCGAAGCCGGTGGCCGACGATCTGCCCGAACTGCCGTCCAGCCCGGACGTCCGGCGCGGCGACGAGGATAGCGGGTTGTCCGTAGCCGATCCCGGGACAGGGCCCGTGGCGGAGCCCGTGACCATCGACCAGCAACCTGCGCGGCAACCACCGGCGCCAACACCACCGAGCCCGCAACCGCCTGCACCGAAGCCCAGCAACGACGTAGACAAAGCGGTCGTAGAGGCCGCGTCGAAGTCACCGTCGATCGCGGCGGCGATCGCCCGCGTCAAACGAGAGGGATTCACCTATCACGCGGGAAATCCCGGGCAGTCGGTAACCAACATCGCGCTCAGGCAGATTTTCATCGCGAGCGACGTCTCCCAGTCCGACGCGGTCATACGAGTGATCTACGAGACGGCCAACGCGGAGAACGTAGACCTTTTGAGGGAAGCGGCTAAGTCGAGGACAACGGTCAAGGACGGCACGGCCTGGGCACGCAAGGTGATCGAGGCTGAGACGACGACCGTTCTCACCACGGCCCGTCGGGCCGAGGAGGCCGGGCTGGTGTACAACGCTGCCATTCAGAAAACCATCCGTCCGTTTCTGGTCAAAACCCCGGACGGCCTGTCGTTCAAGCCTGGCGGGTTCGACAAGGCCTTCGCGCTCGTCTTCCGGGACCTGTTCGACAAGGCCAGAACCGATAGCGGCGAGCTCGCCCGTGATGCCTACCGCAAGCAGTGGGAGGAATGGAAGAAGCTTCAAGAACGTTGACCCCGCCCGCGCGGACGGGTTTGAAGTTGACGAGTGTGCGGCGTGTAACCGATTCAGTACCGCCGCTCGGTCGCGTAGCGCACTATCGGTAACGGGTATCATGATCGGGTGAAGACTTTCCTCGTTCTCTTTCGCGGCATCAATGTAGGGGGAAAGAACAAGGTTCCGATGGCGAGCCTGAAGAAGTTCCTCGAAGGGCTCGGGTTCGCCGATGTCTCGACCTACATCGCCAGTGGGAACGCCATTCTGGCGTCGGATCAGGATGCTGACGAGATAGCGTCCCGCATCGAAACGGCGCTGCCCGGACACTTTCTTCTTGACAGCGAGATCATCAAGGTTCTGGTGCTCTCGCGACAGCAATTGCGGTCGGTGGTGGACGACCGGCCGGAAGGCTTCGGTGATCAGCCGGACAAGTTCCACAGCGACGCGATCTTCCTGATGGGTGTCGACGTCGCCGAGGTGATGCCGGTGTTCAATCCGCGCGACGGCGTCGACCGGGTGTGGCCGGGTAATGGCGTCGTCTATTCGCAGCGCCTCAGCGCTCAGCGCACCAAGAGCCGGCTCAGCTCGATCATCACCTCACCGCTCTACAGGTCGATGACCATTCGCAGCTGGGCCACGACGAGGAAATTGTCGGAAATGCTGGTCATGAGAGACGCTCAATAGCGTCGCGGCCCCACCGGTGTGCCGGCCGGCCGGGCACGACGCCTAGCCCTGGCCCTTCAGTAAGGGCTGCTGATGGCGGGCCTCGGGAACGCGAAAGTGCCTTCTGATCTGGAACGATGGGACTTGTCTAGGGCCACATCTGTCCATCATCGGAAGGCACTCTCAAGGTGCAGAGTACCGGCACGCGTCCGAAGGTTGTTGTCACCGGTGGTGCTCGCGGGGTGGTCGGTCATGCCGGCGTCCGCCTGCTCACCGATCTGGCTGATAAGACCGGGTTGACCAGCGGTTTCGTTGAAGCGCTCGGGCTGGACCGGGTGCGCCGCTCGGTGCATGAGCCGGGCCGCGTCGCCGTCGATCTGGCGGTGCTGCTGGCTGATGGTGGTGAGGCGATCAGCGATCTCGCGGTGTTGCGGCAGCAGCCGAGCTTGTTCGGGCCGGTGGCTTCGGACCCGACCGCGTGGCGGGTCCTCGACGCGATCGACACTGCGGCACTGGCCCGGTTGCGGGCGGCTCGCGCCGCCGCGCGGGAACTGGCGTGGGCTCAGCTGATCGAGACCCGCCGCGGATTGCCCGCGACAACGATCCTGGGCCGCAGGTTGCCGGGGTTCGTGCTGGACCTCGACGCGACGATCGTCCTCGCTCATTCGGAGAAGGAATCGGCGACACCCACTTGGAAGGCGTCGTTCGGATTCCACCCGCTGTTGTGTTTCCTCGACGCCACCGGCGAAGCCCTGGCCGGGATGCTGCGCCCGGGTAACGCCGGCAGTAACACCGCCGCCGACCACATCACCGTCCTGGACCAGGCCCTGCAGCAGATCCCCGAACCCTGCCGTTACGGCGTTCCGGTCCTTGTCCGGTCCGACTCGGCGGGCAGCAGCCACGAGTTCCTCGCTCACCTGCGCGGCCTGCGTGAGCAGGGTGTGGCGACCGAGTTCTCCGTCGGTGTCGCGATCACCGAAGGAGTCCGGGCCGCGATCACCGCTGCCGACGATTGGGTGGCGGCGATCGACGGCGACGGCAGCCTGCGTGACGGCGCCGAGATCGTCGAACTCACCGGCCTGACCAGCCCTGGCCTGCTGGCGTCGTTCCCGACCGGCACCCGGCTGATCTGCCGCCGCGAACGTCCGCACCCCGGCGCGCAACTCTCGCTGTTCGACCAGGTCAACGGCAAACGGCATCAGGTCTTTGCCACCGACACACCGCACGGCCAAGGTTCAATCCAGTTCCTCGAAGTCCGGCACCGCGCTCATGCCCGCGTCGAAGACCGCATCCGCACCGGCAAAACCACCGGGTTCGGCCGATTCCCGTCCCGCCAGTTCGCAATCAACCAAGCGTGGCTGGAACTCGCTCTGACCGGCATCGACCTGCTCGCCTGGACTCAAGCGCTGCTCCTGGACGGCGCGATGGCCGCCGCCGAGCCGAAGAAGCTGCGTTACCGGCTGCTGCACGTCGCCGCGAAACTCACCCGCACCGCCCGGACCACCACCCTGCGCGTCGCCGCCGGCTGGCCCTGGACCAACGACCTCGTCCAAGCCTTCCAACGCCTCGCAGCCCTACCCGAACCCGTTACCTGACAACAAAATCCGCCGCCGACCCACAACCAGGACCACGGAGCAACCCGGCCTCCGGCCGGGCGACACCCTCTGCCCGCGGCCACATCACCAAGGCCAAACCCACCACGATCAGCAAACCCGACCAACCCGCACGGCTTACTGAAAGACGGAGGCTAGCATGGGCTCGATGACCACTTCCGGAATGCGACACGACGACGTCCCGACCGACCAGGCCAGGGTGGAGGAGGCGCTGCGGCTGCTGTCCGGCCTGCCCCTCGAGCTCGACGTTGCCGTCAAAGGGCTCAGCCGGGGCAGCGGGGTCTACGCGTGGTGGGCCGACTCCTCGGTCCTTGCCGACCTGCCGGGGCCGCCGAACGAGAACGACCCGTCGCTGCGGCTGCTCTACCTCGGAAGGGCCACCAACCTGCGGGGCCGGATTCTGCGCAACCATCTGAGGCGGTCGGGCAACTCGACCCTGCGCCGCACGCTGGTGGGCCTTCTGGTGTCCGAGGGCTATCGGACGATGTGGACCAACCGGGTGGTCCTGGTTCCCGAGGACGAGCAGCGGCTGTCCGCGTGGATGCACGCTCACCTGCGGTTGACCTGGGCCGAGGACGCGGAGCCGGCGGTGGTCGAGGCCGCGCTGGTCCGGCGCCTGCACCCGCCGCTCAACGTTCACGGCGTCGACCCGGAACACCTTCAGGCGGCCGTGGTCGCGGCCAAGGACGCCTACAACGTCTCGGCCGGCCCGGACGACACCGGCCGGTAGTCGATGCGCCCGGCGGGGCCGGGGGACGCCACGATCTTCGGCCAGGCGGTGTTGTCGATGTCGAGCGCCTTGAGCAGGAAGGCCCACGACGCCCGCCGGACCAGGTCGACGCGGTCGGGGCTCTCGTCGGTGGTGTCGGCCGCCCGGTAGCCGTGGATGCCGCCGAGGGAGTGCTCGCCGCCGAAGATCGTCAGCAGGCTCTCGGCGCCGGGGCTGAGGTCGTACACGTCGGTGAACCAGTCGGGGCCCCGGGTGGACAGCTGTGACTGGTCGTGGTCGCCGGCCACCACCAGGGTGGGTGTGGTCAGCTCGGTGAAGTCGGGGCTCATGAAGGAGAAGTGCTCCCGGGCGAACGGCGAGAGGTCGTCGCCGCCGAGGCCGGTCGTGGCCAGGAGGACGCCGGCCTTGACCCGCTTGTCGGTCGCGCTCGGGCCGGGCCGGCCGTCGGCGTCGAGCACGCGGGCGCCCAGCAGCATCCCGGCCGACTGGCCGCCCCAGGAATGGCCGGCCACCGCGAGCCGTTCCTGGTCGACCCGCCCGGCCAGGCCGGGGATCGCGGTGAGGATCGTGTCGAGGTCGTCGATCACCCGGACGAGGTCGGCGACGCGGGTGCGCCAGATCTCCGGGTAGCGCGGGTCGGCGGGGGTGAGGCCGAGCGTGGCCGAGTCGAGGAAGGTGGGCTGGACCACGACCAGGCCGTTGTCGGCCCAGAAGTCGACGAGCGGGTCGTACGAGTCCATGGCCTGCCCGAACCCGTGCGCGAACACGACGACGGGCAGGTCGCGCCCGGTTGCCGGGGCCGAGACGCGGACCTGAAGGTCGTCGCCGCGGTGAGGCGCCGGCAGGACGACCGGTTTGGCTGACAGGAGCATGAGTGGTCCTCTCGCTAGAATCGGAGCAGCGTTCCGGTTCACTATACGGAGCAATGCTCCGTTTCGACAAGGGAAACCGCGAGCGGACCCGAGAGCGTGGGAGGATGCACGGATGTCTGCGACCCCGAAGCGCCGCGCGGACGTGGAACGCAATGAGCGCGCCCTGCTCGACGCGGCCGCCACGGTGTTCGCCACCTCCGGCGTCGACGCGACCGTGCGCGAGGTCGCGGCGGCGGCCGGCGTGGGCATGGGGACGCTGTACCGGCACTTCCCGACCCGGGCCGATCTTGTGGTCGCCGTCTACCGGCACCAGATCGACGCGTGCGCCGACGCCGGCCCGGCCCTGCTGGCCTCAGCGTCGTCGCCGTTCGCCGCCCTGCTCGACTGGATCCACCTGTTCGTCGACTTCCTCGGCACCAAACACGGCCTGGCCTCGGTGATGCAGGGCGACCCGACCGGTTTCTCGGCGCTGCACACGCTCTTCCTCGACCGGCTGATGCCGGTCCTGTCCGACCTGCTGACCGCGGCCCGGGCCGAGGGCGAGGTCGTCGCCGACATCAGCGCCTACGAACTGCTCCGAGCGGTCGGCGACCTGTGCGCCTGGGCCGTGCCGGACTCGGACTACGACGTCCGCCGGATCGTCACCCTGCTGGTCACCGGCCTCCGCCAGGAACAACCCAAGCCGAACGGCTGACCCCGTCGCGTCGTGGATCAGGTGGTCGGGCCAGCCACCTACCGGTGGTACTCGACGATCAGGCGGTTGCCGCCGGGGGTCACCGACGAGAACGTCAGCCCGGCCGCGGCGGCGACCTCGTTCAGCTGGTCGACGGTGCGGTCGCGGCCGCGCACGTAGCAGAGCATCCGCAGGTCGCCCGAGGTGAACCGGTCGTCGCCGATGTTGTCCTCGATGACCAGGACCTTGCCGGTGTCACCGGCCGCCGCCGCGCACCGCCGCAGGATCCGCACGGCCGACTCGTCGTCCCAGTCGTGGATCACCCCGGAGAGCAGGTAGCCCCCGGCCCCGGCCGGCAGCGGGGCGAAGAAGCTGCCCACCTGGGCGTCGGCGCGGGCCGTGAGCCCGGCCGCCGCGATCGCCGTGGTCGCGCGGGCCACCGGGTCGGCCAGGTCGACGACCGTGCCGCGCAGATCGTCGTGGGCTTGCAGGATGGCGATCAGCAGGGTTCCGTTCCCGCCGCCGACGTCGACCAGACGACCAAGATCGCCCCACGGGTACGCCGAGGCGATCTCCCCGGCGTCGCCGCCCAGCCGCCCGCCCATCAGCGCGTCGAAGGTCGCCGAGAGGGCCGGATCACCGCTCACGTCGTCCCAGAACTCCCGCCCGTACTGCTGTGGGTAGGCCGCCTCACCGGTCCGTACCGAGTGCAGCAGGTGGACGAACGACAACTCGGCCCGCCCGACCGCTCCCGCGATGTCGAGCCAGGCCCGCTGCCCGTCCGGGTGGTCGTCGCGCAGCAGCTCGCCGAGGGCGGTGAGCCCGTACGACGGCGTCAGCACACCCGCGGTCACCAGATGGGCCATCAGCCGGTCGAGCGCATCGGGGTCGGCGCCCACCAACGGGGCCAGGGCCGCGGGCGAGGTCACCCCGGCCGCGATGTGATCGGCCAGCCGCAGCGTGGCCGCCACCCGGACCGCCATCGGCGTCACCAGATCGGCCACGGCCCACAGATCGTCGCTCATGGTGAATCCTCCGTAGATCGACGTCGCCAGGTGAAGAAGCCGACCGCGACGAGCCAGGCGCCCAGCACGGTCGCGAAGAACGCGAGCAGGCCCCACCGGGCCAGGAGCAGGTGGCCGATCTGCTTCAGCGTCCAGTCCGTACCCTGCGGCCGGCAGGTGCCCTGGTCGTCGCCGTACCCGAGCTGGCACAGCGGCGCCTCGGCCCGGGCCTCCTGGGCCGCCTGGGTCAGGGTCTTGGAGGATTGGGCGGTCAGCGCGGCCTGCTGCCGGTCGCGCGCGAGGGCGCTGATCGCCACCCGTGGCGGGAGCGGCGACGGCTGCCGGGCCAGCCAGCCCTGGAACGTGCGGGACATCGCCGCGTGGCCGCGTTCGTTCGGGTGCAGGCTGCTGTGCGACCAGTTCCGCGGGTTGTAGCGCTCCTCGGCGCCGCCCCGCACCGACCGCAGCCCGACGAAGTTGAGGCCGGGCCGCCCGTCGTTCCGCGGGTCGCAGAGCTGGAGGTGCTCGGACCCCAGGGCGCGCTGCATGTCGTCGACGACGTGGAAGCCGAACTCGCCGGCCGTCCGGGTGATCACGCCGTTGAGCTGCCCGACGTAGTCGTGCAGGAACTCCTTCTCGCGGCGGGACAGGGCGAGCTGGTTGCAGCCCCGGGTGAGCTGGATCGGGTCGGGATAGGGCACGATCGCGACGGGTACGCCGGGGAAGCTGTCGTCCACGGCCACATAGGTCGCCCGCAGGTTGCGTTCCACCTGGGCCAGCGACGTGGTCCACAGGTCGGCCTTCTCGTCGCAGGAGCCGGGGGCCAGGCACATCTGCCCGATGGTCGAGAAGCCGGCGTCGTTGCCGCCGACGCTCAGCACCACCATGGCCGGCGTGAAGCCCTTCTGCTGCTGGTACTGCTGAAGCTGCGTCTGCGCGGACCGGTCCGGCACGGCCGCGGGCACGCCCTTGCGGGTGAGCGTCACGTCGGCCGGCGGGTCGGCCGGCGGCTGCGGGAGGACGTTCCAGGTGCGGGCGCCGGAGCAGGCCAGGAAGTCCAGCCCGTCGAACGCGGGGCTCCGCGCGGCGAGCACGGCCCAGGCGGTGGGGGAGCGGCGGCACTGGTCGCCGCGATCCGGGTCGGCCTCGTCCGTACCCTCGTAGTAGATCGACGCCCCTTCACCGGACATGAAGGAGTCGCCCAGCGCGACCAGCACCCGCTGCCGGCCCTGCACCTCGAGGTGGCCGGGCTCGCCGGCCGGGCGCGGGGTCACGCCCATCGCCGCGATCAACGACATGATGAGGACGACGTCCGCCTGTGTCGCCGAGGCCATGGCCACGACCAGCACCGCGATCGCCCCCAGCACCCACAGGACCAGGGAGGAGTGGCTGATCCGGACACCGAGATATCCCGTCGCGCCCAGCAGGAGCAGACCCAGAAAGCCGAGGATCAGCGCGTACGGTGTCCGCACGGTGTTGATCGTCTGTTCCGCCCCGATGGTCAGCGCGAGCGGCAGGAAGAGCAGCACACCGAGGGCGAGCACGATGCCGGCCGCGAGCCGCCACGACGTCAGCCACAGCAGGGCCGACCCGGCCACGGTCAGCAGCACCGCGATGACCGTCAGCCCGAGCCCGAGCCGCCGCGGCAGGCCGGGGCGCTGCCGCCAGGCCGCGACCGCGCTGCCGGCCAGCAGGTAGATCAGGAACAGTCCGCCGAGCAGCGTGCCGCTCCAGTGCTTGACGAACCAGAGCGTGATCAGCCCGGCGGCGGCCAGCAGCCCGAGGCCCCACAGCCAGGCCGGGACGACCTCCTGCCGGCCGCCCAGGCTCTGCGCGTACTGACCGGCGATCCACACCGCGGCGATCGCGACGTAGAGGAAGAAGACGCCGACGACCACGAAGGACGGCATGCCGGGGCGGGCCACCGCGAGCAGGGCGGCGAGAGCGAGCACGAAGAAGGCGGTACGCCGGTAGGCGCCACGACGCGCGATGTCCACGCCGACACCCTAGAGCTAACGGCTCGGCGTCCTGTTCTTCTTGGACTCGTACATCGCCATGTCGGCGCGGGCGACCACGTCGTCGGTGGCGAGTTCCTCCGGCTCGGACAGTGCCACGCCGATGCTGGCGCTGGGCTGGACCAGGGTCTCGCCGACGTCGATCGGCTCGGCCATCGCCGCCCGGATCCGCCGGATGACCGCCTGGGCCTGCGCCTCGTCGGTGAGCTCGGGCAGCACGATGGCGAATTCGTCACCACCCAGCCGGGCCACCAGGTCGGAGCCGAGCACACAGCGGCGCAGCAGGTCGCCGAAGCCGACCAGCAACTGGTCGCCGGCCCGGTGGCCGAGCGTGTCGTTGATCTGCTTGAAGCCGTTCATGTCGATGATCAGCACGCCGACCCGGGTGCCGTTGCGGGCCGCCTTGGCCAGGGCGCGCGGCAGTACCTCGTACAGCTGGAAGCGGTTGGCCAGCCCGGTCAGCCCGTCGGTGACGGCCAGCCGCCGGCTCTCCTGCGCGGCGATCATCTGCCGCGCGAAGACCAGCGACGAGACGATGATCGCCCCGGCGATCAGGCCGCCGGCCGGGTACGGCTCCTTGGCGCCGACCTCGAGCAGCAGCAGGGCGTAGCCGGGGATCACGGTCACGTAGGGCCAGCGCGGCGGGCGCGAGGAGGCGCCGCCCTCGGTGGCCCAGCGGATCCGGTCGGGGCGGCGGCAGTACAAGCGCTGCACGTACGGGGCGAGCATGAACAGGAACATGCCGCCGGTCCACAGCGTGGTCTGCAGGGCGGTCGGCATCACCGGCCCGCCGTGGTTGATCACGTACGCCCGGATCATGTCCCCGGTGAGGATCATGACCACCGCGGCGACCAGCACCAGCAGCGGGCGCTGGGCGGCGGCCGCGCCGGGCCCGCGGAGCAGCACCACGCTGATGCAGAAGAGCAGCGCCGC
The DNA here is from genome assembly GCF_040682035.1 of Actinoplanes sp. NPDC051470. NCBI lineage: Bacteria > Bacillati > Actinomycetota > Actinomycetes > Micromonosporales > Micromonosporaceae > Actinoplanes > Actinoplanes sp. NPDC051470. The sequence goes on from NZ_JBFBAA010000025.1 coordinate 72,670, forward strand.
GCCGAAGAGCGGGTGCACGACGCTGGGCACGATCTCCCGCCACGTCGACGTGGCGTCGTCCCGCAGGGCCGGGCTGACCACGAAGAACCACAGCACCATGGCCGTTCCCACGCCGACCAGGGTGGCGTCGAGACGCAGCTTGGCCCGTTCGGCGCTGCTGCCGGGCAGCCGCGCGAAGGCCAGGATGCCGATCAGCGTGGCCACGGCGATGAGCAGCCGGCCGATGTCCGGCGGGCTGGGGAAGCCCTGCCCCGGGTAGACCGCGTACAGCACGATGGTCACCGGCCACAGCACGTAGACCGGCAGCATCATCCGCCACGCCCGCCTCAGATGTCTCGGCAGCTCGCGGCCCAGGCGGGCGGTGCGGATCGCGAAGGCGAGCCCGAGCACGGCGAAGAACAGCTGGGCGAACCCGGCCACGGCGTTGAACAGCGGCCTGGTCGACGAGCCGGACACCTGGATCGCGACGATCGAGAACGCGCCCAGGGCCAGCAGCACCACCAGCCCAGTCGTGTCCCACCTGCGCATGCCGGTCCCCATGCCCCCTCTGATCGACCTGGTCGTGTCGGACCTGAGGAATCCGGGCCGGATCGCCGATGATGCACCCATGACCGCCACGAAGATCCTGCTCGACGAGTCGGAGATGCCGCGCCGCTGGTACAACCTGGTGCCCGACGTGCCGTCGCCGTCCGACCTGACGGCGGCCGGCCGAGCCGTACTCGAGAAGGACCCTGATTCTCCCGGGTCGCTGGGCATCGCGATCAGCGAGGCGGTCGAGGTGGCGGCCCAGCATCCGGACACCAACTACGCCCTGGGCAGCGTGCTCGACCACGTGCTGCTGCACCAGACGATCATCGGCGAGGAGGCGCTGCTCCAGCTGGCCAAGGCCGGCGACACCCCGGACCTGATCGTGGGCTGCACCGGGGGCGGCTCCAACTTCGGCGGGCTGGCCTTCCCGTTCCTGGGGGAGAAGCTGGCCGGAACCATGTCGCCGATCATCCGCGCGGTGGAGCCGGCCGCCTTCCCGTCGCTGACCAAGGGCACCTACGCGTACGACTTCGGCGACACCGCCGGGATGACCCCGCTGATGAAGATGCACACGCTCGGCCACGACTTCATCCCCGACCCGATCCACGCCGGCGGCCTGCGCTACCACGGCATGAGCCCGCTCATCTCGCACGTCTACGAGCTCGGGCTGATCGAGGCGGTGGCCAAGACCCAGAAGGAGTGCTTCGAGGCGGGCATCCGGTTCGCCCGGTCCGAGGGCATCGTGCCGGCGCCCGAGCCCACGCACGCGCTGGCGGCCTGCGTCGAGGAGGCGCTGCGGTGCAAGGAGACCGGCGAGGAGAAGGTGATCCTCACCGCACTCTGCGGGCACGGCCACCTCGACCTGCCCGCCTACAGCCGGTACCTGGCCGGGGAGATGGTCGACCACGAGCTGTCCGGCCCCGCGCTCGAGGCGGCTCTCGCGGGTCTTCCGGAAGTTCCAGCCACCCGTTAAGAATGGGGCATGCGACAAGCCCTGGTAGTCCGCGGCGGCTGGGAGGGGCATCAGCCCGTCGAGGCCACCGAGTTGTTCATCCCCTTCCTCAAGGACAACGATTTCTCCGTACGCGTCTCCGATGATCCTTCCGTCTACGCCGAAGCCTCGTACATGGCGTCGGTCGATCTGATCGTCCAGAGCGTGACCATGTCGACGATCTCTCCGGAGGCGCTGAAGGGGCTCATCGCGGCGGTGTGCGGGGGCGCGGGGTTCGCGGGCTGGCACGGCGGGATCTGCGACTCCTACCGGGCCAGCTCGGACTACCTCCAACTGGTGGGCGGGCAGTTCGCGACGCACGCCTCACGGCTCGCTCCCGATGACCGCACCGGCGACATGTCGGACAATTACGTCAACCACCGCATCGAGATCGTCGCTGATCATCCCATCACCTCCGGGATTTCCGACTTCGAGCTCCACACCGAGCAGTACTGGGTGCTGACCGACGACTACAACGACGTGCTGGCCACGACCACCACCGCGACCCGGCCGTGGGGCGAGTGGTCGCGGCCGATCACCGCCCCGGCCGTCTGGACCCGCCAGTGGGGTCAGGGCAAGGTCTTCGTGTGTACGCCGGGCCACCGGGTCGAGGTGCTCGAGGACGAGAACGTGCGCACGATCGTCGAGCGTGGCCTGCTGTGGGCGGCCCGATGAGGGTCGGCATCGTCGGCGCCGGCAAGATCAGCGCCCAGTACAGCCAGACCCTGTCCCGGTTCCCGTCCCTGCCGGTCACCGCGGTCGCCGACCTCTCGTCCTCTCGGGCCGAGGCCCTGGCCGCACAGCATCCCGGCGCCCGGGTCCTTACCCTCGACGACCTGTGCGCTTCCCCCGACGTCGACGTGGTCCTCAACCTGACCACGCCGGCCGGTCACGCCCCGGTCGCCCTCGCCGCGATCAAGAACGGCAAGCATGTGTACGGCGAGAAGCCGCTCGCCCCGTCCCTTCTCCTCGCGGAATCTCTTCTCGACGCCGCCTCGTCGGAAGGTGTCCGGCTCGCCTGCGCTCCCGACACGATCCTGGGCGCCGGCCTCCAGACCGCGCTGGGCGTGCTCGACTCCGGCGCCATCGGCGTCCCGCACGCCGCGACCGCCTTCATGACCACCCCCGGCCACGAACGCTGGCACCCCGACCCCGAGTTCTACTACCAGCCCGGCGGCGGTCCCGTCCTCGACATGGGCCCGTACTACCTGACCACCCTGGTGCACCTGCTCGGCCCGGTCCGCCAGGTCAGCGGCTTGTCGGTGCGCCCACAGGACACGAGGCTGATCGGCTCGGGCCCGAAGGAGGGCGCGTCGTTCCCGGTCGCGGTCGACACCCACACGACCGGCTACCTCTCGCATGCCGGCGGCGCGGTCACGACGGTCATGTTCAGCTTCGACACCTGGGCCGCCCGCCTCCCGCACATCGAGGTCTACGGCGCCTCCGGCACGCTGTCCGTCCCCGACCCCAACCGCTTCGACGGCGACGTGGAGATCTTCACCCGCGCCGACCCGGCCTGGACCACCGTCCCGTGGAACGCCGGCTACCAGCCCGGCGGGCGCGGCGTGGGCCTGGCCGACCTGGCCGAGGCCATCGAGGCGGACACCCCGCACCGCACCGGCGCCGACGTGGCCCTGCACGTCCTCGAGATCATGCTGGCCCTGGAGTCGGGCCGGCCCACCGACCTGACCACCACGTGCACGGTCCCGGCCCGCATGCCCCGCCTCACGGACGGATAGCCGCGGCGTCGGCCACCCGTTGACGCCAGCCCCGGCGCAGCGCCTCCAGCTCGCGCCGGTGGCTCCGTTCCCAGCGCACGCGGTCGGCGACGCCCCGCTCAGCGCCCCGCTCAGCGCCCCGCTCAGCGGGTCGCTCGGCGGGTCGCTCGGCGGGCCGCTCGGCGGCGGTTCGTGGCGAGGAGGGCAAGCCACAGCCAGCCGACGGACACGGACAGCCGTTGCCACAGTCCCGCGGTGGAGGTCCACGGGTCGGTGCCGGCGAAGCCGATCAGCGCGAAGGCGAACAGCACGGCGAATGCCGTCCCGCTCAGAGCCGAGTACAGGGCGAACCAGCCCGATCGCCGGCGCGCGAATGCGACGGTCGCGGTCAGCATGGCGAGGGTCAGCGCAGCGAAGGCGGGCAGGGAGAAGGCCAGATCGTGCAGCTGGCCGTGCCAGGTGACCGGGCTGGCCGCGGTCGGATAACCGCCGACCGGGTCGGTGACGAAGATTCCCGCGCCGATCAGCCCGATACCCCAGACGGCCACCAGTAGCGGCACGGCCAGCGCGCCCGGGCCGGTGCGCAGGGTGCGGCGCAGGCCGATCGAGAACAGGACCACCAGCAGTCCGCAGACAACGAAGTTCGCGATCTGTTGCCACCCTTGCGGCCCGAGAGCGAGTGAGCTGACCGGATGGCGGAGCGGGGAGTACCCGTCGCCACGGAGAGCGCCTTCCACCAGGTACGCCGCGGTGAAGAGGGGACCGACGACGAGGCCGGCCACGAGCAGCCGACTCGGGTGGGGAGGAGGCCGCTCAGGCATAGTGGCGGCAATGGCTGTCGAGGTCGTCATCCTGTCAACGGTAGTTGACAGAACGGCAAGCCGTCAACCATGGTTGACAGATCGTGCGGTGGTGGTCTCACGGCTGGGAAGCCGGGAGGGCGCCGATCAGCGATCCGGAAAACCTGCTCATCTAAACCTCGACGCGGGTGTTTGCCGGTCACACGTTGAGGAAACACGGTCATCGTCGATCAGGCACGTCGCAACCGACCCAAGCACCAGCATCTTGCGCGGATCCTCACCGGCAAGCCGACGAATCCCCACGGGTACTTCACGGGCATCTGCAGGACATCGGACACTCACCGAAGGGCGCACAATGTCGTTCATCTGGGCCATCATCGCCGGTTTGATCATCGGTCTCATCGCACGAGCGATTCTGCCGGGCCGACAGAACATCCCCATCTGGTTGACCATCATCCTGGGCGTGATCGGCGCCATCATCGGCAACCTCATCGCTTCTGCTCTGGGCGTCAGGGACACCGGGGGCTTCGACTGGATCCGCCACATCCTTCAGATCGCCGCCGCCATCGCCCTGGTCGCCGTCGTCGCTCCCCTGTGGGTCAAGCGCGTACGCCGGTAACACCACAGCACAAGCACGCCATACATCTGAGGGGCAGGGGCAGAACGATCCCGCCTGCCCCTCACCCCAACCCCCCAGCCGGCCTCGTGGTGCAGCGACAGATTCGGCAGCGACGCCGCGCTGTTCGTTCGTTTGGTCGGACGTGCCGCGGCACCTGCTCAACGAGGTAGCTCACCGGTGAGCGAATGCTGGACCGACGCGCGCGGCGGGCGGATCGAGTTGCCCGACGTTGCGCTGGGAGACCGCTATATAGGCAGCGCGTCCTTCGAGCGACTGATCAACTCGGGCCCTTCGCCCGAGCGTCCGGCTCTCGGGTGAGGTCTGCGAGTCCCGCGCGGAGCTGGTGGCCGAGGACACCACCGAGCAGCCCGGTAACGCCGTTTCCGAGGAAGGCCGCCCCGAGCCCGATAAGGGCGATCGAGGGCAGCGGCTGTCCGGCTACGAGCACGATAGTTCCGAATCCGATGCTCGCCGTCCCGCCCCCGGCAAGGGCCGCCCCGTACAGCAGCTTGTCGCCAGTGAGCTTTGCGATTCCGAAGCAGACAGTGGCGATACCGAACACGATCATCGCAACGACCTGCCCGACTGAGCCGACAGCGAGTGAGGCGACTCCCAGCACAGCGATCGCCAGACCGGCACCGAAAATCGCGACGCTGATCGGCGGCCGGCCACCGACCAGCGTCGCGATCCCGAGCCCGCTTACCGCAGCGCCCACCGCGCTTACCGCGATCCCGAAGGAGGAGTTCTCGAAATTCAAGGCGATGCCGAAACAGATGGCCGACAAGCCGCCGACGAGCAATGCGGTGACGCGCAGCCAGCCGCTGCCGGCCACGATTGCTGTGGCGAACGCGACGGCCGAAACACCGACGCCGGCGAACGCGATACCGGCGAACAGATCACCGTCATTACAGGCACCGACACCGAAGCTGAAGCCTGCTACCCCGCCGCCCGCGCACGCGGCACCGCACAACACCCGCAGGGCCTCCTGAACGCTGGATGTCGCCAGAACAGCCACCGCCCCGAAGACCGCCGCCGCGAAGACCAAGTACGCCCCCGGGCCGCGCGGCATGGCAACCGCGGCAACCGCGGCCGCAAAACTCGCCAGCAGCGCTACCCGGATGCTGATCCGGACGATCGGGGCGCGGACCGGCAGCGCCCGAAGCCGAGATGCCACGATCATCATTGCGGCCATGGCCGCCGCTGCCGCGACGCCCCGGTAGCCCACGTCGGTGCTGACCAGATTGACGCTCATCCCGCCAGCACTGCCCAGCAGCAGGGAGACGGCTCGACCACGCCAGTCGAGGCGACGAGGCGCGTCGTCAGCTGACCCGGTCATGCGGTAGACCATGCCAACGATGACCACACCATCACCGAATCGGATGACGACATCGACGCCGAGGTGATCGCCTTCGACCGTGCGGCGCTCGCGGATCCGGGCCCGTCGCCTGCGGCAGGGACGCGAGCGCGGCAGGTATGTCGTCGGTTGGCGCGTTCCAACTGAGACTTCTGGCAGGTCGATGAGGCCGGCAATCGGCTCGACGCGGTCGAGAACGCGATTGTGATCGTTTTGGACCGTATGACCGCGCGTCGCGGGGCCGATGTCGCCCACGTGTCGCCCGGGGCGACCGGCATCACCCAATCGGGGAGGTGGCGTGCTCTGACAAATGAACCGCGCGCACGCCCGCGCTAACGCGGCTGGCCGCGCCGGCGCCCCAACAGACCGATCCTGTTTGGGGGTAACCCGCCGATACGAGCGATGCGCCGGCCGCCGCCGGCACAGGAGCAGCACCATGGTGGCCACCATCGTTGCTATGAGCCGGTCGTGCCGCGGCCTGGAGCGCCCACGCGCTCCGGTGATCCGACCGCCGCCAACGCCTCGTCCAGGTCCGAAGGCATCAGGCCGAACGTGCGCTCGGTCAGCGATGCGTCCAGCACGAAGGGCCGCGCGACTGATAGTAGGTCGCCCGCAGTTCCCGCGTCATCGGCGAGATCAACCCCGCGCCCCACAGCATCGGGTACGGGATCCGGGCCAGCCGTGGCGCCGGGGCGCCGTGCACGCGGGTGAACCGGTCGGCCAGCTCACGCACGGTCATCGGGGCATGCGACGGCACCAGCCACGCGCGGCCCCATGCCTGCTCTTCGATGGCTGCCGTGGTCAGTGTGCGTGCCACGTCCTTGATCGATGTCCAGGTGTGCGGCGCACCGAGCGCGCCTGGCACCAGCGTGCGACGGCCGGCGAGCAGCGGCCTGGCCTCGATGTAGTCGCTGCCACGCACCTCGGTCACCCGGATCCGGCCGGCGTCGTGCAGTGCGAGGGCGGCCCGCCACATGTCCGCGCGGACGCGCAGTTTCGCGTCGGTGGCGGCCAGCGGGGTGTCGGCGGTGATCGGGCTGTCGACCGGCCCGTAGCCGTAAAGGTTGCTTGTCACGGCGAGCGTCGCGCCGGTGCGCTCGGCGGCGGTCAGCAGGGCGGCGGCCAGCGGCGGCCAGTCAGTGAGCCAGCGGTGATAGAGCGGGCTGGCGCAGTTGTAGGGGGCGGCCGCGCCGGCGGTGAGCTCGGTGAGCCGGTCGCCATCGGTGGCGTCGGCGGCGACCCGCTCGATCGCGGGGTGCTCGGGCCCACCGCCGCTGCGGGTGACGACCCGGACCTGTTCGTCGTTCATCGAGCTATCGCACCGAGCCGGGCCCCAGCCCGGTGACCGCGAGGCCTTTCTGGCTCAGAGGCTCAGCCGGATCTCCCGCTCAGATCTGCTCGACTTCGTCCAGCACCTGTCCGGGACTCGGGAACCGGCCAACACGTATCGCCTATGGCGATCCGCCGACATCCTCATGGAGGGCCGCTGCGGCACCGACGGATTCCACTACTTCCAGATGTGGCTCGTCGGGCTCGGCCGCACAGCTCACGAGCGAGCGATCGCCGACCCCGACAGCCTCGCCACGGTACCGGCCGTACAGAGGCTGGCGTCTCTCCCACGACCCTGGCAGGACGACGACCACCCCACGTGGGAGTCCCTGGAATACGTAGCCTGCGAGGTCGGCGACCAGCGGGCGGACATCGACGGGGACATCCGCGATGTCGTTACCGCAGAACGCGCCGTAACGCTACGCACCGATCCCAACCCCCACGACGGCGACTGGGCCCGGCTGAACACCGACATGGTGGCCCTCCGTTACCCGCGCCTATGGGCGCTGTTCGGCGAGCACTGGACCGAATAGACCCCACCCGTCTCCGCACGCCGCCGCAACCCAAAGGCGTGGACGGTCTTGAGTAGCGCAGCGGGCCGCTGAGCAGTCACAGCGCCCTTGCGGCCGGTCGCGCGGATCGCCCTACCCGGCCGTTTGGGACCTCTTCCAAGATCCAGCTCACCGTTTGTTCGGGCGAGTGCTCGACCGGCGGTTCCCAGATGATTGCTGTGCGCCAGTCCGACGGCTGGCAATGCATACTCTTCTGCCGCAGATAGCGGCCCTCCCTGAATGACGATCAACCTCGTGCTACCCAGGGTGACGGGCATCCGACGTCGTCGGAGCACTCCGGGTGCCAACCACCGCCGGACGCCACGGCGCTGCCCAGTGTGTGGGCCACGTCTGAGTGCCAGCTATTGCCCAGAGTGAAAGCACCAGCCCTCTGGGCAACGTCGTTGTCCTCGCCGCCGTCCGCGCTACCTTTTCCACCCACCCAGTGCCCGAGTGGGGAGGCGGCGGCGCGTCGATCAGCGCAACCCACCTCCTCCGAAGGGGACACCGGGCGGGCGGCCGCTGCCCGCGATCGGTGACGGTGACGGACGTGGCCAGGCTGTGGCGGTGCCGTTCAATCCGGTTCGCTCAGACCCACTTTGTCGGGGTGGCGGGCCATCTCGGCGGCCGTCGCCTCGCGCACGCCGACCGTGCCGGTGGGGAAGACGGCGTGCAGCGTGACCACGTAACCGTCCGGCAGGCAGATCTGGGTCACCTCGGCGTCGGTCCGGGTGGGGCAGCCGGGATAGGCGCGGTCGACGCTCACGTCGAGGGCGCGCCGGTCCTTCTCCAGGCGTTCGATCAGCATCGAGCGGCCCGCGTGGGTGCCGGTCAGGCGGTAGCCGGGCACCTCGGGCACGTAGAGCGGCACGCTCATCGCCTCGAACTCCTGGGCGCGCCAGCGTTCCTGGAGGGCCCAGGTGGCGCCGGCGCCGAGCGTGGTCACCAGGACGACGGCCGGGACCGCCCAGCGCCGGCGGCGGGTCGCCACGAGCAGGTGGATCGCCACGGCGACCGCGCTCCACAGGACCGCGGCCTCCAGGCGGTTGCGTTCCAGGCCCAGGGTCAGCGGGGCCAGCACGCCGGGGACCAGGAACAACGGCACGACGGCGTGGGCCTTGGGACGGCTGTGCACCAGCCGGGTCAGGGCCGCGGCGACCGCCCCGAGGAGGATGCCGCCGAAGACGCCGATCACGGGATCCATGTCGGAGTAGTCGTCGACCTGGTATTCATCGAGGAGACCGAGCGGCACGCAGAGGGCCGCGGCCGTGATGCCGCCGCAGACCAGGCCGCCGCGGACCAGGCCGCCGCGGATCAGGCCGCCGCGGATCAGGCCGCCGCGGATCAGGCCGCCGCGGATCAGGCCGCCGGTGACCGGGCGCATCAGGAGGTGTAGCCGTGCCGGTGGATGCGTTCGGCACCGGGAAGGTAGGCGGCGGGGTCGGTCGGTGCCGCGGTGCCGAGGCCGTCGACGTACCGGTTGAACATGCTGAACGCCGCCGCGATCAGGATGGTGTCGTGGATCTCGACGTCGGTGGCGCCCTCGGCCCGGGCTTGCGACACCAGGTCGTCGGTGACGGCGTGGCCGCTGTCGCGGGTGGCCGCGGCCACCCGCAGCAGCGCCTCCAGCTTGGCCGAGACGGCCGGGTGGTGGAGCGACGCCACGGCCGCGTGCGACAACTCGCAGTAGGTGCAGTCGTTGAGCTTCGACACGTGTGCCGCGATCAGCTCGCGCTCGCCGGGGGTGAGGCCGTCGGACGAGCGCAGCAGCGTGTCGGCCAGCTGCATCAGCGCCCGCCCGGTGTCGGGCCGGTAGGCCAGCAGGCCGCGGATGCCCGGCGCGGGGTTGTCACCCAGATCGATGTGAGCCATCCCGCGACCCTGTCACAGGAGCCGGGCGGGCGGTGTCCTGGGTGACATGACCGACCACGCCGACGGTGACATGACTGACCACACCGACAGTGACATGACTGACCGCACCGACAGTGACATGACCGACCACACCGACGCCTTCGTCGCGTACCGGAACCTGCTCTTCACCGTCGCCTACGAGCTGCTCGGCTCGGCCGCCGACGCCGAGGACGTGCTGCAGGACACCTGGCTGCGGTGGGTCCGCGTCGATCTGGACCAGGTCCGTGACCACCGCAACTATCTGGTCCGGATCGCCACCCGGCTGTCGCTCAACCGGCTGCGCACGCTGGCCCGGCGCAAGGAGAACTACGTCGGCCCGTGGCTGCCCGAACCGTTGCTGACCAGCCCGGACGTGGCCGAGGACGCGGTGCTGGCGGAAAGCCTGTCGATGGCCATGATGCTGGTGCTGGAGACGCTGTCGCCGACCGAGCGGGCCGTGTTCGTGCTGCGGGAGGCGTTCGCCGTCGGGTACGACGAGATCGCCGAGGCGGTCGGCAAGAGCGAGGCCAACGTACGCCAGATCGCCCACCGCGCCCGCCGGCATGTCGACGCCCGCCGGCCGCGCGAGACGGTGTCCGCGGCCGACACCCGGGTCGCGCTGGACTCGTTCCGCCGGGCCCTGGAGACCGGCGACCTGCAGGGCCTGCTCGACGTGCTCGCGCCGGACGTGGTCGCGCTGGCCGACGGCGGTGGCGTCGTGCAGGCCGCGCTGAACCCGATCGTCGGCGCCGACCGGGTGGCCCGGTTCCTCATCCGCGGCACCAGCCGGGTCACCGACCCGGTGACCGTGGCGCCGATTGTGATCAACGGCAACCCGGCCCTGATGATGCGCCTGAACGGCGACCTCGACGGGATCATGACGGCCGCGATGGCCGGCGGCCGGATCACCGGGCTCTACTACGTGCGCAACCCCTCGAAGCTGTCCCGCGCGACGGCGCCGACCCCGCTCAGCCGACTCTGAACGTCGTCGTCGTCCAGTTGCCCAGGTTGTCGATCATGATCTGGTACGAGGGCTCGCGGACCTGGAAGCGCGGGAAGTGCCAGCCGTACGGGCCGCTGGTCGCGCCGCGCAGCACGGCGGCCACCTTGCCGGTCGTGGTGACGGTGAGCCGGCGGCCGCTCGGGTGCTTGAAGACCAGCGCCGGCCCGGGCTGCCGCACCCAGTCCGGGTCGAGGTGCCAGTGCTGGCGCCAGCGGTTGACGCCGGTGAACGCGTCGGACACCACCATCCGGCCGATCGTCGAGTTGGTCGTCACGCCCCGGGTGTGCGCCTTGCCGTACACGGTGTCCTTGACGACGAAGACGTGGCGGGTGGGCTCGAACGTACTCGTGATCGCCGACGTGCCGCCCCGAGCCGTCCCACCGGCCGGCACCGCGACGTTCTGCCCGTCCGGCCGAGTTTGATAGAGGGCGTACGGGACGGTGCGGTCGTAGCTGAACCGCCCCGGCCCGACCAGCACCCGGACGCCCAGGGTGGACCAGGTGACGCCGCCGGCCCGGTCCTCGTGTCCGTGCGCGCGGCGCGCCGGGCCGTACCGGATCGTGTAGTGCGGCGCGTTCCGGTCGGTCCAGCCCCAGCGCCCGATCACCCAGCCCGCCTGGTCGTCGCGCACCGCCCGGTTCGCCTTCAGGTCGCGTGGCCGCCCGGCGGTCTCGTCCGAGTCCCCGATCTGCGAGATCTTCCCGTCCAACTCGGTCATGAAGCTGAAGATCAGGTACGCCCGGTTCACGGTCGTCCGGATCCGCTTCTGCGCCTCGGGGTGGGCGCCGAGCTGGCCGGCCGCCCGCTCCCACAGCGTGGCGTTGGTGAGCTGGTACATCGAGGACTGCTCCAGCGAGACGCCCTGCCGGGAGAAGCCCAGCGGCGCCTCGTGGAGCAGCCGGTCCACCGCGATGCGGGTCCAGGCCGGCCGGGGGATGATCTGGCCCGCGCGGATCATCTGCAGGTTGGCCATCAGACCGTGGTTGTGCACCGCGTAGCGCGGCGGCCCGTAGTAGCGGGGGCCGGTGAGCACGCGCACGTCCGCGGTCATGCCCGGGATCAGCGCCGCCGACCGGGTCAGCGTGAAGAGGCAGTTCTCCGCCTCCAACCGGCGCAGGGCGGTGCCCTCGTCCCACCCGTACCCGTTGGAGCCGGGGTCGGGGTTCTGCCGATGGAAGAGCACGACCTGGCGGACGAGCGCGGCCAGCGACTTCTGCTGGCCGTCGAGGGCGGCGCGGCGGGCCAGCGGGCGCACCCACATCAGGCCCTGGAAGGTGAGCCGCCACGTCGGGTCGGTCACCGGCGGGCGCCGCCACATCGCGGCCGGGATCGCCCCCACGGTGAACGCCTTGGCCGGCGGCATCACCACCCGGATCGGCCTCCCGTCGGGCACCGGCGAAGGCGCGGCCGGTCCGCAGCGGGGGTCGTCGGCGCGCCCGCTCACCCGGTCGGGGATCTCCGCCGCGTCCACGGCCACCACGTGTGGTGCCACCGGTGCCGCCGGGACCGGTGTGGCGGCGGCGAGGAGAACGGCGACCAGCGCGGCGATCATCCCACCAGCACACCCCGCCCGGCCCCGCGCGCGCTGGATCTTCCGCCAACCGGTTGACCGGCTCGTGATCGAGGGCTACGTTGCCTTTTAACCGATTAGTTGAAAGGACGAGGTCGTCGATGCCGAGCGACACGCTGTCCCGGGTCTTCGCGGCCCTGGCCGACCCCACCCGGCGTGACATGGTGGCGCGGTTGTCGGCGGCCGACGCGACCGCCAACCAGCTCGCCGAGCCCTATGCGATGAGCCTCCAGGCGGTCTACAAGCACCTGCGCGTGCTCGAGGAGGCGGGCGTGGTGAGCCGGCCGCCGGGGCGTCAGCCGCGCGCGGTGCATCTCGAGATCGGAGCGCTGGACCGGATGGACGACTGGATCGAGCGGTACCGCCGCCGGGCCGAGGAGCGGTACGAGCGCCTCGACCGGGTGCTGGCCGCCATGGACGAGGAGCCCCCGCGATGACCGTGATCGAGGCCGACCCGGCCGTTCCGATCATCCGGGTCAGCCGGGAGTTCCGGGCCACTCCGGCGGCGTTGCTGCGGGCCCACACCGACCCGGACCTGTTCGCGCGCTGGGTCGGCCCCGATTCCCTGCGGACGCACATCGACCACTGGGACGCCCGTACCGGCGGCAGCTACCGCTACCGGTCGGTCGGGGACGGCGGTGAGTGGGCGTTCCACGGCTGCTTCCACGAGATCCAGCCCGGCCGGATCGTGCAGACATTCACCTACGAGGGCAACCCCGACGGGGTCGCCCTGGAGACGTTGTGGTTCGACGACCTCGGCGACGGCCGGTCCCGGCTCCGCTCACAGTCCCTGGTGGACAGCTTCGCGAGCCGGGATGCCTGGCTGACGAGCGGCATGGAGGCCGGCCTGACCGACGGGCACGCGAAACTCGAGAGGATGCTGACCGATGACCTTGTCTGAGCTCACCCCCGCGGAACGCCACCGTCAGATCGGCGGCGTCTTCGCCGACCGGGTGAACGGGGCCGAGAACTGGGACGCCCCGGCGCCGGTGGCCGGGTGGGCGGCCCGCGACGTGGTCCGCCACCTGGTCGAATGGTTCCCGCCGTTCCTGGCCGGCGGCGCCGGCGTCGACCTGCCGCCCGGCCCCGGCGTCGACGACGACCCGGTCGCGGCCTGGCGGTCCCGGTACGACGCGGTGCAGACGCTGCTCGACGACCCGGCGACGGCCGGGCGAACGCTGTCCAACCCGCACATCGGCGACGTCCCGCTCGACCGGGCGATCGACCAGTTCTACACGACCGACGTGTTCATGCACACCTGGGACCTGGCCCGCGCCACCGGCCAGGACGACCGGCTCGACGCCGGCTACTGCGCGCTGCTGGTGGCCGGCATGGAGCCGATGGAGGAGCTGATCCGCAACTCCGGCCAGTACGGCCCCCGGGTGCCCGTCCCGGCCGACGCCGGCCCGCAGACCCGGCTGCTCGGCTTCATCGGCCGCGACCCGTTCTGGACTCCCGCGCTGACGTAGCTCACCGTAATTCATCAATCAGGACGGACAGTCAGGGCTTGCGTGCGGCGCGTCCATATACGACGATTCCTCTGCTCCCATTCGTGATCCTGCGTGATCCGAGGAATTCGTTGACTTCGTATCGTGATTTCATCCGCGGTGATCGGGACTCGCTCACCTTCTGGGGCCTGTTGATCGCGGCGGTGGTGGCGCTGGCCGTGCTGGTGACGCTCACGCTGGCCCCGCGCGAGGGCGCCGGGCCGCTCGAGGCGCGCGCCACCCCGTACGACTTCGGGTCGATGCCGCCGCTCAACCCGGCGCCGCAGGCGACGATCAGCGTGCCGCCGCTGGAGTCGCCGTCGGCGGCGCCGACCGGAGGGCCGACCGCGGAGTACGTGGCCGCGCCCCGCCGGACCTCGGCCCCGCCGTCGCACCGGCCCCGGCCGCCGGCACCGGCCCCGCCGTCGCGAACGGCCCGGCCGCCGGCCTGGGCGGCCTGGCTGAACAAGCCGGTCGCGCTGGAGATCAACGGGCAGTCCGGCCTGCTGCTGCGGCACCGTGACTTCGTGGCCCGGGCCGACCCGATCGGCGGCTCCAGCCGGGCGCTCGACCGGGCCGATGCCACGTTCGTGGTGCGGCCGGGGCTGGCCGACGACGACTGCCTGTCGTTCGAGGCGACCAACCACGACAACTTCTACCTGCGCCACCGCGACTTCGTGCTGCGCCTGAACCGCCACGACGGCTCCGGCCTGTTCCGGGCCGACGCCACGTTCTGCCCCGAGCCCGCGGCCGGGGACGGGCTGACCCTGCGGGCGGTCAACTACCCGGACCGGCGGCTGGCCCTGCAGTGGTCCCGCGTGGCCTTGTCACCGGTGTCAGCGTCCAGGGCGATGCGCGTCCGCCTCCGCCCGCCGCCCTAGGCCCCGACCGGGAACTCCTCGGTGCCCAGCACCCGCAGCAGGGCCAGGCGCTCGCGGGTCTCGGCGTCGGCGGGCGTGAGCACCAGCAGCTTCTGACCCTGGTCGGGGGTCATCAGCGTCTCGCAGTCCATCACCAGCGGACCGACCCGCGGGTGGATCAGGGTCTTGCGGTCGGCCCGGCGGACCGCCACCTCATGTTCCTCCCACAGGTCGCGGAACCGGGTGCTGGCCGTGAGCAGGCGCTCGATCAGGCCGGTGACGACCGGGTCGCTGGGCCGCCGGCCGGCCGTGGCCCGCAGGTCGGCCACCATCTCGCGGGCGTGGCGGTCGCGGTCCTCGGCCGTGTGCATGTCGCGGACCTCCGGTTCGGTGAACCAGCGGTAGGGAAGGTAGCGCCGGTCGCCGGTCAGCGCGGTGTGGTCGCCGGCCACGAGCATGGAAGTGCGGTTCTGGGCCAGGATCTCGCCCAGGTCGGAGATCACCACGGCCGCGGTGCCGTCGAGCAGGTCGAGCAGGCGGACCAGACCGGCGCGGGCCAGGCGGGCGAGGCCGTCGGCCGGGGGCGGCTGGTGGCCGGCCAGGTGGAACAGGTGGTCGCGCTCGTCGTCGGAGAGTCGCAGGGCCCGGGCCAGCGCGCCGAGCAGCTGGGTCGAGGGCTGGCTGCTGCGGGCCTGCTCCAGGCGTACGACGTAGTCGACCGACATGCCCGCCAGCATCGCCACCTCCTCGCGGCGCAGCCCGGTGGTGCGGCGGCGCGGGCCGTCGGCCAGCCCGACCTCGGCCGGCCGGATCGCCTCGCGGCGGCGGCGCAGGAAGTCGGCTAGCTGCTCACGCTGCATGTCCCCATGATGGCCGGATCCGGCGGCGTGCATCCAGGGAGTGGCTCTCCCACGATGAACGCTCCGCTCCCGGCCGGCCCGGGCCCGGCCCAGGGTGGAGGCATGCGGAAACGAAACTTGGGAACGACCGGGCCGGCCGTCTCGGCGCTCGGGCTGGGCGCGATGGGCATGTCGGGTGAGGCGTACGGCGCGTCCGACCGCGCGGAGAGCATCGCCACCGTGCACGCGGCTCTGGACGCGGGCGTCACGCTGATCGACACCGGCGACTTCTACGCCATGGGTCACAACGAGCTGCTGCTCGGCGAGGCGCTTCGTGGCGTCGACCGGGACAGCTACCAGCTCAGCGTCAAGTTCGGGCAGATGCGCGGGCCGGGCGGGGTGTTCGGCCCGGCCGACTGCCGGCCCGAGGCGGTGCGGAACTTCCTGGCGTACACGCTGAATCGGTTGGGGGTTGATCACGTCGACATCTACCGTCCCGCGAGGCTCGACCCGGACGTGCCGATCGAGGACACGGTCGGTGCGGTCAAGGAGATGATCGAGGCGGGGTACGTGCGCCATGTCGGCCTGTCCGAGGTCGGCGCCGAGACGATCCGCCGCGCGCACGCGGTGCACCCGATCGCCGACCTGCAGATCGAGTACTCGCTGATCTCCCGCGGCGTCGAGGACGAGGTGCTGCCCACGCTGCGCGAGCTGGGGATCGGAATGACCGCGTACGGCGTGCTGAGCCGCGGCCTGATCTCCGGGCACTGGTCGGCCGACAAGGCCGGCGACCCGCGCAGCGCGATCATGCCCCGGTTCGCGGGCGAGAACGTGCGGCACAACCTCGGCCTGGTCGACGGGCTGGCCCGGGTGGCCGAGGCGAAGGGCTGCACGGTGGCCCAGCTCGCGATCGCCTGGGTGGCGGCGCGGGGCGACGACATCGTGCCGGTGGTGGGCGCCCGGACCCGCGTACGGCTGAACGAGGCCCTGCCCGCGCTCGACCTGACACTGACCGCCGACGACCTGGCCGAGATCGAGAAGGCGGTCCCGCTGGGCGCGGCCCGGGGCGACCGCTACCCGGCGCCGATGATGGCGTTCCTTGACGTCGGCAACTGAGTCACTTCGGCTTCTCGACGTTGATCGAGCCCAGCCCCACCCGGACGTCCACGTCGACCTTGTCGTCGGCGCGGCGCCAGGCGCCCGGCTCGAAGACGGTGCCGCGGGCGACGCCGCGGACGAGTTTGCCCTCGATCGTGGCGCTGCCCGCGCCGCCGCGCGCTCGAACCCGGACCGGGGCCGCGCCGCCGGCGGACACCTTCAGCCGGTTGATGTCACCGGTGACGCGAACCGGCAGCGTCTCGCTCGGCTGCGGCAGGCGCAGCAGGACGTCCGCGGCGTCCCCGGCCAGGTCGACCCGATCCACCACCGCCTTGGTGACGTCGATGTCGGCGTTGTTGATCGACGCGTCGACCCGCAGCGTCCAGCGCACCGCGGCCGACAGGATCACGTCGACCGCTTCGGGCCCGGGCTTGCCGGTGGCGACCAGGCTCAGGCTCACGGTGTCGCCGTCCAGCCTGGTGTCCGGGCGGACGCTGCCGCCGTCCGGGCTGCTCACCCGGAACAGGTCGGTCTCGGTGTTGCCGGCCCGGATCCGCACCGCCGACGCGTTGCTGGTCACCACGAACACCGCGGTCGTCCGGTCGCCGGTCGGGGCGGAGACCAGCTGCGGTGCGGCGGCCTTCTCCTCGGTCGGGGTCGCGGTCGGCGTAGCGGTCGCGGTCGGGGCGGGGCGCTGGGTGTAGAAGTACGTCCCCGCGGCGGCGAGCACCACCACGGCCAGCGCCGACAGCACCACCGGCCGGCGGCGTGACCTGGGGCGCGGCGACTTCTTCGGGGGCAGCGGGAGGGTGGGCCGGTTGTCAGCCGGAGGCGCGGGCGGGAACGGGACGGTCGGTTCCTCGGTGTAGTAGTCGGCCTCGGCGATCCGATGCGGCAGGTCCGGCCAATAGTCGGAGATGGACGGCGGTGACTCGCGGCCGTCTGTGGCGGTGACGTCCATGTGTGCTCCCGGTGACAGATGTCGATCACCCTGCGATACGGATCCGGCACCGGCCAGGTTCATCCGCCGGGTGTGTCGTGCTTGTTAAAGGTTGACCGCCGTCACGGAAGGCTCGGTTCGAGGGGGCCGGCGGCCGAGCGCAACCGCGCCGCGTCAGCGCCGGGCGGGGCGCCGAAGAGGCGGCGGTACTCGCGGCTGAACTGTGACGGGCTGTCGTAGCCGACCAGGTGGCCCACGCCGGCCACGTCGTCGGGGCGGGCCAGCAGCAGCAGCGAACGGGCCTCCTGGAGGCGGAGCCGTTTCTGGAACTGGAGCGGGCTCATCGCCGTGACGTCGCGGAAGTGGCGGTGGAACGCGGACGCGCTCATGCCGGCCCGGCGGGCCAGGTCGTCGACCCGCATCGGCTCGGCGTAGTTGGCGCGCAGCCAGCCGATGGCCCGGTTGACGTGTGACAGGTTGCTGTCGGCGAGGGCGATCTGCCGCAGCGACTCGCCGTGCGGGCCGGTCAGCACGCGCCACAGGATCTCCCGCTCGTACAGCGGCGCCAGCACCTCGACGTCGCGCGGCTCGTCGAGCAGCCGGACCAGCCGGGTGACCGCGTCCAGCAGGGCCGGGCCGGCCGGGCCGGTGGCCAGCGCCGACCGGGCGGCGGACGGCCGGGCCGGGGGAGCGGACAGCAGCAGCGGCGTGATCGTCTCCGGACGCAGCGTCAGGCCCAGGCCCAGCGCCGGGGTGTCGAAGAAGTGGCCGCTCACCGGCACACCGGTCGTCACGATCAGGCACTCGCCGGCCCGGTACTCGTACATCCGGTCGCCGAGCAGCAGCCGCTTGCCGCCGCGCGCCATCACCACCAGCAACGGGTCGGTCATCGAGAACTCGTGGTCACTGCCGGTCACGCGCGACAGGAACAGGCCCGGTATGCGCGTGCGCATGTCCGGCCGGGCGTGCCGCTCGATGAGGGTTTCCAGCTCCACGGGGAGGATTGTGCAAGACCGCCGGTGCTCCTGACTACCCCCGCGGCGCTCTCGGGAAGAGGCTTGTGACATGCCTCTGGACCATTACGTGACGCTCGGCCGCTCCGGCCTCCGGGTCAGCCCGTTCGCCCTCGGCGCGATGACCTTCGGGGAGGATCCGCCCGGCGCCGGCAGCAGCGTCGAGGAGTCCGAGAAGATCCTCGCCGGTTACCTCGACCGGGGCGGCAACTTCATCGACACCGCCAATTTCTACACCAACGGCCACTCCGAGAAGATCCTCGGCGACTGGTTCGCCCGTCAGCCCGGCCGCCGCGACCGCGTGGTGCTGGCGACGAAGTTCTTCTTCAACATGTTCCCCGGCGACCCGAACGGCGGCGGCGCCGGCCGAGGCTCGATCACCGCTCAGCTCGACGAGTCGTTGCGCCGGCTGCAGACCGACCACGTCGACCTCTACTGGCTGCACAACTGGGACCGCAACACCCCGATCGAGGAGACCATGCGCGCCCTCGACGACCTGGTCCGGGCGGGCAAGATCCGGTACATCGGCTTCTCGAACACGCCGGCCTGGCTGACCGCGCCGTCTACCCGCCCCTGCTCGCCGGCGACGTCAGATACTGACGGTCAAGAGCTTGATGTCGTGGGCCGGTGGGTGGTTCAGACCGTCGCTCCCGCCGAGGGTCGCTCCGCTCCACGTGGGTGAATGGTCACCCTTCCAAGATCGTCAAGACGCGTTGCTGTAGACGCGCGTAGGGGTCACGAAGACGGCTGTGCGGCGCTGTTCGACCATGGTGCGGTCGTAGGCGTCCCAGTCGTCGTGGGTGCCGCCGGCGGCCGTGAAGATCTCGCGCAGCAGCAGGCGCAGGCCCTCGGCGTCAACGCCGTCGCGCGGGTCGTCGGGCCCGATCAGCTCGGCCCGGCCCTCGACGGCCGCCCACTGCCAGCCGTCGCGGAACGTCACGGTCAGCTGCGGCCGCGCACGGAGATTGGCCAGCTTGACCGGCCCGTACGTGACGAACGCCAGGTCTCCCTTGACGATCCCGGTGTTGACCAGCGACGCCTGAATGGTCTGATCGGCCCGCAGTGTCGACACGATCGCCAGGCCCGAGTCGCCCCGGCTGAGTTCCCACGCCGCTTCCAACGTCATCGTCATGCGCCGAACCCTACGCCGCGACCCCGTCGCCGACCGGCGTCCTCAGGGATGGGTGGCGCGCCAGCGTTGCCAGGAAGGGTTGATCATGAAGGCGTGGACGATGCTCGCGATCCACACGCCGAAGGCCAGGCCCATCGCCCAGCGGTACAGCCGGCCGTCCGGATCGGCGTCCCGCAAGGTGTAGACCGCGGTCCAGCCGAGCGCGAGGTAGACGATCCCGGCGATCCACCAGCCGGCCCGCCGGGTCCGCGCGCCGAGATAGATGAACGCCGCCCCGCCCAGGCAGCTGAACCCCAGAATCGGCAGGAGCAGCCACCACCTGTCCCGGAACCTCCCCGTCATGCCGACACGCTACCGTCCGAAGTGATGAGTTCCGAGAGCCCGGTCTCCGGCGTGCCTCGCGACCTGCGTCGTCACCGTGAGGCAGGATCGGGAGGTGCTACCGGATGAGGACCTCGACACGTCGACCCTGAGTGAGCGGCAACGGCAGGTGCTGACCGTCATCCGGGACTGGGCGATCCGGCACGGCCACTCACCGTCCACCCGCGAGATCGGCGACACGCTCGGCCTCGGCGCGTCCTCGGTCGGCCGGCACCTGCGGGCCCTGGAGGAGTACGGCTTCCTGCGCCGCGGCCGCACGGTGAGCCGCCCGGTCGACATCCGCATGTTCCTGCGGCCGCCCCGCCAGCGCCGGGAGCCGGCCACGGTCAGCGTCCCGGTCGTCGGTGACATCGCCGCCGGCGCCCCGATCCTGGCCGAGCAGAGCGCCGACGACGAGGTGCTGGCGCTGCCCCGCGACCTGGTCGGCCGGGGCACGCTGTTCTGCCTGCGGGTCCGCGGCGACTCGATGGTCGACGCGGCCATCTGCGACGGCGACATCGTGGTGGTGCGCCAGCAGTCCGAGGCCTACAACGGCGACATCGTGGCCGCGATGATCGACGAGGAGGCGACGGTCAAGGTCTACCGCCGCCGCTCCGGCCACGTCGTGCTCGAGGCCCGCAATCCCGCGTACGCCGACATCGACGGCGACCGGGCCACCATCCTCGGCAAGGTCGTCTCGGTCCTCCGCCAGACGTAGCGGTTATTCAGTGGGGCCGGACCGGGCGGTTGGTTACCGTGCCGGGGTGCCCAACCTGTTGCCGCGCGCCACGCCGGCCGCCGCCGGGGTGTCGTCCCGGTCGATCGCCGCGCTGCTGGACCGGCTCGACGCCTTGTCCGTCGAGCTTCATTCGATCATGGTCGTGCGGCACGGCCGGGTCGTGGCCGAAGGCTGGTGGGCGCCCTTCTCGGCCGGGCGTCCTCATCTGCTGTACTCGCTGACGAAGTCGTTCACCTCGGTCGCGGTCGGGCTGACGATCGCCGACGGGCTCCTCTCGCTGGACGACCGGGTGGTGGACGTGTTGCCCGACCACGTCCCGGCCGGCATCCCGGAGCAGGGCCGCCGGATCACCGTCCATCATCTGCTGTCGATGACGAGCGGGCACCGGACGGACAGCCTGGCCGAGGCCTGGCGGCTGGAACCGGGCGACCTGGTCAAGGGCTTCCTGCGCGTGCCGTTCCCCGACCCGGAGGGGACCCGGCACGCCTATGACAACGCGACCACGTTCCTCCTGGCCCGGATGGTGGAACGGGTGACCGGCCGCGGTCTGCCCGAGCTGCTCGACGAGCGCCTGTTCGAGCCGATGGGCGTCGATCACGCCGAGTGGGACCGGGTGGCCGGCGGGGCCGCCTTCGGATTCCACGGGCTGCATCTCACGACCGAGGCGGTGGCCGCGTTCGGCGAGTTGTTGCGGCGCGAGGGCCGGTGGGGCGACCGGCAACTCGTTCCGGGCGCCTGGGTGCGGCTCGCGACCAGCCGGCACGTCGAAACCCTGCCCCCGGAGACGGGTGCGGCCGGCGCCGACTTCCTCCACGGGTACGGGTACCAGTTCTGGATGTCGCGGCACGGCTACTTCGGGAACGGTCACAACGGCCAGCAATGCCTGGTCGTACCCGAACACGATCTCGTGGTTGCCCTGACCTCGGCCACGACCGATGAGCAGCTGGCCTTGGACGCGATCTGGGGCTGCCTGCTGCCCGGTCTGGACCATGGGGACAGCCCCCGGGACGACGAGATCCTGGCCGATCGCCTGCGAGGGCTGTCCCTGCCGCCGGTGCCGGGCGTGGCCGCCCCGGGACGCTCGGCCGAGGCGAAACTCGACGGCTCCGCCGCGGATGCACCGCTGCCCGACGGCACCGCGGTGTCCGTCGAGCCCACGGACGGCGGATGGCTCCTGCGGCTCGGGCCGTCCCTCACCATCGCGGCCGGCCACGGCGAGTGGCGGGAGAGCGTGCCGCTCGGCCGCCCGGTCGTCGCGGCCGGCGCCTGGCAGGGCAACACCTTCGTCGCCGACCTGTACGTCATCACCACCCCGCACCGGGTCCGGCTGGCGGTCGACGCCGACGCCGGAACCGCGGTGGCGACGTGGAACACGGTGCCCCTGACCGGCCCCGGCCTGACGCTCCACCTGCGGTCGCCGCTGATGACCCGGCCCGACGTCGCGTAGTACTCCCGTCGGTGCAGAACGTCTCCGTGCGGCGTATCCGTGGGTGACGTCATTCGGACGACGACCGGGTGGGTCGCCCGCTCCTAGCTTGCTCGCATGACAAGGATGCGATGGGGGATCGTGGCGTTGCTCGGGGTGTCGGCCGCGGCGATCGTGGCGGCGGACGCGGTCAATCCGGAGGTGGACCCGGTCGGTGAGATGGTCAGCCGCTACGTGAACTTCACGGCCGGGTGGCTGATCACCGTGGCGCTGCTGGGGATCGGAGTGGCCTCGGCCGGGGTGACCTGGCTGGTCCGCGCCGGCGTCGGCCGCATCGCGCTCGGGTGCTGGGCGGCTGGGGTGCTGGTGGCCGGGGTGTTTCCGGCGGATCCGCCCGGACGGTGGGATCAGGCGTCCACTTCGGACATGCTGCATGGCGCGGCGGCGTGGACGGCGTTCGCGGTGTTTCCGGTCGCGGCGGTGCTGCTCGGGCGTACGCGGGCGTTGCGGGGGCTGGCCGTCGTGTCGGCGATGACTACTGTGGTGTTGGCCGTGTTCATGATCGACGTCATGGACGGGCCGTCGATGCCCGGGATCGGTGCGGCCGAGCGGGTGCTGATCCTGGTCAACCTGGTGTGGCTGGCGATCGCGGCGGTCCGGGTGGAACGGGGGCAGGACGATGATCGATCCGGGCGTGCCGATCCGGCTGGCGCGGCCGTGCGCTGATCTGGATGCGGCGCGGCGCGGCGTGCTTGGGCGGGCGGCCCCGAGGTGACGCGGGGCGGGGCCGGGCGAGTGGCCCGGAGCTGCGGCGCGGCGCGGCCTGGTGGAGGAAGGCCGGCGCGGGGCTGGATCGGCACTAGGCTGGGCGGATGACCGACGCGGCCACCGTCGAGGATGTGCATGAGATCGCGCTCGGGATGCCGCATGTCAAGGTCGAGTACGGCGGCGGGAAGAACCCGGTCTACCAGGTCGGCGGGAAGTCGTTCGTGTTCTTCCGGAACCCGCGACCGGACGCGGTCGACCCGGCGACCGGGGAACGCTATCCCGACGTGATCGTCTTCTGGGTGGAGTCGGACGCGGACAAGCAGGCCCTGGTGCAGGACGAGACCACGCCGTTCTTCACCACGCCGCATTTCGAGGGCCACCTGTCGGTGCTGGTGCGGGCCGCCCGCCTCGGCGAGATCACGCGCGCCGAGCTGGCCGAGGTGATCCAGGACGCCTGGCTGGCCCGGGCGTCGGAGGCGCGCCGCCGGGCGTGGCTGAAGCGCGACGATTCGTAAATCCGGAACGTACCCAGCGGGTACGTGCGACGCCACCTTCTCCCGCGTGGCGGGCCTGGCCGACGCCGCCTGGTCTCGTTCGGGTCCTATAACTATCCCGGCCGCTACCTGCGTCACTGCGACTTCGTGCTTCGCATCGACCCACTGAGCAGCGCTTCTCCGAGCGGCGACCGGCAGGACGCCACCTTCCGATCACCTCATAAGCCGACGAATCGCCAAGTCCCTCATCCTTTCGGTTGGCGGCGTCTGGCCGTACGGTTATGTTTGCCCGACGGCAAACGTTGCCGACCGGCAAGGGGAGAGGGTCCCGTGAACGCATCCGTGCTCGCCGACACCGCCGCCAGCGACCTCATCACCGAGTTCGCCCTCACGCCGGCCGACGACCCCGCCCGCGCCGCCCGCCGCGCCCGTGCGATCGAGGCCTGGCTGCCCCTGGCGCAACACCTGGCCCGCCGCTACCACGGCCGTGGCGAGCCGCTCGGTGACCTGACCCAGGTCGCCATGGTCGGGCTGATCAAGGCCGTCGACCGGTTCGAGCCCGACCGCGGCGTCGAGTTCTCCGGCTTCGCCGTACCCACGATCGTCGGCGAGATCAAGCGGCACTTCCGCGACCGGACCTGGTTCATCCGGGTCCCGCGGCGCCTGCAGGAGCTGCGGCTGGAGATCACCGCGGCCACCAACGAGCTCACCCACACGCTGGGCCGCTCGCCGACCGCCGCCGACGTCGCCGCCCACCTCGGCATCACCGAGGAGGAGGTGCTGGAGGGTCTCGAGGGCGCCCGCGCGTACGCACCGACCAGCCTGTCGACCCCCGCCGGCGAGGAGGGCAGCGGCGAGCTGGGCGACACCTTCGGCAGCGAGGACAAGGGGTACGAGCTGGCCGAGCTGCGCGTCGCCCTGGGCCCCGCGCTGGCCGCCCTCGACGAGCGCGAGCAGCGCATCCTGTCCATGCGCTTCTACGGCAACCTCACCCAGTCGGAGATCGCCACCCGCATCGGCGTCTCCCAGATGCACGTCTCGCGCCTGCTCACCAAGGCCCTGGCCAAGCTCCGCACCCACCTCGACGGTTGATCCAGGGCGTCTCGTGGATCAGCCAGGGCTGCGACGTGGCTGTGCACACCGAGACCGGCTGGCGCATCTCCCACCGCGTGATCCTGCCGCGGCGCACACCCTTGTCAGCCGGCTGATACCCAGCGCCAGTCGCAGCCCGGCATCGCTTGCTCTGTTGTGGGGCGGCATCCGGCGAGTGGGCACCTGGCAGCGTGAGTTCGGCCGTGATCAGCGTGAGCTGACGTCGCGGTAGGCCTGGGTGAGGAGGGACAGGTAGCGCGCGGGGGTGTGGGCGGCGATGTCGCGGTGGCCGGCCGACACCACGGCGGCGCGCAGCGGGGTGTCGCTGAGCAGGCTGACGATCGCCGCGGCGAAGGATTCGGGGTCGGGCGAGGCGGTCACCCGGGGCGGAAGGGCGGGGTCGATGCGGTGGGCCAGCGCCGCGTCGGCGACCACGACCGGCACCCCGGCCGCCTCCGCCTCGGCCAGCACCAGCCCCTGCGTGTCGGTCAGGGACGGGAAGGCGAACACGTCGGCCCTCGCGTAGAAGTCATCGACCGACGACGGCGGCACCGGCGGGATCAACGAGACGCGGTCGCCCAGCCCGAGGCGGTCGGCGGCCCGCCTGACCGTCGGCCGGCCCTGGTGTGCGCCCACGAAGACCAGCTGGGCGTCGGGGAACGAGCGCAGCACCAGCTGGAACGCGGCGAGCAGCAGCGCCGGATTCTTCTCCGGCGTGACCCGCCCGACGCAGAGGACGACCGGCCCGCCGGAGCGCGGTGCGATGGTGGCCGCGCGAAGGGCAACCGGCGTGGGCAGGACCCGGATCGACGGGGTGTGACCGACGGCGGCCAGCGACGCCGCGGCCTTCCGGGAGGGCGCCAGGATCAGGTGGGTACGGGCGAACAGCCCATGGCCGAGCACGGCGAGCCGGTGGTGCCGCCGCCCGTTCCAGTCGGTGAGTTCCAGGTAGTCGCGGGCCGACCAGCCGAGGCGCATCCGGTGGGCCGACGAGGCGGCCGCGAACGCCAGGTCGGGGTAGTGCCGGACGTAGGCCAGCATGTCGATGTGCCAGGTGACGACGACCGGCAGCCGGTGCCGGGCCGCGTACGCGAACCCGGTCATTCCGGCCGTACCCGTCGTATGGATGTGCACCACGTCGGCCGGAACCGAAGGCCCGGCGCCCCACGGGACCGCCACCCGCATGCGCCGGACCGGGTACGGCACCGAGCGGAGCTCGTCCGGCCGCAGCCGCCCGAGCAGCCGGCCGGGCCGGTGGTCACGGACCAGGTGCCCGGCCGACCGGAGCAGCGCGACCGTGCGGCCGACCGAGGCCGACACCCCGTCCGGCCGGCCCGGGTGGCTGTCACTGAAGTGCGCGATGCGCACCGGCGAACGGCCTCAGTCGTCGCCGGCGGGGACGCTGTTCAGCTCGCGCAGCTGCTGGGTGACGTGGTCGTTGAGTGCCGTCTGGTAGCTGCGGGCCAGCATGCCGAGGCGGTCGATCTCGTCGAGGGTGGCCGACCGCTTGGCGGTCAGCGTGCTCAGCGCCTCGCTGTGGTTGCGCCGCGCGTCGCTCTCGATGGTCGCCGCCTTGATCTCGGCCTCGCTGGTGATCTGCTCGGCCTTGCTGCGGGCGGTGCCCATCACCTGCTCGGCCTCGTGCTCGGCGTCGCGCATGTGGTCGTCCGCGGTGCGCTGCGCCATGGCCAGCACGCGCTGGTTGCGGTCGTCGTCACCGGCGATCGGCGGCGGCGTCGGCGGGGTGGAGCGCCGGGCGCGTTCGAGCTGGTCCTGCGTGTTGCGGGCGCTCTGCTCGGCCCGGGCCCGGGCCTCCTGTGCGCGTTCGAGCTGGGCCGCGATCTCGGCGAACTCGGAGTTGAGCACCATCGTCGACGCGGCCCCGCCGGGTGGCGGGCCGCCGCGCTGGGCCCGGTCGCGGAGGGAGCCGTTCTCTTCGAGCAGCCGGATCAGCTCCTGCTCGACCTCGTCGAGAAACGCGTCCACCTCCTCCTCGTCGTATCCACGCTTGCCCATGGGCGGCTTCTTGAACGCCATGTTGTGGATGTCTGCGGGAGTGAGCGGCATCGTGGGGTCCTCGTTCATACGGCGGCGGATGGTGCGGCAGGCATTTTAAGCAATCCGGGGCTCCTTCGTAGTGTCCATGGTCACGTACGGGCGTTCTTTCAGGGTGCCAAAGCGTGTGCGAGCTGCGTCGACCAGGCCCGGACGACACCCGCCCGTCTTCGCGAATCGTCGGTCAGGACGTCGGCCAGGGCCAGCCCACGGGCCAGATCGAGGGTTGCCTGCACCATCGCCCGCTGGGCCGGGTCGGCATCGTCGACGCCGAGCAGCCGGACCGCCCGTTGGTGCATGGCCCGCGCAAAATGCCTTTCCAGGGGTACGACCGCAGCACGCAGTTCGGGGTCCGCCGCGGCCACCGCCCACACCTGGAGCGCGGCCTGGAACAGTTCGCCCCGCATGCCCTCGACCAGCCCGGCAACGACGCGGTGGATGCGCTGCGGCCCGGCGCCCCGCGGTTCCGGCAGGGTGTCGAGTTGCGCGGCGCGTTCCGCGAACATGTGTTCCAGGGCCCCCAAGATCAAATCTTCCCGGGTACGGAAGTGATGCTGCACCGCACCCCGGCTCATCCCGGCCTCCGCCGCGATGAAACCGACCGTGGAAGCTTCCCATCCATGGGTCGCGAGGCATCGGATGGTGGTCTCCAGGAGCCTTCGGCGTGTCGCGCGGCTGCGGTCCTGTTTCGGCGCCGTCTCAGTCATCCTCGACCACGACCAGCGTGGTGCCCTGGCCCACCTGCTGACCCAGGGTCACCGGAATCTCGCCCACGGTGCCTTCGCCCGGGGCTCGGACCGCGTGCTCCATCTTCATCGCCTCGAGCCAGACCAGCGGCTGTCCCGCCGTGACCGTCTCGCCCACGGCCACGCCCACCCGCACCACCGTCCCGGGCATCGGCGCGACCAGCGCCCCGGCCGCCACCTGGGCCGAGGGGTCGGCGAAGCGCGGCACCACCCGCAGTTCCACCGACCCGTCCGGTCCGTCGACGACGACCCGATCGGCGAAGCGCCCGACCGTCCACCGCCGGCGCACACCGTCCACGTCGAGCACGACCGTGTCCGCGTCCGCCCGCACCAGGGTGGCCGAGGGGTGGTCGGGAGCGTCGAGCCCGTCGCGGGTGAAGCGGTAGCGCACGTCGATCGGGTGGTCGCCCACCGCGTAGGTCCGGCGCCGGTGGCCGACCGGAATGTTCCGGAAGCCGCTCGTCACGCCGGGCAGCAGCGGGCCGCGTCCGGCGGCCGCGTCGGACACCGCCGCCACGAGAGCGAAGAGGCCCGGGTCGGGGGAGTGGATCAGGGTCGCCGGGGGATGGGCGGTGTAGAAGCTGGTGTCGGCCGTGCCGTCCAGGAAGGACGGATGCAGCAGGCTGCCGGCCAGCAGGTCGCGGTTGGTGGTGACGCCGTGGAGGCGAGCGCGGCGGAGCGCGGCCGCGAGGCTCCGGGCCGCCTCGTCACGCGTGGCGGCGTAGGAGATGACCTTGGCCAGCATCGCGTCGTAGTGCGGCCCCACGACCGTGCCCGCCTCGACGCCGGCGTCGACCCGCAGCAGTGGTAGCTCCTCGCGGTATCCGGCGCCCGGATACCGCCCCTGGCTACCACTGATCTCGAAGGCGGCGACCGTGCCGGTCTGGGGGCGCCAGTCGTCGAGCGGGCTCTCGGCGTACAGGCGGGCCTCGATGGCGTGGCCGGTCATCTCGGGCTCGGGGCCGGTCAGCGGCCGGCCGGACGCCACGTCGAGCTGGAGGGCGACCAGGTCGACGCCGGTCACGCATTCGGTGACCGGGTGCTCGACCTGGAGCCGGGTGTTCATCTCGAGGAACCAGAAGTCGCCGTCGGCGGTGGCCAGGAACTCGACCGTCCCGGCGCCGACGTAATCGACCGCGGCGGCCGCGTCCCGGCCCGCCGCCAGCAGCCGTTTGCGCAGGTCGCCGCCGAGCCGCTCGACCAGGGGCGAGGGCGCCTCCTCGATCACCTTCTGGTGCCGGCGCTGCAACGAGCACTCCCGCTCGCCGAGCGCCCAGATCGTCCCGTGCCCGTCCGCGAGGATCTGCACCTCGACGTGGTGCCCGGCCGGCAGGTAGCGCTCGCAGAAGACGGTCGGATCGCCGAACGCGGAGGCCGCTTCCCGGGAGGCGGCCGCCACCGCATCCGACAACTCGGAGAGGTCGGAGACCACGCGCATCCCGCGTCCGCCGCCCCCGGCCGATGCTTTGACCAGCACCGGAAGGTCGGCCGCGGCGATCGACGCGGGGTCGAGTCCGGGGAGCACCGGGACGCCGGCGGAGGCCATCAGGCTCTTCGCCGACACCTTCGAGCCCATCGCCGCGATCGCCGAGGGCGACGGCCCGATCCAGGTCAGCCCGGCGTCCAGCACGGCCTGGGCGAAGCCGGCGTTCTCGGAGAGGAACCCGTACCCGGGGTGGATCGCGTCGGCCCCGGCGCGGCGGGCCGCCTCGATGATCAGATCACCCCGGAGGTACGTGTCGGCCGGGGAAGCGCCGGGGAGGCGTACCCCTGCATCTGCCTCTTGAACGTGGGGACTGCCGGCGTCGGCGTCCGAGAACACCGCGACCGTGCCCAGCCCGCGCCGGCGACACGTACGGAAGATCCGGCTCGCGATCTCGCCCCGGTTGGCGACCAGTACCGACGTGATCATGGGTGCCCTCACATCCGGAAGACGCCGAAGGCGTCGGTGCCGCGGACCGGCGCGCTGTGGATCGCCGAGAGCGCGACCCCGAGCACGTCCCGGGTGTCCCGCGGATCGATGATGCCGTCGTCGTAGACCAGCCCGGACAGGACCATGGGCATCGCCTCCGCGGAGATCTGCTGCTCGATCATCTGCCGGACGACCTGGGCGCCGTCCTCGTCGAAGGGCCGGCCCCGGGACAGCGCGGACGCCTTCGAGACCATGTACTGCACGTCGGCCAGCTGCTGCGCGCCCATCACGGCGGAACGCGCGCTGGGCCAGGCGAAGACGAACCGCGGGTCGTACGCCCGCCCGCACATCCCGTAGTGCCCGGCGCCGTACGAGTTGCCGATCAGCAGCGAGATGTGCGGGACGGTCGAGTTGGCCACCGCGTTGATCATCATGGCGCCGTGTTTGATGATGCCGCCCTGCTCGTACTCCTGACCGACCATGTAGCCGGTGGTGTTGTGCAGGAACAGCAGCGGCGTGTGCGAGCGGTTGGCCAGCTGGATGAACTGGGTGGCCTTCTGCGACTCCTCGCTGAACAGCACGCCCCGCTCGTTGGCCAGGATGCCGACCGGATAGCCGTGCACGGTGGCCCAGCCGGTCACCAGCGAGCTCCCGTACCGCGGCTTGACCTCGTCGAACTCGCTGTCGTCGGCGATCCGGGCGATGATCTCCCGCGGGTCGAACGGGGCCTTGAGGCCTGGCGGCACGATCGACAGCAGATCCTCGCCGGGATATCGCGGCGGCTTGACAGGCCCCGGCGCGGGAGCGGATTTGCGCCAGTTCAGGCGGGCCACGATGCGCCGGCCGATCCGGATCGCGTCCGGCTCGTCCACCGCGAAGTGGTCGGCCAGCCCCGACACCGTCGCGTGCATCTCGGCGCCGCCCAGCGACTCGTCGTCCGACTCCTCGCCGGTGGCCGCCTTGACCAGGGGCGGTCCGGCCAGGAAGACCTTCGACCGCTGCTCGATCATCACCACGTGGTCGCTCATCCCCGGCAGGTACGCGCCACCGGCGGTCGAGTTGCCGAACACCAGCGCGATCGTCGGGATGCCGGCCGCCGACAGCCGGGTCAGATTGCGGAACACCGCGCCGCCCGGGATGAACACGTCCTTCTGGGTCGGCAGGTCGGCCCCGCCCGACTCGACCAGGGAGATCACCGGCAGCCGGTTGGCCAGCGCGATCTCGTGCATGCGGAGCGTCTTGCGCAGCGACCACGGGTTGCTGGCGCCGCCCTTGACCGTGGGGTCGTTGGCGATCAGCAGGCACTCGACGCCGCTGACCACGCCGATCCCGGCCACCACGCTGCCGCCGACGGCGAAGTCCGACCCGTACCCGGCCAGCGCGGCCAGCTCCAGGAACGGCGCGTCCGGGTCGAGCAGCAGCTCGATGCGCTCGCGGGCGGTCAGCTTGCCGCGCCCGTGGTGCCGGTCGACCGCCTTCGGCCCGCCGCCCGCGACCGCCTTGGCCGTCTCGCCCCCGATCTCGTCGAGCGCCGCCAGCATGGAGTCCCGGGCGGCCAGCGCCTCCGGACCGGCGGTGTCCAGGGTGGACCTGATCGTGGTCACGCGTCCTCCAGCAGCCAGGCGGGGATGTCGACATGCCGGGCGCGCAGCCACTCGCCGAGGCCCTTGGCCTGCGGGTCGAACCGCGCGTGATAGGCCACGCCCTGGCCGAGCAGGCCCTCGATCACGACGTTGACGGCGTTGATGCGCGGCAGGCGGGTGATTCGGATCGGCAGCTCCGCCGCCTCGGGGAGCAGGTCTTTCAGGGTGCGCTCGGTGATGAGCGCGCTGAGCCATGGGTACGCTCTCGCGTCGCGTACCCAGAGGCCGATGTTGGCGTCGCCGCCCTTGTCGCCGGAGCGTGCCCCGGCGAGCGTGCCCAGCGGGAGGCGGCGGGCTTGAGAGAACGCCGCGCCGCCCGGCGGCGGGCCGGTCAGCGGCTCCAACGCGCGCGTCACCGGCGGCGGGGCGATCGTCTCGACCGTCCCGTCGGCCAGCACCACCTCGTGCTCGCCCTGCCGGACATATGACGATGTGAACACACCGTAGGGGTGGGCGCGGCCGGGCGGTGAGGTCGCGAAGAAGCCGGGGTACGAGGCCAGCGCCAGCTCGACCGCGCCATCGGCGAACGCCCGGCCCGCCACCTTCTCGTCACGGTCGCGGGCGACCACGGTGAGCAGCGCGGACGCCTGCTGCTGGGTCGGCGCGTCGGGCACGTCGAGGCGGGTCAGCGTCCACGTGACCTCGGCCGGCCGGGTTCGTGCGGCCGCCTCGAACTGGCGGCGGAACAGGGCGGCCTTGGCCTCGATGTCGAGCCCGGTCAGGACCACGGTCAGCTCGTTGCGGAAGCCGCCCACCGACGTGTGGGCCACCTTGAGGTCGGGCGGCGGCGCCTCACCGCGTACACCGGTGATCTCGACCCGGTCGGGGCCGGCCGCCCGCAGCTCGACGGTGTCGAGGCGGGTGGTCACGTCGGGGCCGGCGTAGCGGGCGTCGCCGATCTCGTACACCAGCTGGGCGGTGACCGTGCCGACGGTGACCGCGCCGCCGGTGCCGGGGTGCTTGGTGATGACGCTGGAACCGTCGGGGCGGATCTCGGCGATCGGGAAGCCGGGCCGGTCGAGGTCGTCGATCTCGACGAAGAACGCGTAGTTGCCGCCGGTGGACTGGGTGCCGCACTCCAGGACGTGCCCGGCCACCGTGGCGCCGGCCAGCGCGTCGAGGTCGGTGCGGTTCCAGCCGAAGCGGGCGATGGCCGGGCCGACGACCAGGGACGCGTCGGTGACCCGGCCGGTGACCACGACGTCGGCGCCGGCCTCGATCGCCAGGGCGATGCCGAAGGCGCCCAGGTAGGCGTACCCGTCGTCGTGCCGGACGTTGTTGATCGTGGCGACGCGGGCGGCCGGGTCGAGATCCTTGATCGCGGCGGCGAGCGCGGCGGGGTTCACACCGCCCGCATTGGCCACGATGGTCACACGGCGGTCGAGGGCCAGCCGGAGGCAGTCGC
This sequence comes from Actinoplanes sp. NPDC051470, assembly GCF_040682035.1. NCBI lineage: Bacteria > Bacillati > Actinomycetota > Actinomycetes > Micromonosporales > Micromonosporaceae > Actinoplanes > Actinoplanes sp. NPDC051470. The sequence continues at coordinate 105,032 of NZ_JBFBAA010000025.1, forward strand.
GGAGCTGGGCCAGGAACGTGCGGGCGTAACCGGCGCCGGGGTCGGCCGCCCGGTCGCGCTGGAGGATGAGCATGGTCAGCTCGGCCAGGTAGTCGCCGGTGAGGACGTCGAGGACGCCGTCGGGGCCGCCGCCCTCCAGCATCTCCCGCATCGCCGGGAGCCGGTCCCCGTAGAAGCCGGAGCAGTTGCCGATGCGCAGCACCACGTGACGGTCGCACAACCCGGAAAAACAAGCAAGCGTGCTTGTTTCCGCGGTACGCCGGTGGCATCGTCGGCTCATGCGGTTGAACGAGGACCATCACGCGTTCCGGGAGAGTGTCCGCCGGTTCGTCGAGGCGGAGGTCAATCCGTACGTCGACGGCTGGGAGGCGGCTGGTCGCGTACCTCTGCACGAGCTGTTCCCGAAGGCCGCCAAGCTGGGGCTGCTGGGGCTGGAGTACGACACCGCGTACGGCGGTGAGGGCGCCGACCACAGTTTCCAGATGGTCGCGGCCGAGGAGTACGGCCGGGTGCACGCCAGCGGCGTCGGCATGGCGATCGGCGTGCAGGCGATGATGGCCACGCCGTCCCTGCACGACCTCGGCACCCCCGACCTCAAGGCGCGGTTCCTCGCCCCGGCGATCGCCGGCGCCGCGGTCGCCGCGATCGCGGTCACCGAGCCGGACACCGGATCGGACGTGTCCCGGCTGCGTACCCGGGCGGTCCGCGACGGCGACGACTGGGTGATCACCGGCCGGAAGGTCTACATCACCAACGGCAGCCAGGCCGACTGGGTCTGCCTGCTCGCGCGCACCTCGGACGAGGGCGGCCACCGGGGCATGTCGCAGATCGTGGTGCCGGCCGACTCGCCCGGGTTCAGCGTGGCGCGCACGTTCGCCAAGCTCGGCAACCACTGCTCGGACACGGCCGAGCTGGTGCTCGACGAGGTGCGGGTGCCGGTCGCGAACACGATCGGCACGGTCGGGCGCGGCTTCCAGCAGCAGATGCGGCAGTTCGTCACCGAGCGCATGTTCGCGGCGTACACCACGGTCGGCTCGGCCCAGTACGCGCTGGACCGCACCCGCGACTTCGTCCGCGATCGGACGGTCTTCGGTACCAAGCTCGCCGACCGGCAGTACGTGGCCTTCCGGCTCACCGAGCTCCAGGCCGAGGTCGACCTGCTGCGCAGCCACAACCTGCAGACGTGCGAGGCGCTGATGGCCGGCGAGGACATCACCCGGATGGCGACGGTGGCCAAGCTGAAGGCCGGCCGGCTGATCCGCGAGGTCGCCGACTGGTGCCTGCAGTTCCACGGCGGCATGGGCTACCTCGAGGAGACGTGGACCGCCCGGTTCGCCCGCGACGTCCGCCTCACCGCGATCGGCGCCGGCGCCGACGAGGTCATGCTCTCGGTGCTGGCCCGCATGGACGGGCTTCCCGGATGAGAACAGCACTGGTCACCGGCGGGATGAGTGGTCTCGGCGCGGCCGCCGCGGCCCGCCTCGCGGCCGACGGCATCCGGGTCATTCGGCTCGACATCGCGGCCGGGGCCGACGTGGTGGCCGACGTGACGTCGACCGAGGCCGTCCGGGCCCTGGACGTCGGCCCGGTCGACATCCTGGTCAACTCGGCCGGCATCATCGGGCCGGCCGGGCCGCTGTGGGAACTGCCGCCGGACGGGTGGGACAGGACGTTCGCGGTCAACGTGCGCGGCACCTTCAACCTGTGCCAGGCCTTCGTCCCCGGCATGATCGAGCGCGGCTGGGGCCGGGTGATCAACATGGCCAGCATCAGCGGCAAGGACGGCAACCCGAACATGTCCGCGTACTCGGCCTCGAAGGCGGCCGTGATCGCGCTGACCAAGTCGCTGGGCAAGGAGCTGGCCACCACCGGCGTGCTGGTCAACGCCATCGCGCCGGCGGTGATCGAGACGCCGATGAACGCCTCCACCGACCCGGCCGCGCTGGCCCACATCACCAGCCTGATCCCGATGAAGCGGGTCGGGCAACCGGAAGAGGTGGCCGAGCTGATCGCGTGGCTGGCCTCCGACCGGGTTACCTTCTCTACCGGGGCCGTCTACGACATCAGCGGCGGGCGGGCCACCTATTAGCTCAAGATTGACTCGGTTCGATCCATCTTGGAGACTGCTGTCGGCCCCGACCGGCACCGCCTGGAGGAGACGACCATGACTGACGCACGCAGCTGGACCGACCTCGGCAATCTGACTCCCACAGCCCTGCAGGATCTCCTGACCATCGGGCCGGGCGGCGGCGTCGGCGGCAACTGCCGCGTGAGCGCCACCTGGCCCGGCGACGCCGGCAACTGCCGCGTGAGCGCCACCTGGCCCGGCTCGGCCGGGAACTGCCGGGTCAGCGCTGTCCCGCCCGGCTCGGCCGGGAACTGCCGGGTCGCGCCGATCCGCTGACCGGTCGCGTGGAGCTGCGCCGGAGCGTTCCCAAGATCGCGGGCCGCCACCGCACGGTGCCGGTCGCGGAGACCTGGGAACGCATCCGGCCACATCTCCGTCGCGCCGGAGTGACCCGGCTGGCCGACATCACCGGCCTGGACCGCGTCGGCGTGCCGGTCTACAGCGCCGTCGCGCCGCGGTCCGGCGACCTCTACCACGGCAAAGGGCTCACCCGGCTCGACGCCCGGACCTCGGCCGCCATGGAGGCGATCGAGCGCTTCTCGGCGGTGTTGCCGATGCGCCCGGCGATGGTCGCCTCGTACGCGGAACTCATCGCCGAGGGCCGAGCCGCGTTCGACCCGCGCGACCACAGCTGGACGCTTGCGCCGGGCTATACGGACGACTGGCCGATCTCGTGGGTCGAGGGCTGGGAGCTGATCAGCGCCACGACGGTGCTCGTGCCGTACGCCGCAGCCGGTTTTCACACCGCGCCGCACGAGCCGTCGCCGTTCCGGATCACCACGACCAACGGCCTGGCCTCGGGAAACAGCCTGGAGGAGGCGATCGTCCACGCCCTCTGTGAAATCGTGGAGCGCGATGCCAGCACGCTCGCCGGGCTGGTGGGTGGCGCCTTGGCGGCGGCCATGGGCGACGCGTCCACCCGGCTGGATCACCACCGGCTCGTCGACCCGGGCGCCGTCTCGCCCCTGGCCGGTGCGACGGCCGAACGGTTCGCCGGGGCCGGGGTGCGGCTGCGGCTCCTCGATATCACCTCGGATCTCGGGGTCCCGACGTTCCTGGCCGTGGCAGCCGGCGACGAGTCCCGCGCGAGCGGCGCCGGCACGCACCCGGACGCCGGGACCGCCGCGCTGCGGGCGATCACCGAGTGCGCTCAGGGCCGGGCCGCGCGCTTTCAGGGGCTCCGGGATGACCTCGGTGAGGACGATCCCGCGGGCTGGGTCTGGGACATCACCTCGCCCACGGTGCCGCCACCCACGTCGTACCCTTCCGACGATCTGGCCGCCGACCTGAGCTTTCTGCTCGACCGGGTGCGCGATCGCGGCCTCGGCCGGGCGATCGTCGTCGACCTGTCGCCGCCGGGCATCCCGGCGCACGTGGTGCGGGTGCTCGTGCCGGGCACCGAGTCGTGGCACATCGACCGGTCGAAGCTCGGCCTCCGCGGCGCCGCGGCCTGGAACGACGCCGTCCGCCGGACCGCCGGGCCGACGTCGTGAACGCGATCGTCTTCCTCGGTCCCAGCCTCGACCTGGATGCTGCCCGCGACATCCTGCCCGCCGAGTACCGGCCGCCGATCACCCGCGGCGACCTCGACCGGCTGCTCGCCCGCGATCACCCACCGGATGCGGTCGGGATCGTGGACGGCCGATTCCCGCACGTCCTGGGCGTCACACCCACGGAGGTGCTGCGTGCGCTGGACGCGGGCGTCACGGTCTACGGGTCATCGGGCGTCGGCGCGCTGCGCGCGGCCGAGTGCGCTCCGTTCGGCATGGTGGGGGTCGGTGCGGTCTTCGACGCGTACGCCTCCGGCCGGGTCGAGGCCGACGACGAGGTGGCCGCCGCGCCCGGCAGCGACGGCCGCCTGATCGACTGGCGGCTGGGGCTCGCGGACGGCCCGGCCGGCGCCGCGCGGTTCCTGGAACTGGCGGAACAGACGTACTTCGCGGAGCGCACCCTCGACCGGGTGCTCGTCCTGCTCGCGGCCGAGACCGGCGCCGAGGTCGCCGCCCACCTCGGCGACCTGATCCGGCACAAGATCCCGGACGCCGGCCGCGACGACGCCATCGCCCTGCTGCGGGTGATGGCCGGGGACGCCGGTTGAGGTCGCTGCTCGCGGAGCCACGCTTCCGCCGCTGGTACGCCGCCCGGGAGATCTCCGAGGCCGGCGCGGTGGCCACGGCCGTCGTGCTGCCGCTGCTCACCTACCGGCTCACCGGCTCGGCCGCGCTCACCGCGGTGGTGGCCGGGATGGAGGCCGTTCCCTACCTGCTGTTCGGCCTGTTCGCCGGCGCGGTCGCCGACCGGCACAGCAGCAAACTGATCATGATCGCGGCCGACTGCTTCTGCGCCCTGTCGCTGGCTGTGCCGCTGGCCGGCTACCTTTCCGGGACCGTTCAGACGTGGCATCTCCTGGTCGCCGCGTTCGGCATCAGCACCGGCTTCGCCTGGAACAACGCGGCGGCGTGGGGCGCGCAGGCCCGGATCGCCGGCCGCGACCGTCTGGCCGCCGCGAACCAGCTGGCCTGGTCGACCGACGTGGTCATCGGCATCGCCGTCCCGGTGATCGCCGGCGCGGTGGCCGCGGTGGCCGACCCGGTGCTGCTGCTCGCCTTCGACCTGGCCACCTACCTGGTCTCGGCGGCGCTCATCGCGAGCCTGGCCGGCTTCGACGCCGAGACGCCGCCACGGGACACCCGCATCCGGACCGGGCTCACCTTCCTGTGGGGACACGAGCTGTTACGCCCGCTGACCATCGCCGCCTGCGGGCTGTCCATGTCCTTCGGCGGCGCCGGTGCGCTGCTGGTCGTGCACGCCGAGCGGACGCTGCACGTGATGACCGACGACGCCCGGATCGGCCTGCTCTTCGGGGCTCGCGCGGTGGGCTCACTGGCCGCCACCCTGGCGCTGTCCTTCCTGGTCCGCCGGGCCGGGTACGGCCGCGTCCTCACCGTGGCCTACGCCTCCCTGGCCGCCGCCCTGGTCGCGCTGGCCCTCAACCCGTACTTCGGCCTGGCTCTGGTGCTGTGGTCGCTGTTCGAGCTGTCCCGTTTCTGCTCGACGATGAGCGGCATCACCGTGCGCCAGTTGCTCACCCCCGACGACCTGCAGGGCCGGGTCAACACGGTGGGCCGGATGGTCGCGTGGGGTGGCGCCCCGGTTGGTGCCTTCGCGGGCGGCGCGATCGCCTCGTCCGCGGGCATCACGCCGGCTCTGCTGCTGCTCGCCCTCCCGGCGGTCGCCGCGCTCGTCATCCTGCTGAGGTCGCCGGGTCGCCACCTCGGCGATCTGACCCCGGCCACGCTACCTTCTCCATAGGGGCCGTCCACGACATGAGCGGGCCACCTACTGACCGAGCAGGACCCTCGAGAAGCCCGACCGAAGGGGACGATCATGAAGCGTGAACCGAGCTGGCGCGACCTCGGCCGCAGCGCCGCCGAACTGCTGAAGTCGCTCGACCTCGACCTGCGCGGGTGTTCGGCCGGCACCGACACGACCGGCCCCGCCCGCAAGGTCAGCCCGCCGAAACCACCGCGGCCGGGCTTCCCGCGCGACTGGCGGTGACGCCTACCAGCGGACCATCGCGGCCAGGGGGTTCTCGATGGCGTCGGCCACCGCGCGCATGAAGCCGGCGGCCGTGCCGCCGTCGCACACCCGGTGGTCGAAGACGAAGGACATCTGGGTGATCTTGCGGGGGACGATCTGACCGTCGACCACCCAGGGGCGGTCGATGATGCGGCCGAAGCCGAGGATCGCCACCTGCGGGTGGTTGATGATCGCGGCGCTGCCGTCGACGTTGAAGCCGCCGTAGTTGTTCAGCGTGAACGTGCCCGACTGGTCGATCGGGCGGCCCTCGCGGGCGTCCTCGGTGACCTTGCGGATCGCCTCGTCGAGGCCGGTCACGCTCATCGACCCGGCGCCGGCCACGGCGGGGACGAGCAGGCCACGCGGGGTCTGGGCGGCCAGGCCCAGGTTGATCCGGTCGTGCTGGACGATCTCCTGGCGCTCGGTGTCGAGGCTGCTGTTCAGGACCGGGTACCGCTTGAGCGCCTCGATCGTGAACCGGGCCAGGTAGGCCAGGATGCCGGGGCCGGGGCGGACCGACTCGCGGATGTTCCACAGCTCGGTGGCGTCCACATCGACCCAGACCGTGGCCTCGGGGATCTCGGTGCGGCTGCGGGTGAGGGCCGCCGACACGGCCTTGCGGAAGCCGGTCAGCGGGATGCGCGTCTCCGGCGACGACGCCGGGGGCTTGGCCAGGGCGCGCATGACGTCGGCGCGGAGCACCAGGCCGTCGGGGCCGGTGGCGTCGATGCCGGTCACGTCGACGCCGCCGTCGCGGGCCAGCTTGCGGACGAGCGGGGAGATGACCCGCGCGGCGCGGCCGGGCGCGGCCTTCGGCGTGGTCGCGGCGGTACGGGGTTTCCGGCGCCGGCCGCTCCCGGCGGACGAAGCCGTGCCGTAGCCGACCAGGACGTTGCCGGAGCCGGCCTTCTCCTCCTCGCGGTAGGCCTCGGCGGCCGCCGACGAGGGCTCGGTCTCGGCGGCCGCCGGCGCGGGCTCGGCCGCCACCGGGGCGGGCTCGACCGAGAACAGCGGCTTGCCGACGTCCAGGGTCTGGCCCTCGGCGCCGTGCAGGGTGCAGACCCGGCCGGCGTACGGGCTGGGCAGCTCGATCACCGACTTGGCCGTCTCCACCTCGACCACCGCCTGGTCCACGGCCACCACGTCGCCCTCGGCGACCAGCCAGCGCACGATCTCGGCCTCGGTCAGACCCTCGCCGAGGTCGGGCAGCAGGAACGTGTTCACACCGGCTCCCACTGGAGGTCGTCGACGGAGTCCAGGACGCGGTCGACGCCGGGCAGCTGGAACTGCTCCAGCTTCGGCGGCGGGAACGGGATGTCGAAGCCGGTCACCCGGCGGATCGGCGCGGCCAGCGAGTGGAAGCACCGCTCGGTCACCCGGGCCACGATCTCCGAGGCGACGCTCGCGAACCCGCTCGACTCGGCCACCACGACGGCCCGGCCGGTCTTCCGGACCGAGGCGCACACGGTCTCATCGTCGAACGGCACGATCGAGCGCAGGTCGACCACCTCGAGGTCGCGGCCCTCCTGCGCCGCCACCGCGGCGGCTTCGAGCGCGACCGGAACGGACGGCCCGTACGCGATCAAGGTCGCGTCCGTGCCCTCGCGCCGGACCACCGCCGTGCCGATCGGCGGGCGGGCGTCCGTGAGCCTGACCTCGTCCTTGACGAAGTACAGCTTCTTGGGCTCCAGGAAGACCACCGGGTCGGGCGAGGCGATCGCGTCACGCAGCAGGGCGTACGCGTCGGCGGGGTTGGAGGGAGCGACCACGTGCAGGCCGGGGGTGTGCGCGTAGTACGCCTCGGACGAGTCGCAGTGGTGCTCGACCCCGCCGATCCCGCCCGCGTACGGCACCCGGATCACCATCGGCAGCGCGACCCGCCCCCGCGTCCGGTTGCGCATCTTCGCCACGTGCGAGATCACCTGCTCGAAAGCGGGGTACGCGAACGCGTCGAACTGCATCTCGACGACCGGCCGCATCCCGTTCATGGCCAGCCCGACCGCCATCCCGACGATGCCCGCCTCGGCCAGCGGGGTGTCGAAGCACCGCTGCTCGCCGAACGCCGCGGTGAGCCCGTCGGTGATCCGGAAGACGCCACCGAGCGGCCCGACGTCCTCGCCGAACATCAGCACCGCCGGGTCGTCGGCCATCGCGTCGTGCAGCGCCCGGTTCAGCGCCTGCGCCATGGACAGCTTCTCGTGCGTCATGACGCCTCCCGGGCCAGTTCGTCGGCCAGCAACGCGCGTTGTTCACGAAGTTGTGGCGTCGGGGTCGCGTACACATGGGCGAAAAGATCGTCGGGGTCGGGGGTCACGTCCTGGTTGATGCCGTTCCGGGTGACCGCGGCGAGCCGCTCGGCCGCCTCGTCGATCTCCTGCCGCCGCTCGGCGGGAAGAAGACCACGATCGCTCAGGTACGCCGAGAGCCGCGTGATCGGGTCACGGCCGGTCCACGCCGTCACCTCGTCGTCGGAGCGGTACCGGGCGGCGTCGTCGGCGTTGGTGTGCGCCTGCATCCGGTAGGTGTGCGCCTCGACGAGCTGGGGCCCCTCGCCGTTGCGGGCCCGGGTGACCGCGGCGCTGAGCACGGCCAGCAGCGCCGCCATGTCGTTGCCGTCCACCCGCTCGCCGGGCAGGCCGTACCCGACGCCCTTGTGCGCCAGCGACGGCGCGGCGGACTGGCGGGACAGCGGCACCGAGATCGCGTACTCGTTGTTCTGGATGAAGAACACCACGGGCGCCTTGAACACGGCGGCGAAGTTGAGCGCCTCGTGGAAGTCGCCCTCGCTGGTGGCGCCGTCGCCGCAGAGCGCCATCGCCACGGTCGGCTCGCCGCGCAGCGTGGCCGCGTGGGCGACGCCGACCGCGTGGGGCAACTGGGTCGCGAGCGGGGTGGCCTGCGGGGCGACGTGGTGCTCGTAGGGGTCGTAGCCGGAGTGCCAGTCGCCCTTGAGCAGCGTGAGCACCTCGACCGGGTCGACGCCCCGGGTCACCGCGGCCACCGTGTCGCGGTAGGTCGGGAAGAGCCAGTCGCCGTCAGCGAGCACCTGGGCGGCGGCCACCTGGCAGGCCTCCTGCCCGTGCGAGGAGGGGTAGACGGCGAGGCGGCCCTGGCGGACCAGCGCGTACGCCTGGTCGTTGAGCCGGCGCCCGGCCACCAGCGCGGCGTACGCCCGCACCAGCGCCTCGTCCGGCGGCATCGCGACGGTCGGGAGCCCGGTCGGCTTGCCCGCCTCGGTCAACAGCCGCACCGGATCCCTCGTGGGGAGCAGGTGGTCCGCGTCACGTGTCATGACTCATGCTCTCGCCGGCGCCATATGAACTCCAGAGCTGGGAGAAACGCGAGAACATGTCGCTCGTACCCTCGGGTAGTGTTGCCGATCGTCTACCTGAACGGACATTCGGGAAGGGGTGCTGAGACGGATGGCTGATCTTGACGACACCGACCGGCGGATCCTCGACGAGCTGACCGCCGACGGGCGGATGTCCATGCGTACGCTGGCCGAACGCCTGCACATCTCCCGGGCGAACGCGTACGCCCGGGTCGAGCGTCTGCAGCAGTCCGGGGTGATCCGCGGCTTCACGGTCGACGTCGACCCGGCCGCCGCCGGCCTCGGCACCTCGGCCTACGTCACGGTCAACCTGCGTCAGCACGACTGGCGCGAGGTCCGGGCCCAGCTCCTGAAGCTTCAGGGGGTCGCGCACATCGGGCTGCTCGGCGGGGAGTTCGACGTCATCCTGCTGGTGCGGGCGCGCGACAACGCCGACCTCCGCCGCCTGGTGCTCGACGAGATCCAGAGCATGCCGGGCGTGCTCAACACCCGTACCCATCTGGTCTTCGAAGAGCCGCGCCCGGCTATGGGATACGCACGGTCACGGACCTCCCCGACCGGAGCGTGACCGGTCGGCGGAAGGCGCCGGCGCCCTTTGACCTCGCCGTGCTCGGCCCAACGATCCTTCGAGAATGTCAACGATCGATGTCTGGTAGACATCCGACCTTTGTCGGCCGAGTCGCCACCCGCGGATGAAGACGGCCGGTCCTGGCCGAACGGACCCTCAACCTGGGACGGCAGCGGACGATAATCCGGCCTGTGGAGCTCATCACGACCGCGGACCAGGCGGCGGCGCTGGCCGGGCGGCTCACCCTGCCCGGGCGGCGCACCCGTCCCGTCGTGGTGCTCACGATCGCCGGTGGGCAGGAGGAGCCGTTCGGGTCGCCCGACGAGATCGAGTCGCAGGTCGGTGACCTGGCCGACGTGGTGCTCATGCCGACCAGCGACGTGTCCTGGGCGTTCACCGGGGCGATGCCACCGCAGACCCAGGTGTACGGCGGCGCCGGACGCGTCTATCCGGTCGACCACGCGTGGGTGGCCCGGCCGTCGCTCAGCCGGCTGCGGTTCGCGTACTCGATGGCCGACCGGAAGCGGATCACCGAACATCTGATCAACGACGCGCTGGCCGCGGCCCTCGCGGCCGGGCTGCTCACGCCCCAGGCGCGGCCGGGGCTCAGCGAACGGTCGGCCAAGGTGATCGGGCTGATCGGCTCGCGGGCGCTGGTGAAGCTCGACGACGGCATGCCCGCCTCGGTGTGGGAGGAACTCACGCTGCCCGGCGTGGGGCTCGATCGGGTGCTGGTCGAGAAGCAGGTGGTACGCGGGGTGTACGACCCGGCCGCGAAACGCCTCGACGTGCGGGGCAGCCTGCCGGCCGAGGCGCCGGTCGACTACGCCGTGGGTGATGTCGTGCTGGCCGATGTGGCCGGCGTGTCGGAAGAGGCCGTGCGGCTCCGGCTGGTGCCGGGCCGGGTCGTCGAGGCCGAGCGGGCCGCGGTCACCTCCAACCCCAACGACACGCTGTGCGAGCTGTTCACGATCGGCGAGGTGGTGGTCTGCCGGGTCGTCGGCGTCGAACCGTACGCGCTGCGGCTCGACGACATCGACGACGACGAGGAGCCGGTGCGTGCGCCCGCGCTGCTGGACGGCGGCCCGCCCTGGCTGCGCCCACCGCCGCCGGCGCCGCTCGCGCTCCCGCCCATCGAGCCACCGCCGGACCCGGCGCCCCCGGCCGTGGCTCTCGCTCCGGTCGCCCCGGCGCCCAGACGTCCGTCGCCCTTGGACATCGCCCCCTGGAACCGCCCACCCCGATCGGAGGCGGCCTCCGCGCCCGGCGCCCTCGACCGGGAGCGGGCCCGCGTCACCGAGCTGACCAACGAGCTGGCGGCCGAGCGTTCCACCCGCTCCGCCCTCGCCATCGACCTGGCCGGCCTGCGTGCCCGCGCCGCCGAGCTCGAGGCACAGCTCGGCCGCGAGACGCAGGCCCGCGAGGCCTGGCAGACGCGCTACCGCAACGCCGACCGGCTGCGCCAGATCGCCGTCAAGAACGCCAAGTCGTCGCACATCCGGCCGGAACCGGCCCCCGGCGGCGAGGACGCCGAGGTGGCGTTCCGATGCGAGGTGGTGCAGGAGTGGGCACGGCGCATCCCGGCCGCCGAGCGGGACGACAAGGCGCTGGCCGCGTACACCCTGGGACCTGATTTTCTCGCCTCGCTGGATCGGATCGAAGGGGTCAGCCGGGCCAAGGTGGTCGCCGTCGTGGTCGAGGTGCTGGCCGGGCAGGCGCCCCACCTGGCCGGACGCGAGCCGCATCAGCTGCGGGAGGGCGGCGCGGGCAGCCCCTACCGGCGGCGGGACGACGGCGCGACCTGTTGGCGGGTGGCTCTGCAACGGGACACCCCGGCGGCGCGGCGGATGCACTACTGGCGGCTGGGGGAGCGGTACGAGCTGTCGCGCGTGGTGCTGCACGACGACTACCGACCCTGAGACGACCCTGATGCGCGGTCCGGTCATGCTGGGCTGGTGCGATTCCTTCTGAACGTTCTGTGGTTCATCTTCGGCAGCGGCTTCCTGCTGGGCATCGCGTACGGCATCGCCGCACTGATCTGCTTCCTGCTCGTGGTGACCATCCCGTTCGGGGTGGCCGCGGGCCGGCTGGCCGTCTACTCGCTGTGGCCGTTCGGGCGGACCGTGGTGCCCAAGCCCGGCGCCGGCGTCGCCTCCGGGCTCGCCAACATCCTGTGGGTGGTGCTGGCCGGGTGGTGGCTGGCCCTCACGCACATCGTCACCGGCGTCGCCCAGTGCGTCACGATCATCGGGATCCCGTTCGGCATCGCCAACTTCAAGCTGGTGCCGGTCGCCTTCTGGCCGCTCGGCCAGCAGGTCGTCGACGTCGACGACCTCGACCGCCGGATGGTCAAGGCAGCCTGATCCGCAGCGCGGCGAGCACGGCGCCGATCGGGTTGGCCAGCACGAACGCGTCCGTGCCGGCGAACAGCAGCCCGACCGGCGCCCGGTCCGGCGTCACGACCAGGCTGCCCGAGTCGCCGGGCCTCGCGGCCAGGTCGAGCACCAGCTGCCCGGTGAACCGGATCGGCCGCCCGCGCACCTCGACGACGATGTCGGCGTCCAGGTCCTGGACCCGCCCCTCGGTGATTCCGGTGCTACTGCCGTTCTTGCGTACGCGCTGAGCAAGCGTCGCCTCGCTCACCGGCCCGAATTCGGGCGTCTCGACCTCGACATCCGGCGCCAGCCGGGCGAGCGCCGCGTCCACCCGGTTCGGGCCGTCCGGGCGCAGGGGCGCGGCGCGGGCCAGCCGGCCCACCACGTCATCCGGCGACGGCGGCCGGACGAGCCGGTTGCGCAGCCTGGTCCCCGGCGCCATCACGAGCACGTGGTGGTTGGAGAGCAGAAGTGGCCGCCCGATCCGTCCTTTCCCCTCGGTCGGCCCGGTCCGTCCCGTCCGTCCGATCCGCTCGGGTCTCGCGTCGAAGCAGACCGTCGCGATCGTGCCGCCCTCGTCGCCCGGGAAGCCGACCCGGTCGCCGCCTCCCAGCACGTCTTTTCCGCCGCCTCTTCCGCCGCTTTGCCTGCCGCCTTCTTCGCTGCCTTGACCGTCGCCCTGTTCTTCGCCGCCGGCCGGTAGCGCCCGGGCCGGGCCGGTCTCGATGACGTCGGTCGGCACGCCGTCCACCAGGCGCGGAACCGCCGCGGGCGCGACCAGCCCGGGAACCTTGCGTTCCACGTACACCTTGACCGCGAGATCCCCGGTCGGCCGCCCGCCGGTCAGCTGGGGTCCGGCAGCCGTACCGATCACGTTCGGATGGGCGAGCAACGCCGGCGAGTGGCGCCGCCGGGCCCGCGCCACCGCGTGCAGCTCAGCCGAATGCGGCATGCCACGCCGTGTGCAGCCAGCCACCCCGGTTCAACGCGACCGCGGTATCCGCCACCTCCTCGTCCAGCAGCGCCAGAATCTGCTCGGCCTGATCGGCGACGCTGCCCTGGGTACGCGGAACCCGCCGCCGATCCCGCCCCGCCACCAGCCGCGCCTCAGCCTCCGGCAGCCCCTCGGCCACCAGCGCGCCCACGGTGTGCCGCCGGTCGATCCGCTCGGCCGTGCGCAGGGCGGACTCCATACGCACGAGCAGATCCCGCTCCGCCACCCGCTGACCCGCCGGCGCGAAGCCATCCACCGTCCAGTGCGGCCCAACGGTCGGCTGGAGCCGCTGCCCGTCGACCCCGAAGAACTCCAGCGCCGTATGTCGCCCGCTCAACGGAGCCAGCCCACCGGCCAGATCGGCGGCAATGTGCTCGCGCAGCCCCGCGGCGTCACGGCAGACGTGCAGGAACCGGTCGTTCGACGACAGCACCACGACCGGCCAGCTGACTTTCGGCATCGCTTTTCCCTTCCTCGTAAGCCGAATCCCGCGCGACGAAGCCCCGATCTCGTGCATTGGGGCCCGGGTCGCGGGCGGTGGAACGCGGACCACGCGCGGTGGACGCCGGGTCGCGGGCGATCGGCAGGCGCGCGACCACTCGCGTGCCGCGCGGTGACGCCGGACCGATCTCGCAGGTCCCGTTCAGTTCCTCGGCGCGCTCCCGCATCGACCCGAGGCCAACGCCGCCGGCGCTTTGCCCTGAGCACCCATACGCATCGCCGCGCCGGGCTTCATCGCGCTGCGCATCGCACTGCCGCAGGCCGACGCCGTCGTCGACGATGATCAACTCGAGTTCGCCGCCACCGCCGCCTCCCCCACCCTTGTGGGTGGGCAGGAATGTAGCGCCTGGGCCCGACAACTCCGCCGAGTTATCCACAGGCGGGTGGCGGCGGACCACAACCGAGCACGTCGTCCCGCCCGAGTGCTTGACCGCGTTGGTGATCGCCTCGGCCACGATCCGCAGCGCCGACACCTCGACCGCGGCGGGCAGCAAGCCCAGCGAAGCGGGACAGTCCACAGTGACGGTGAGTGGCCCCGACGACAGCCTCGACGCCGAGAGCCGCAACGCGTCCGGGAGGCCGCCGTCCAGGGCCGGCGGGTGCAGGGCGTCGACCAGGTGGCGCAGTTCGGCGCTGCACGAGGAGAGGTCGCTGACCAGCCGGTCGAGCAGGTCCTGGCCGGTCGGGTCGGCGTGCCGGCGGGCGGCGCGCACCTGCATGGCGATGCCGGCCAGGCCGGGGCCGAGGCCGTCGTGCAGGTCGGTGCGCAGGCGGCGGCGTTCCTCCTCGCGGGCGAGGACGATCCGTTCCCGGGAGCGCTGGAGGTCGAGGGTGAGCCGGTGCGCGTCGACGGCCACGGCTGCCTGCCGGGCCAGGGCGCGGAGCAGGCGCCGTTCGGAGCGGGTGAAGCCGCCGCCGGTCTGGCGTGGTGACACCAGCAGGGCGCCGACCTCCTGCCGGTGGGTGATCAGCGGGAACGAGATCGGTGGCACAGCCGGGCGACCGTGTTCGACCAGGGCGGAGGCGTGGCCGGTGATGCGGACGGCGGCGTATGGGACGCGCAGTTCGTCGGTGATCGCGGCGACCAGCCGGGGCAGCGCGGCGGCGGGAGCGACCACCTCCTCGAGGTGCCGGCCGAGGCGGGAGAGCACGGCGTACGGGTCGTCGCGATGCCCGTAGAGCAGGCGGTCGACGGCCCGCTGGAGCAGCCGCCGGACCGGTTCGAAGCCGGTCGCCACGAGGGCGGTCAGGGCCAGCACGGGAAGGCTGATTCCCTGGCCGAGGACCACACCGACGATCAGGATGTACGCGGCGGTGACGCCGGCCGACATGACCAGCCAGACGAGTGCCCGGTTGACGTGCACGTCCAGGTCCCACAGGCCGAGCCGGAGGATCGCCACGGTCAGGGCGAGCGGTAGCGCCACCCCTTCGGCCACCCACGCCACGGGCACGCCGGCCGTGTCGAGGAGTTCGCCCAGCAGCACCGTGACGCCGGCCGCGCCCGCGCAGAGCAGCTGGCGGCGGACCGGGAGCGCGGCCCGGCGGAACCGGGCGACGAGGGCGCCCAGCACGACGATCATCCCGATTGCCGTTGCCGCGATGCCCAGCCAGGCGACCCGCAGCATGATCAGGGCGGGGCCGGTGAGGGCCGCGCCGGCGAGCAGCGGCCGGCCGCCGGGCAGGGCGGCCAGGGCGAGCGCGACCGCGGGGAGGAACGCCGTCACGGTCAGGGCGATGGCCGGCCCGCGCCGGAGTCCGCCGGTCGGGAAGGCCAGCAGCAGCAGCGGGATCAGCCCGATCGGCGGCCACCAGGCCCACTGCGCGACCCAGGCCGCGACCCCCAGCGAGGGCCAGCTGACCGCGAGCACGGCCAGGGTGGCGAGGGCGCCGATCGTGGTCATCAGCCGGCCGACCCGGTGGCCGGGCCGATGGGCCAGGATCAGCGCGCCCAGCGACGAGTAGGACAGGGCCATCGACGCGGGCAGCGCGAGCTGGGACAGGGTCGGCACCAGGCCGCCGCCGGTCCACTGGTGGACGAGCCCGGCCCCGACCACGGTCGCGGCGGCGGCCGGCACCGCGTACCCCCTCATCGGTGTTGACCTCGGGCGTCGAGAACCGGGCCGAAGGGGTGGTGACCTCGGGCGTCGAGAACCGGGCCGAAGGGGTGGTGACCTCGGGCGTCGGGAGCCGGGCCGAAGGGGTGTTGATCTTCGTGGGTAGGGATCAGGCCGACGTCGCGGGCGAGCAGCGCCACCGCGAGCCGGTCGGGCACGGCCAGCTTGGCCAGCACCGCGGAGACCGCGTTGCGGACGGTCTTCTCGCTCACGCCGAGGACCCGGGCGATCTGACCGTTGGTCCGGCCGCCGGCCAGGTGCTCGGCGAGTTGCCGCTCGCGCGCGGTGAGCCGGTCGAACGGGGCGGGCGGACCCGTCGCGGCCGGGGCCGTCAGCACCGTAGCGGGAACGCGCGGGCCGAGCACCAGCCCGCCCTGGCCGACCGTACGCAGGGCGTCCACCACCGCGTCCGGATCGGTGTCCTTGAGCAGGTAGCCCCGGGCGCCCGCGGCCAGCCCGCGGCGCACGATCCGCTCGTCGCCGACCATCGTCAGCAGCAGGACCGCGGTCTCCGGGCGGTGGGCCAGGATCCGGGCGGTGGCGTCGATGCCGTCGCCGTCGGGCAGGCGGACGTCCATCGCCACGACGTCGGCCTCCCTGGCGGCCGGCACCGCCGCCGCCACCGTGTCCGCCTCGCCGACCTCGGCCACCCACGGCTCGTCGGCGAGCAGCGACCGCAGCCCGCGCCGGAACACCGGGTGGTCGTCCACGACGAGGGCCCGTACCGCCTGCACGGGCTTGACCGTAACCCCGCACGGTTGCCGCCGGTCCCGAATCGCCGCCGGATCGTCCCGTCGGCCGGGGGACGGATGACACGTACGGCCGGGACCGGATCGGTAGTTGCCTGAGATCGACCGCAACACCGACCCGAGGGGGACGAGATGACCACCACGTACGCCTACAGCAGCACCACCCGCACCAACGCCGAGGAGGTGATCCAGCGGCTCGGCGAGCTGCTGGCCGCCTCGGCCGGCTCCAGCCGCGACCTGGGCACCGACGTGCCGGCCACGACACCCGCCACGACTCCGGCCTCGGCGCCGGTCCCGGTGGCGGGTCAGCAGCCGCGCTGGCTGGTCCCGCTGATCGGCCAGCTGGCCCAGGTGGTCGCGCAGGCCGCGCCGGCCATCATCGACAGCATCGTCGAGAACAACCGCGACATCTTCGCCGAGGACACCCGCGACCCGAAGGTGCAGGAGCGGTTCTTCGGTGAGCTGTTCTCGGCCGTCATGCCGGTCGTGGCCCAGGCCGCCCCGGTCCTCGGCCAGCTCTTCGCCGGCATCCGCAGCGTGCCGGCCAACGACGAGGAGCTCCAGACGCGCTGGCTGATGCCGCTGCTGAGCACGGTGGTGCCGCAGCTCGTGCAGGCCGCGCCGTCGATCATCGAGGCGCTGACCGGCGGCCGGCGCTCGGTGGCGCTGACCGACCCGAACGAGGCCACCCGCTTCCTCGGGCCGCTGCTGGGCATGGCGATCCCGGCCCTGGTGTCGGCCGTGCCGGACATCATCTCGCTGTTCACCGACTGACCGCTGCGTCAACGCGGGCGGCGCTGCCCCGGGTGGCGCCGCCCCAACGGAAAGGAGAACGATCATGGCTCGAACACTTCTCCGCGGTCATCAGGGCGACGACGTGCGGAGGCTTCAGGAGCTGCTCCGGCAGGCCGGGTTCGATCCCGGTCCGATCGACGGCATTTTCGGTACGCGTACGGATGCCGCGGTCCGCGGTTTCCAGCGCGCGAAGGGTCTGGTGGTGGACGGGGCGGCCGGCCCGATCACGATGGCCGCGTTTTCCCCGAGAACCGCGAGGTCCCTGCACGTCGGGGTGAACGTCGTCGACCCGGGCGCGTACCCGATCCGGGTGCCCGAGCTGAAGGGGTGTGTGAATGATGCGAACGACATGCGGCAACTGGCCGTCGAGCGCGGGTTCGCGCCGGCCGTGCTGGTCGACGGACAGGCCACCGCCCAGGCCGTGGTGGCCGGGATCGGAGCCGCGGCGGACGAGTTGCGGGCGGGGGATTTCTTCTTCCTGACCTATTCGGGGCACGGCTCGCAGATGCCCGACCCGACCGGCGAGGAGCCGGACGGGCAGGACGAGACGCTGGTGCTCTACGACCGGCAGCTGCTGGACGACGAGCTGAGCGCGGTGTGGGCCCGGTTCCGGCCGGGTGTGCGCGTGCTGTTCCTGTCGGACAGCTGTCACAGCGGCACCGTGGCCCGGTCGGTGGACCTGGCCTACCGGGCGTATTCGGCGGCGACCGAGGAGACGGCCGACGGACAGCGAGAAAGAACGTTCGTTCTCGCTTCGGCGGCCGGGCTGCGTGACGCGGTCGACGCCGTTCTGGGGCCGGTCGCCGACGAGCTGTACGGGACGCGAGCATTCGGCGCCGAGGCGGCCGAGCGGCAGACCCGGCTGGCCGAACTGGTCCTGCCGGCGCTGCGGTCGACCGTGGTGGAGCCGGAGCGCGTCGACCTGTCCCGGGTGCCGACCACCCGCAACCTGCCGGCCGAGGTGCTCGCGGCCGACGCGGCCGGGCGGCGCGACGTCTACCGGGCGGCGAAACAGGCCGCCCGCGCGGTTCCGGCCGGCCCGGCGAGCGTGCTGCTCATGTCCGGCTGCCAGGACAACCAGCTGTCCCTGGACGGCACCCGCAACGGCCTGTTCACGCAGCGGTTCCGCGAGGTCTGGGCCAGTGGCGCGGCCACGACGTACCCGGACCTGCACCGCCGGATCGTCGCCCTGATGCCGCCGCAGCAGACCCCGAACCTGTTCTGGGCCCAGGGCCGCACCGACGAGTTCGAGAACCAGCGCCCGCTCACCCTCTGAGAGAAGTCTCAGGTCAACTGCCGCCGCATGGCCAGGCGGGTCAGCTGGACGCGGGAGTTGATGGCCAGCTTGGCGAAGACCGCGCGCAGGTGGGTGCTGACCGTGCTGGGGGAGAGGTGCAGGGTCGCGGCGGCCGAGCGGTTCGTGTGGCCGTCCGAGATCAGGGTGGCCACACGCTGCTCCATCGCCGTCAGGGTGGCCCAGGCGTTGTCCGGCCGGGGCGCCTCGGCCTCGAGCAGCCGGTTGAGCTCCTCGTCCATGGTGGACATCTCGGTGCCGGCGCCGAGGTCGATCGCGCTGGTCTGCAGGGTGCGGCGGGCCGACGGGGTGAGGTCGTCGAGGACGGCGCGGCGCAGCCACGGGTGCCGGAACGCCGCGCCGTCCTCGCCGTCGGACAGCAGGCCCAGGGCGACCGCCTCGCCGAACGGGCCGATCAGGTCGAGCGGCTGCTCGTCCATCAGCATGGCGATGTCGTCGAGCCGGATCGCCTCGCTCAGCACGGCCGCGGCGGTCACCAGGGCCCGGCACCGATCGGTGGCGTGGGCGAGCCGCCGCCGGACGTCGGCGCGCAGCCCGGCCGGGTCGTCCTCGATGATCCGGACGGCCAGGTAGGGGAGCCCGTCCGTCTCGGCCAGGCGGGCCCGCAACCCGGCGTCCGGCCGGTGCCCGAGCCGGTCGGCGGCGATCTCGGCCAGCGCCTCGGCGCTCACCGGGCCCAGGTCGAGCCGGCGGACGTCGGCGCCGGCGGGGAGCGAGCCGGCCAGCAGCCACCGCACCGGCGCCCCGGCCAGCCGGGCGGGCAGGGCCCGCAGCAGGAAGGCGCTCAGCGGGTCGGCGTGCTGCACGTCGTCCACCGCGATGAGCGCGGGCGCCTTGGCCGCCAGCACCGAGGCCAGCCGTTCGGCCAGCCACAGTGGCTTGTCCTGCAGATCGGCGAGGGCGTGGAAGCCGTCCGTGGACAGCAGCGGGCGCAGGGCCGGGGCCAGCGTGGCGAGCGGGGCGACCGCGTCGCCGGGGCGGGCGGTGGCCAGGGCGGCGTACCCGTCACCGGCGGCGTGGGCCACTTCGGCCCGCAGCAGGGCGGTTTTTCCGATGCCGGGCTCGCCGCCGACGATGACCACGCCGCGACCGGAGCGGCGGAGGGCGGCCTGTTCGGCGGAACGTCCACGAAGCTGAATGCGTGTCACTGCGCTTACTACGTAACAGGATTCGTACGGTTCAATCCCGGCCGTTCAGGCCACGTGCCGGAGGCGGTGGCGCAGGGCCTGGGCCACCGCGGTCTGCGCGTCCGTGGTCAGGTCGAGCGCCTCCCGCCAGGACCGCTCGGCGCCGGCCCGGTCGCCCGCGTCGCTCAGCGAGTCGCCGATCCGGGTGAGCACCTCGGCGGTCAGCGCCGGCGCCGACGCCTTCTTGAAACAGGTGACCGCCTTGCGCCACGCGCGTACCGCCTCGTCGTGCTTGCGCCGCGCCGCGTGCACCGAGCCGATCACCATCCACACGTCGCCGAGCCCGAACACGTCGTCGTGCCGGGCCAGGTCCCAGCGGGCGCGCTCGGCCAGATCGAGCGCCTCGTCCAACCGGCCCAACGCCACGCAGCTGTCCGCCCGCGTGGTCAGGCAGTCGGCCACCTGGAGACGTTCGCCCGCCGCCTCGGCCTCGGCGGTGCTCGCCTCCAGCACCCGCAGCGCCTCCTCGTGGCGGCCGCAGCCGCGCAGCACCATGCCCTGGTTGATGCCCACCCGGGACAGCTCGGCCGGCGAGCCGTGCCGGGCCAGCAGCTCGCGGGCCCGGCCGAGCAGGCGCAGGGCCTGGTCGTACTCCTGGAGGAAGTGGTGCGCGCCGGCCAGGCTGCGGCACATGCGCGCCTCGCCCAGCGCGTCACCGGCCCGGATCGCGGCGTCCAGCGCGACCCGGGCGGCGGCGGCCCAGTCCAGCGCCCGGCCGCTGCGGTCGAAGTACGGCTGGAGGCCGACCACGACCAGCCACGCCGGTCCGTGCCGGTCGTCCGCGGCGGCCAGCCCGACCAGCGACCCCAGCACGTCGCGTTCGGCGTCGAACCAGGCCCGCGCGGCGTCCCGGCCGGCGCCGTCCAGCGGGGTCGGGCCGGGCTCGGGCAGGACCAGCGGCTCGAGCAGGAAGGCCCGCCGGGCCAGCAGCAGCCGGTGTCCGGCCAGGATGGTGTCGCGGTAGAACGCGACGATGCGGTCCCGCGCCGCGAGCCGCTGGTCGGGGGAGTCGACGGCCCGGAAGAGCTCCCTCGCGTACGCCCACAGCAGCTCGTGCAGCCGGAACCGTCCCGGCCGGTGCTCGACCACCAGCCGGGCCCGTTCCAGCTCGCCGACCAGCGCCCGCCCCTCGCGCGGCGGCACCCCGGCCAGCGCCGCCGCCGCGGTCGTCGAGAAATCCGGGCCGGGGTGGCCCGGCAGCATCCGGAACAGCCGGGCCGCCGGCGCCGGCAACGCCCGGTACGACCACGAGAACACCGCGCGCAGGTCGGTGTGCGGGTCTTCGGCGCCGAAGCCACCGAACCCGTCCAGCCCGCCCTGCGCCTCGGTCAGCTCGGCCGCGATCGCGGCCAGCGGCGTCTCCGGCCGGCTCACCGCCCGCGCGCAGACCACCGCCAGCGCCAGCGGCAGCCGCCCGCACGCGGCGATGATCGCGTCCACCGCCTCGGGCTCCCGGTCGGCCCGCGCGCCCAGCCGGTGCCGGATGCCGTCCCGGGCCTCGGCCACGCACGGCGGGTCGATCCGCATCGGGTGGGCGCCGGCGCCGGTCAGCAGGCCGGTGAGCCGGTTGCGGCTGTTGGCCACCACCAGGCAGCCGGGGGTACCGGGCAGCAGGTGCCGCACCTGTTCGGCGTCCCGGCAGTTGTCCAGCACGATCAGCAGCCGCCGGCCGGCCACCGTGCTCCGGAACATGCCGGCCTGGGCGTGCAGCTCGGCCGGCACCCGATCTTGTGGCACCCCGAGCGCGCCGAGGAAGCCGCGCAGCGCCTCGGCCGGGGTCATCGCCGGGCCCTGCTCGTCGTAGCCGCGCAGGTCGACGTAGAGCTGACCGTCCGGGTAGTTCGCGGCCACCTCGTGCGCCAGGTGCACCGCGAAGGTGGTCTTGCCGACGCCGGGCATCCCGTCGATGGCCAGCACGCCGCCGCCGGGCCGTTCGGCGATCGCCCGGCCCTCGGCCAGCAGCGCGGTGCGGCCGGTGAAGAACGGCTGGCCGGGCGGCAGCTGAGCCGGTCGTGGCGGGCCGTTCCGATCAAGATCAAGAGCCGGGGGCCGGGGTACGGCCGGAGCACGCGACTCGAAGCGCTGGTGCAGCAGCCGGTCGTACGCCTCGCGCAGCTCAGGGCCGGGGTCGACGCCGAGCTCGTCGGCCAGCCGGGCCCGGATCTCCCGGTACCGGTCCACCGCCTCGGCCTGCCGCCCGGTCGCGGCCAGGGCCACCAGCAACCGGCTCTGCAACCCCTCGTCCAGCGGGTGCCGGTCGGCCGCCTGCCGCAACGGGACCAGCACCGCCCCGGTGTCGCCACCGGCCGCCGCCGCGTCCGCCGCGGTCCGTACGGCCTGGATGTGTTCCGCCTCGAGCGCGGTGAACGCCGGGTGGTCCAGCGACACCGGTTCGAGCCCGGCCGCGACCCGCCCGCGCCACTCCCGCAGCGCCTCCTGCGACCGGCGCACCGCCTCGGCCGCATCGCCCCCGGCCAGCGCCGCCGCGGCCCGCGCGGCGGCCCGGCGGAAGGCCAGCAGGTCGAGCGTGTCCGGGTCGGCCCGCAGCCGGTAGCCGCCCGCCTCCCGGTGCAGGTAGGCGCCGGTGGACCGGGGCGGCAGGCCGGGCTCGAGGATGCGCCGGAGCGCCCCGATCTGCCGGTGGACCGCGTTGGCGGCGCTGGGCGGGGCGTCGGCCGGCCACAGCAGCTCGATCAGCTCGGTCATCGTGACCAGGCCGCCGGCCCGGGACAGCAGCAGGGCCAGCACCAGGCGCTGCTGCCGCGGCCCGAGACTCAGCTCCAGGTCGCCACGGGTGACGCGGACGGGTCCGAGCAGCGAGAAGCGGATCGCCGGGGCGTCGTCGGGGGCCATGCCTCCACGCTAATCCGATGCAGGTTCAACCAATAAGTTCCGAGCTATGAACTGCCCCGATGTCACGTGATCTTGGCGCGCCCGGCCATTCACCGCGTCCGGAGGTATTTGTCGGGAATCGTCCGTGCCGGTCGCCGGCCGGATCTTGCGGCGGCGACCATTCGGGCAGGAACGCGGGGACTGTCGGGACTGGACGGAACGCGGACTGAAGTTCCGGCGTGGCGGCCCGTTGCAGTCGAAGGACACATACCGACGTCACCAGGAGTCATTGTGAGACGTACGATCGTGGCCCTCGCGGCCGCGCTCCTCCCGCTCGCCGGGGCGACCGCCGCCCAGGCCGCACCCGGAACCGGCGACGACCGGCTCCGCGTCTGGTCCGCCCAGGTCACCCCGGCCCAGGTCGACGACCTGGCCAAGGCCGGCGCGGACACCACCGAAATCGATCTGCCCGAGGACGGCCGGTCCGGACCGGTCGAGCTGGTGCTCACCGGCAAGCAGGCCGACGGGCTGCGGGACCACGGCGTCCGGCTCACCGAGCGGCGGGCCGCCGCCCCGGCCGGCCAAGGCGTGTTCCGGCCGTACAGCGGTAGCGGCGGCATCGCCGAGGAGCTGCGCGCGGTGGCCGCCGCGCATCCCGGTATCGCCAAGGTCGAGTCGATCGGCAAGACCCTGCGCGGCCAGGACATCCTCGCGGTCAAGGTGACCAGGGACGCCGCCGCCACGCCGGACGGCGCCCGCCCGGGCAGCTTCTTCTTCGGCGCCCAGCACGCCCGCGAGTGGATCACCCCGGAGGTCACCCGGCGGCTGATGCACCACGTCATCGACCAGTACGGCGCCGACCCGCGGATCACCGGCCTGGTCGACACCACCGAGATGTGGTTCCTGCCGGTCGCCAACCCGGATGGTTACGACTTCACCTTCACCGACGCGCCCGGCGCCGGCTGTGGCGCAAGAACCTGCGCGACAACGACGGCGACGGCAAGCTCACCGTGGCCGACGGTGTCGACCTGAACCGCAACTTCGGCTTCCGCTGGGCCTGGGACGACGAGGGCTCCTCGCCGGATCCCGGCAGCGAGGGCTATCGCGGCCCCGGGCCGGGCTCCGAGCCGGAGAACGTCGCCTTCAACGCCTTCGAGCGCCGGGTCAAGCCCGAGCTCGCGCTCAACATGCACTCGGCCCAGCAGGTTCTGATGTACGGCGTCAGCTTCCAGACGGCCACGCCGTCGCCCGACGACGTGCTCTACCGCAGCCTGGTCGGGGTGCCCGGCAACCCGGCGGTGCCCGGCTTCCGGCCCCAGGTGCTCTCCGACATCTACACCTCGAACGGCGACTCGCTGAGCAACTCGGTCAACGTCAACGGCGTACCCATGATCGCCGCCGAGCTGACCACCTGCCAGGCCGCGGCCGCCTCGGACCCGGCCGACGAGTGGACGCCGGACACCTGCCCGAGCATCTTCCACTTCCCGGACGACGAGAAGCTGATCCAGGCCGAGTTCACCAGGAACCTGCCGTTCATGCTCTCGGTGGCCGCGTCCACCGCCGACCCGGCCAACCCGAAGTCGTCGGTCGGCATCGCCGCCACCCCGCTCGCCGCCCACCCGTTCACCACCTCCTACGCCGCCGGCGCCCCGCAGACCGTCGCGGTGACCGCGGCCAGGTCGCTGACCGGCCGGAAGCTGCACTGGCGGGTGAACGGTGGCGCCGAGCGCACCGCCGCGGTCACCGCCTGGCGTGGTGGCGAGGTCTACGGCGGCACCGACAACCTCTACTACGACGAGTACCGCGGCGCCGTCACCGGCGCTCCGGGCGGCGCCACGGTCGAGGTGTGGTTCACCGGGACGGCGCACGGCAAGCGGGTGGCCAGCGACCGGTTCACCTACACGGTCGTGAAGCCCAAGCGTGGTGACGTGCTGATCCTGGCCGACGAGGGCGCGCCCGCGACCCGCGCCAAGCTCTACGCGGATGCGGTCGGCGGGGCGCCGGTCTGGGACGTGGCCACCCAGGGCTCGCCGGACGACCTGGGCGTGCTGAGCCATTACCGGGCGGTCGTCTGGGAGGTGGCGGCCGCGGCGGCGGCCCCGGGCACCACGCTGGCCGTGCGGGACTACCTCAACGAGGGCGGCAAGGTGGTCAAGGCCGGGCGGGCCGCCGCGGCGCACGAGCCGCTCAACTTCACCCGGGTCAACGCCGACGACTTCGCCCAGTACTGGCTCGGCGTGGACGCCCCGGTCACCTCGGCCGGCGCGACCGGCTTCACCGGCAGCGGCGTGCTCCAGGGCGCGTCGGCGACGCTGAAGGACCCGGCCGGCCCGGTCACCATGTTCAGCGCGACCGGCGACATCCTGCCCGGGATCCCGCGCGTCGCCTCCGCCTCGGCGGGCGTCTACCAGGGGCTGCGCGGGCCGTTCGAGCCGTTCGCCGGCAACGGGCAGGCCGCGATCGCGCACCGCGACAACGCGTCCGCGCGGCTCACCCGCACGGTCGACCTGACCGGCGTGTCGGCGGCGCAGGACCCGGCGCTGACCATGGCGCTCTCCTACGACACCGAGCCCG
Source organism: Actinoplanes sp. NPDC051470 (assembly GCF_040682035.1). Classification (NCBI taxonomy): domain Bacteria; kingdom Bacillati; phylum Actinomycetota; class Actinomycetes; order Micromonosporales; family Micromonosporaceae; genus Actinoplanes; species Actinoplanes sp. NPDC051470. The sequence goes on from NZ_JBFBAA010000025.1 coordinate 130,074, forward strand.
GCTGGGACCACCTGGTGATCGAGGCGCGCACCGCCGGCGGCGACGACTGGACGACGCTGCCGTTCACCGGTTCCGGCACCGCCGTACCCGAGGATTGTGCCGTTCTGGTCGACCGCCACCCGCACCTGGCGCACTACCTGACGCCCGACGGCCCGACCTGCGCCGCGACCGGCACCACCGGCGCGTGGCACTCGGTCAGCGGGAGCAGCAACGGCTGGCAGCAGGTCAGCGTCGACCTGTCCGCCTACGCCGGGAAGCCGGTCGAGCTGTCCGTGACCTACCTCAGTGACGGCGGCACCGGCGGGCGCGGCGTCTTCGTCGACGACACCAAGGTGGTGATCGGCGGGACGGCCACCGCCACCGACGGCTTCGAGGCGGACCTCGGCGGCTGGTCGGCGGCGGCGGGCGAGTGGGGCCGGGCGGGCGCGGTCCTGCGCTCGTACGCGGCGGTCTCCACTCAGCGCACGGTCACGCTGGGCTTCGGGCTGGACGACGTCGCCTCCGGACCGGCCGCGCTGCGGTCGGCACTCGCCAAGCTCGGCTGAGGTGCGAGGGGCCGCGGTGCGAACGGGTCGCCGTACTCGCGCATCGCGGCCCTGGAGTGCACCTGCTGAAGCGTGCTCACCCGCTCGGACCGGCCGCGACCGAGGAAACTGACCGCCCAGTGCAGCACCGCGGTCACCCGGTTCTTGAAACCGACCAGGTAGAACAGGTGCACGCCGAGCCAGACCAGCCAGGCCGGGAAGCCGGACAGCCGCACGCCGCCGATGTCGGCGACCGCGTTGAACCGCGAGATCACCGCCATGTTGCCCTTGTCGAAGTAGTGGAACGGCTGCCCGTCCGGCTTGCCCGCGAGGCGGCGCAGAACCTGCTTCGCCGCGTGCCGGCCGCTCTGGATCGCCACCTGGGCCACGCCGGGCAGCTGCCGGCCGTCCTTGCCGGGCAACGCCATCAGGTCGCCGACCACGAAGATCTCCGGGTGACCGGGCAGCGTCGCGTCCGGCTCGACGTGCACCCGCCCGGCCCGGTCGGTGGTCGCGCCGACCGCCTCGGCCAGCCGCCCGACCAGCGGGGACGCGGCCACCCCGGCCGCCCACACCTTGGTCATCGCCTCGAAGCGCTCGGGGCCGCGAACCGTCACCACGTCTACGCCGGTCTCGTCCACCCCGACCACCTTGGTGTCCAGCTCGACCTCGACGCCGAGCAGGTGCAGGCGGCGCAGGGTGGCCGTGGACAGCCGCTCGTCGAAGGTGGTGAGCACCCGGTCGACCGCGTCCACCAGCACGATGCGGGCCTGGTGGGGGTCGATGTGCCGGTACTGGCCGGGCAGCGTCCGGTGGGCCAGCTCGGCGATCTGGCCGGCCATCTCGGTGCCGGTGGCGCCCGCGCCGACGACCACGAAGGTCATCCAGCGTTCCCGGGCCGCGTCATCGGTCTGCACGTCGGCGATCTCGAACGCGTTGAAGATCCGCGCCCGCAGCTCCAGGGCGTCGTCCACGCTCTTCATGCCCGGGGCGTGCAGGGCGAACCCGTCGTGCCCGAAGTACGACTGGGACGACCCGGCGGCCACGATCAGGGTGTCGTACGGAACCGTGTAGCTGACGCCCGGCCCGTTCACCAGGACCTGTTTGGCGTCCACGTCGATGTCCTCGACCCAGCCCAGCCGTACGTCGACGTTGTCCTGGCTCTTGAGCACCTCGCGAATCGGGGGCGCCACCTCGCCCTCGCTCAGGATGCCGGTCGCCACCTGATAGAGCAGGGGCTGGAACAGGTGGTAGGTGGTGCCGTTGATGAGGGTCACGTGCACGTCGGCCCGGCGCAGCGTCCTGGCCGCGAACAGACCCCCGAAACCCGCGCCGATGATGACAACCCGGTGCTGTCCCACTGCGATCACTTCCTCGTCCGTATGTCTCAACACCATCAGGACGAGCGGGCATCTGCCGTCGTGACGAGACCTGCGTCACGGCCTTTGTCACCGCTGGCTTCACCGTGTCAGAAGAGGGTCAGGGGCTCGTCCATCGGCTCGGGATCGGGCAGCGGCTCCAGCTGCGGCACGCGCTTGCGCACCGCCTCGTGGAACCGACGCGCGAGGGCCGGGGCGTCGACGTTGTCCGGCGTGTGGATGAAGACCGTGGGGGAGCGGCCCTCACGCAGCCACGCCTCGACCGCGTCGACCCAGCGCCGCCACCCCTGTTCCGTCCGGGCCGGGTCGTCCCGCCCCAGGTAGCGGACGATCGGGCCGGCGGTCAGAGCTCGGGTACGCAGCGGGGTACGCGGCTTCTTCGTCCACGCGTCCCGCTCGGCGTCACTGGTCGGCGGCGTCCGGAACAACTCGGTGGTGTCGAACGGAACCCACTCCGCGCCGCCCAGGGTTCGCTCCAGGTCCCGTTCGGGCTGCCCGTCGAAGAACGCCGGGTCACGCACCTCCACCGCGTACCGATGGTCGGCCGGCAGCCCCCGCAGAAAGCGATCGAGGACCGGCAGATCACCCGGCGCGAACGAGGCCGGCAACTGGATCCAGAGCGCGTGCAGCCGCGGTCCCAGCGGCTCGATCGCCCGCAGAAAGGCCCGCAGCTCCCCCTCGGCGTGCTGAAGCCGCCGATCATGCGTGATGGTCCGCGGCAACTTCACCACGAACCGGAACCCCGCCCCGGTCTGCTCCGCCCACGAGGCAACGGTGTCCCGCCCCGGCGTGGCATAGAACGTGGTGTTCCCCTCGACGGCATTGCACCAGCTCGCGTACGACCGCAGCTTGTCGCCGTCCGGCATGATCCGCCCCTGCCAGGCCTTGTGGGTCCACTGGGCACACCCCACATGCAGTCGCATCCGCCCAGGTTAGGCAGCGAGGATCCGGCCCGGTCGCGCGGCCTCGGTCCGGAGCCGGCTGGTGCCGCGCCGCCCGGCGGCCTCGGCCCGGCCCGGCAGGTGGTCGCGCGCCCCGGTCGCGGCGCCACGGGCCTGGTCCGTTTGCGTCTCCTCTTGGGTCCGGGGTGGGACCCGCCGCACGTGCTCACGGGCGCGGGCGGCGGGTACTCTCGCGCCATGGCTGAGGATGCCCGCCCGCCGGTGCCGCCCTTCGACGAGACGACCGCGCTGCTCAAGGTGCAGGCCGCCGAGGATGGCTGGAACTCCCGTGATCCCCAGCGGGTCGCTCTGGCGTACACGGAGGATTCGGTCTGGCGTAACCGCGACCTGTTCCTGACCGGCCGGGCCGAGATCGTCACGTTCCTGACCGCGAAGTGGGAGCGCGAACTCGACTACGTGCTGCGCAAGAGCCTGTGGGCCTTCCACGGCAACCGCATCGCGGTCCGCTTCCAGTACGAGTGGCACGACGCCGCGGGCCAGTGGTTCCGCAGCCACGGCAACGAGAACTGGGAGTTCGCCGACAACGGCCTGATGCGCCGGCGTGAGGCGTCCATCAACGACGTGGCGATCGCCGAGTCCGACCGCCGCCTGCACGGCCCGCGCCCGGAGGACGAGCGCGGCCCGGGACACGAGATCCCGCTCCGCTGACCCGGAGCTCCACGATGCCGTCACGCCGCCTTCTCGCCGTCCTGATCCCTCTGCTGCTCATCACCGCCTGCGACAGCGATTCTGTGGAGAAGGCGACAGCACCCACGCCGCGCGAGGCGGCCGGCTGATCAGAACGGCTCATTCCAAGCAGTACTTGTTGTTCCGGTCGGTGACGGTGAAAGTGTATGACCCCGTGACCGCGTTGGATGTCTCCTTGACGCAGGTGTCCTTCTCCGCCGCCTCGCGATACTTCCGCTTCGAGAATTCCTTCAGGAGCGCGATCTCGAAGGCCGCCCCGGCGCACCAGTAGGCCGTCCCGGAGAATTTCAGCTTCGTCGCGATCTTGTCGCACGCAATACTCGCACCGGCGTCCTTGAGCAGATCCCAGAAGCTGGTGTCTTCATTGGCCTCGTTGATGATCTTCACCGCGTGTCGTGAGTAGTAACTCGAACACGACACGATGCCGCAGTTGTTCTTGAACCAGGGCTTCGGCTTCAACGGCTTGCAACCGATGTAGAGCGCGACGGCGTAGTCCTGCTTCTCCTGCGAGGAGGCGAATTCGCCGGGCTTCGGAGGGCACGACGGAAGGTCAGCCCTCGCGAGAACGCCGGCCGACGCGGAAGCGGGGCTCGCCGCGGCAAGGCTCGACATGCCGATCAGAATGACCCCGAAAAGCGCCACGATCGTCCGACGCATACATTCCTCCGTGACCAATTGCCGGGGCATATTCTCCCGGAAACGCTAACGCGGCCGGGGCGCCCTTTTCCAGATCGGGTCCGGAAGAATACCCGTCCGAGGTGCTTGTCGCGGTCATTCGGTGTCGTCCTTGACCCGGGCCACGAGCTGGGTCGGGTTGACGAAGCGCAGGGCGATGACCAGCAGGACCAGCATCATCGAGGTGTAGATGACGGCCATCGCGTCGACCGACTGCTGGGCTCGGATTCCGGCCGCGGACATCGTGTAGTACAAGGCGACGACCAGGGTCTGCGAGTCGGGGCCGGCGGTCAGGAAGGTCAGTTCGAACATGCCGACCGTGCGGACCAGGACCAGGATCGAGGCGGCCAGGATGCCGGGCACGAGCAGGGGGGCGAGGATCCGGGTGAAGACCTGACGGGTACGCGCGCCGCACATGCGCGCCGCGCGTTCGATGGCCGGGTCGACCTGCTCGATGAACGGGGTCATGGTCAGGATGACGAACGGGATCGACGGGACCAGGTTGGCCAGGACGACGCCGGAGAGGTGGCCGGCGAAGCCGTACTTGTAGAGGACCGTGGCCAGCGGGATGCCGTAGGTGATCGGCGGCATCAGGATCGGCAGCAGGAACAGCAGGTAGAGCAGCCGGCGGCCGGGGAAGGCGCGGCGGGCCAGCACGTACGAGGCGGGCAGCCCGACCAGCACCGAGATCGCCACCACCAGCAGCGACACCTCCAGCGTCACGGTCAGCACGTCGAACAGGCCGAACTCGCGCCAGGCCTGGCCGTACCAGTCGGTGGTGAAGCTCTGCGGCAGCCAGCTGTCGAACCATTGCCGGCCGAACGAGCTGACCAGCACCGACAGGATCACGCCGGCCAGGTTGACGAAGAAGAACGCGACCACACCCCAGACCAGCCACGCGCCGGGGGAGGCGATGATGCGCCGCTTCAAAGGATCACCCCTTGCCGGCGGAGGAAGTGCCGGTGTAGAAGCGGGACCGCAGCCCGAGCACCACGCCGACCACGGCCAGCTCGACCACTCCCATGATCACCGCGATGGCGCTGGCCAGCGGATAGTCGTACACCTCGTAGCCGGCGTGGTAGGCCGCGATGGATATCACGCGGGTGCTGCCGGCCGGGTCGCCGACCAGGATCGCGGACGGGAACACGCTGAACGCCAGCACGAAGGTGAGGCAGAAGGTGGTGGCCAGGCCGGGCGCGAGCAGCGGCAGGGTGATCCGACTGAAGCGCTGCCACGAACGGGCGCCGAGGGTGGCGGCGGCCTTCTCCAGGCTCGGGTCGATGCCGCTCAGGTAGGACAGGATCAGCAGGAAGGCGAACGGGAAACCGGTGATGACGAGGGAGAAGAACACGCCCCAGAAGTTGTTGGTGAGGCGGACCGGATCGCCGGGGAGGATCCGGTTGAACCAGCCGGTCGGCCCGAGGAAGTTGAGCAGCCCCTCGGCCGTGAGCACCGTCCCCAGCGTGATCGGCACGACCAGCACCGTGGTCATCAGGCGCTTGCCGCGGAAGCGACCCCTCATCCGGTATGCAATCGGCACCGACGCCGCGACGTTGAGCAGCGCGGCGGGCAGGGCCAGGCCGAGCGTGGTCGCGATGGTGTCCCGCTGATAAGGATCATCGAAGAAGCTCCGGTACGCCCCGAGCACGCCACCCCGGTCGGGTTGGAACGACAGGCCCACGCCGTACGCGAATGGGTAGACGAAGAGCGCGAGAACGCACAGCAGAGCCGGCAGCAGGAGCGCGAGTTGCCGGTCGATCCCGCGTTCCGCGAGCCGGTGCCGCAGGGCCGTCATGCCGGGAACACCAGCACACGCGCCGGGTCGGCCACCACGGTCACCTGGTCGCCCGGCGCCGGCCGGTGGGCCGCCCGCAGGTGCAGCGGCACTCCGGCCAGGGTCCGCGCCTCGACGGCGACCTCGCGTCCCTGGTATTCGACGACCTCGACGGTGACCGGCACCCCGCCGGGGCCGACCGCGAGGTCTTCGGGCCGGATGGCCACCATGACGCTGGATCCCACCGGCAGCGAGGAGGCCGCCCGGAACGTGAGACCGGATCCTTCCACGGTCCCCTCGGCCGACACCTTCATCGGGAGCAGGTTGCGGTAGCCCATGAAGTCGGCGACGTGCGCGTTGGCCGGGAGGTCGTGCAGTTCGGCCGGGGTGCCGATCTGGTCGACGCGGCCGGACCGCAGGACCACGAGCCGGTCGGCCAGGGACAGCGCCTCCTCCTGGTCGTGGGTCACGTACACGGTGGTCAGCCCGAGCGTCTGGTGCAGCCGCCGGATCTCGGTCCGCATCTCCAGCCGCAGCTTGGCGTCCAGGTTGGACAGTGGTTCGTCCATCAGCACCAGGGACGGCTCCAGCACCACCGCGCGGGCGATGGCGACGCGCTGCTGCTGGCCGCCGGAGAGCTGCCCCGGCAGTTTCGAGGCGTGCTCCTCCAGGCGTACCAGACTGATCGCCTCGTCCGTGCGCCGGCGGACCTCGGCCCGCGGCACCCGCCGCATCTGCAGCCCGAACGCGATGTTCCGCCGGACCGTGAGGTGCGGGAAGAGCGCGTAGTTCTGGAACACCATGCCGAAGCCGCGGCGTTCCGGCGGCAGCGTGTCGAGGCGCTGGTCGTCCTGCCAGATGCTGCCCTCGGTGAGCGGGAGCAGCCCGGCCAGGCAGTTGAGCGCGGTCGACTTGCCGCAGCCGGACGGCCCGAGCAGCGCGATGAACTCGCCGCGCTGGATGGTCAGGGTCAGGTCGGTCAGCGCGTCCTTGCCGCCGAAGCGGCGCGTGACCCCGTCGATCCGGAGCGAGGAGAAGGTCACTTCTTCACCTTGGCGCCGCCGATCTCCCGGTCCCAGCGGTCGAACGCGGCGACCAGCGCCTTCGCGTCCAGCGGCACCTCGAGCGGGTTGGCGGCGATGAGCTGCTCGTACTCCGGCCGCCCGTAGTCGGCGAGCGCCTGCCGGCTCTCCTCCGGCGCCATGGTCAGCGGCACGTCCTTGACCGCCGGGCCCGGGTAGAAGTAGCCCTTGTCGTACGCCTTGGCCTGCTGTTGCGGGGTGAGCATGTCGGCGAGCAGGTTGAGGACCGCGGCCTGCTTGTCGACCGGCACGCCGCGCGGGATGACCGCGTAGTGCGCGTCGGTGACCCAGTGGAAGCCCTGGAGGGTGCCGACCGCGGCCTCCTTGGGCACGGTGCCGAGCACGCGCGGGTTGATGTCCCAGCCGGTGGTGCTGACGATGATCTTGGCCGAGCCGTTGGCCAGGTTCTTCATCGTCTCCGAGGTGGCCGACGGGTAGAGCGTGATGTGCTTGTTCAGCTCGGCCAGGTAGGCCCAGGTCTTCGACCAGCCGTTCACCGGGTCCTTGGGGTCGCTGTCCTCGAGCAGGTAGGGCAGGCCCATCAGGAAGGTACGGCCCGGGCCCGAGTTGGACGGCCGCGCGTACTGGACGGCGCCGGGGTTCGCCTTGGCGTACGCGAGCAGCTCCTCGGCGGTCTTCGGCGGGTTGGGCACCTTGGCCGGCAGGTACTCGATGAGCGGCCCGGACGGGTAGTAGGTGACCGTGACACCCTCGTCGCCGGCGAGCTTCTGCATGGCCGCGGCCCCGGGCAGGTAGGTGGCCATGCCGGGCAGCCGGGCCGCGCGGTCGGGCACCTTCAGCCACAGGCCCTGGTCGATCCCCGCGGCCAGCCCGTCCACGCCGGTCAGCACCAGGTCGATGTCGACGCGGTCGGCGTTCTGCTGCGCCTTGACCTTGCCGACCAGCTCGGGGGCGGTGGCCTTGGAGTAGGTGACCCGGGCGATCTGGTCGCTGTTGCGCTTGGCGAAGTCGTCGATCATGCCCTGGGTGAGCTGGAGGTTCCCGGCCACGTCGAGGATGTTCAGGGTGATCGCTTTCGACGGTTTGGCGGGCACCGGCCCGTCGGTGCTCCCGGACGTTCCGCCGGGCGCGTCGGGGGCGCCGCACCCCGCGGCGACCAGGAGAGCGGCGAGAACTGTGGTCCGGGTTGCCTTGCGGATGTCCACGGCCATGCGCAGAGTCTTCAGTCCATTTCGGAAAGATGTCAAGAGATCGACTACGGTGATTCTCCGGCGTATGGGAGCGCTCCCGGCCGTAGGGTGATGGCGTGACGGACGGACTGCCGACCTTCGGCGAACGTGACTGGGTGCCCTCGGCCGACGCGCTGCGGGAACGGCGACCCGACGCGGCCGTGGTCGGCGCTCCGTTCGACATCTCCACCACCTACCGGCCGGGCGCCCGCTTCGGCCCGCGGGCGCTGCGGGCGGCCGCCTACCACCCCGGCACCTACCACCTCGACCTCGGCGTCGAGCTGTTCGACTTCATCGACCTGGTCGACGCGGGCGACGCGCACTGCCCCCACGGCCAGACCGAGGCGTCCCACCGGAACATCGAGGCCAAGGTGGCCGGCGTCGTCGACCAGGGGATCTTCCCGATCGTCATCGGCGGCGACCACTCGATCACCTGGCCGTCGGCCACCGCCGTGGCCCGGAAGCACGGCTGGGGGCGGCTCGGGCTGATCCACTTCGACGCGCACGCCGACACTGCCGACCAGATCGACGGCAACCTGGCCTCGCACGGCGCCCCGATGCGGCGGCTGATCGAGTCGGGCGCGGTCCGCGGGCGGAACTTCGTGCAGATCGGGCTGCGCGGCTACTGGCCGCCGCCCGAGGTCTTCGACTGGATGCTCGAGCAGGAGATGACCTGGCACCTCATGCACGAGGTGTGGGAACGGGGCATCACCGCGGTGCTGGCCGACGCGATCGCCCGGGCCGGCGACGGCTGCGACGCCATCTACCTGTCGGTCGACATCGACGTGCTCGACCCGGGGACCGCGCCCGGCACCGGGACGCCCGAGCCGGGCGGGATGACCGCGGCCGACCTGCTGCGCGCCGTACGGCAGGTCGCCCTGGAGACGCCCTTGGTCGCGATGGACGTGGTCGAGGTGTCCCCGCCGTACGATCACGCCGATCTGACCGTCAACAACGCTCATCGGGTGGTCTTCGAGGTGCTCGGCGGCCTGGCCTACAAGACGCGGGCGCGGCAGGGCGGGTCACCGACCCGCCCGGGGATCACGCCGGACGCCTCGCGCCTGCGCTACCCGCCTGATTGATCTTGCCCGCGATCGTGCCCAGCCGCTCGACGTCGTCCGGCGTGAGCGCGTCGAACACCCGGCGGCGCACCTCGGCCACGTGACCGGGCGCCGCCGCCTCCAGGGTGGACAGGCCCAGGTCGGTCAGCTTGGCGATCTGCCCGCGCCGGTCGGTCGAGCACGCCTGCCGGCACACCCAGCCCTTCTGCTCCAGCGCGGCCACCGCGTGGGACAGCCGGCTGCTGGTGGTGCCGGTGTGGCGGGCCAGGTCGGTCATCCGCATGGCCCGGCCCGGCCGGTCGCTCAGCATCGCCAGGATCTGGTAGTACGCGTGCGGGATCCCGGTCTCCTCGCGCAGCTGCCGGTCGAGCGCGGCCGGCAGGAGCATCAACATCTGCACGAGCTCGAGCCAGGTCGCCTGTTCGGCCGGGTCAAGCCAGCGCGGCTCGTTCATCACACTCCCGCTTCAGCAGGTGCGCGTTCACCGCGGCCACCCGGTCGCTCAGGTCGGACCGCTCGACCACGTCGATCCCGTTGGCCCGCAACGTCTCCAGCCCCGTGCAGTCGGCGAAGAGCTCCGGCTCGCGCATCGCGAAGACCACCCGTCTGAGGCCGACGTTCACGATCAAGTTCGTGCAGGGGTACGGTCGGGAGCGCCGCATCGTGCACGGTTCGAGCGAGCTGTAGATCGTGGCGCCGGCCAGGTCACCCTCGGCCTTGGCCAGCGCGACCTCCTCGGCGTGGTTGTGGTCGTCGCCCTCGCCGGTGTAGCCGGTGGCGATCACCCGGCCGTCGGCGCCGACGATGATCGCCCCGACGGCGTAGTGGGCCGGGGAGGGCGGGGAGAGGCGCGACAGGTCGATCGCGGCGCTCAGCCAGTGGTGGTCGTCGTGGCGCATGGTGGTCAGCCGGCCAGGTCGAGCGTGTGGTGGGTGTGGTCGCGCTTGGCGGTCAGGTAGCGCACGTTCGAGGCCGACACGTGCACGCCGGTCGGCACCTGCTCGTCGACCGTGAGCCCGAGCGCGCCGAGCTGGGCCGCCTTGTCCGGGTTGTTGCTGAGCAGCCGGAGGTTCGTCACGCCGAGCGCCGTCAGCATCTGGGCCGCCGCGGTGTAGTCCCGTTCGTCCTCGCCGTGGCCGAGCGCCAGGTTGGCCTGGTAGGTGTCCAGGCCGGTGTCCTGCAGCGCGTACGCGTCGAGCTTGGCGTAGAGCCCGATGCCGCGGCCCTCCTGACGCAGGTAGAGCAGGAAGCCGCCGGCCTCGGTGATCCGCTCGGCCGCCTCGCGCAGCTGCGGACCGCAGTCGCAGCGCCGGCTGCCGAAGACGTCGCCGGTGAGGCACTCGCTGTGCGGCCGGACGAGCGGGTGGCCGGCAAGCGCGCCACGCCAGTCGCCCAGCCCGAGCGCGAGGTGTTCCTTGCCGTCGACCAGGCCGGTGAAGGTGAAGACGTCGGCGCTGGTGGCGTACCCGTCGGGGAATTCCAGCGGCACCACGACGCGGGTGCGCACCGCGGCGGCGGGAACGGTCAGCACGTCCGTCATCGTGACTCCCAGGTTGTTGACGTATCAGCGACAACACTCGACCTATCTTGCTGAAACTTCAACAACACCGTCGGTGTCGCTGATCACAGGTTGACCCATAGTCAACTGATCTTTATATTGCCTGGCATGGGGAAGCCGATGCGTGAGCCGACCTTCTGGATCCTCACCGCGCTGGCCGAGCGGGCCCGACATGGGTACGGCGTGATCCAAGAGGTCGCCCGCCTGTCCGACGGCCAGGTCACCCTGCTGGCCGGCACGCTCTACGCGGCGCTCGACCGGCTGGCCGCCGAGGGCCTGGTCGAGGTCGACCATGACGAGGTCGTCGACGGGCGGACCCGCCGCTACTACCGCCTCGCCGACGCCGGGGCGTCCGCGCTGGCCGCCGAGTCGTCCCGATTGCAGAAGAACGCCCAGACCGCGGTGGCCCAGTTGCGGACGCGGCCTCAGCTGGGTACGGCGTGAGCGGGCTCGAGCGGCGGTACCGGCGGCTGCTCCGGGCGTACCCGAAAGGGCCGCGCCGCGACGAACTGCTCGACACCCTCCTGGCCGCGGCCCCACCCGGCCGGCCGCGGCCCACCCCGGCCGAAACCCTCGACCTCGTCCGGCACGGCGCCCGCGCCCGGCTCGGCCGCCCGGCCGGCCGCTGGGTGGTGGTCACGGCGGTGCTGGTCGCGCTGACCATCGGGTACGCCGGAGCCGCCTTCGCCGCGCGGATCACCTGGACCGCCGTCCCCGGCTACCCGACCGGCGCCCGCCTGGCCGAGATCACCGGAACCGTGTTCCCCGGCGCGCCGATCGACGGCTACCGCAGCGACGACGGCCTGTTCCTGGGCATCTCCGAGCAGAGCTTCACCGAGCAGCTCTTCCTCGGTCGCGACGAAGACTTCGAATACGCCACGTACGACTTCGGCCCGGTCGGCGGCAACTACGTGCCCGGCGAATACCACCGGTTCACCGACGAGGCGGTCGTCCGGCTGGAGCGGGCCGGCTGGACCGTGCACGACGTGTGGCCGACCGGCAACACCTGGATCGCCACCGGCGAACTCGACGAGAGCGGCCGCGCCTTCTGGGCCACCCGCGACGGCCTGAGCATGGAGTTCGAGGCCAGCACCATCATCAACACCGACCGCAAACCGCCCGGCACGTTCTACGCCTCGGCCACCCTGACCCGCCTGCCGCCCTGGTACGTCACCGCCGCGGCGGCCGTGGGCCTGCTGCTCGGCGCGATCGTCGGCTGGCTGCTGACCGGCTGGGTGAGGCGCCACACCGAACGCTCCACCCCCGGCGCCCGCGCGGTCAGCCACACCACCGCCGGCCTCGCGCTGATCATCACCCTGCCCCAGACCGTGTTCGGCGTGGTCGCCATGGTGGCCGAGCCGCTGGCGACGAGCCCGCCCTTCCAGCCGTTCTGGTCGCTGAGCCTCACCTACGGCTACGGCTGCGTCCTGCTCGGGTTCGTCCTGAGTCTGATCGCGGTGGTGACCGCCGCGCTGGGCGCCCGCGCGGCCGGCGATCCGGTGCACGAGACGTTCTCATAGGCCCGTTGCCCACGCGCGCAGGCGGGTCTCGGCCGGGTCGGCGCCCGGGATGCGCGGCGGGTGCTCGCCGGCGGCGACCACCCCGGTCGAGCCGTCGACCGTGATCACCGTGCCCTCGGCGAGGGCTTCGAGCGGGGCGCCGACGACGGCCGGTTTGCCCATCGAGCGGGCCACCACGGCGGCGTGGCTGGCCGGTCCGCCGCGGGCGGTGACCACGCCCGCCGCGGCGGCGAGGCCGTGCAGGTCGAGCGGGGAGGTGGTCGGGCGGACCAGGATGACCGGTCCCGTCATCCGGACCGCGGCGTCCGCGGTGGTGGCGACCCGCCCGGTGGCCACGCCCGGGGAGGCGCCCAGCCCCCGGGCCAGCGGCGGCACCTCCGCCGGCAGGCGCGGCACGCGGGGGAGCCGGTCCAGGTCGACCCGGGCGACCGCCTCGGCCCGGGTGATCAGCCCCTCCTCGGCCAGGTCGACCGCGACCCGCGCCGCCGCGTGTCCGGCCACGCCACCCGGCCGCACCTGGAGCAGCCACAGCCGTCCCGACTCGACGGTGAACTCCACGTGGCACACATCGCGATAGTGCCGTTCCACCCGTTCCAGTGCGGCTCGCAGGGAGGCCCAGACATCCGGCAGACGGGACGCCAGCTCGCCGACCGGCAGCGTCCGCTCCTCGCCGGCGACCACGGCGTCACCGCGCCGCCCCGGCAGGAACTCGCCGTACGGCCCGGGATCGCCGGTGTTGGGGTCCCGGCTGAACGCCACGCCTGAGCCGCTGCGCCCGTCCCGGTCGCCGTACACCATGGCCTGCACGATCACCGCCGTGCCGGCCTCGTCCGCGATGTCGTGCAGCCGCCGGTAGGTGATCGCCCGCGGCGTGTTCCACGACTCGAACACGGCCGCCACCGCATCACCGAGCGGCGGCCGCACATCCAGCAGCGTGCTCATCATCCCCGGCATCGACACCGCCGCCCCCGACCGCACCGACACGGCCCCACCACCCGCCGACCCGGCCCCGCCACCCGCCGACCCGGCCCCGCCACCCAGCACCGCGGCCGCCTCATCCAGCCCTTCCGGCCGCCGCCCCGTGGCGAGATATTCCCGGCAGTTCGCCGTGCCGACCACAAACCCGTCCGGCACCGCCAGCCCGAGCCGCAGCAGCCGCACAAGCCCAACCGCCTTCCCCCCGATCACCTCCGCGCTCGCGTCGAGCCCCGCCTCCAGCCGCGCGATCACCGCGGAATCCCCAACGTCACCAGCAGATCTTCATGCAGCTGAAACCACACCCCGTGGTACGACTCGAGCTCCTCCGACACATACGCCCCGTCGCCCGCCCGCACCCGCCCCAACGCCACCCCGAGCCGGTCCCGATACCGCCCGAACCGCCCCGCCACCCCGCTCATCTCCCCGAGCAGCACCCCCGCCCGCCCGTCAACCTCAACCAGCCCGTCAAGCACCCGCCCGTCATATCCCCCGTCCCCGTGGTCATTGACGGCCCCGCTGCGCATCTGCCAAGCCGTGCAGAGATCCAAAACCTCAGAATTCAACCCCTCAAACCTCCGGTACGCCTCCGTGAGCAAGCCCCGAGCCCCCATCGAATCCAACTCCCGAGCCACCCACTCAGCATCCGCAACCTTGCCCGCCGCGCTGATTCCCCACCCCCCGAACGGACCCCTTTGATGCGTGACAAGCCCAGCAACCGCCAGCCCGAGCAATTCGCCCTCAGCCAGGTCCACATCGATCCCCGCGGCCTCAGCCACCCGCCCCACCGAGCTGAACCCCATACACCGCAACGTGTGCAGCACTTCCCACCGCCCGCCGGTCACCGCCGCCCGTCCGCTCTGTAGTCGGCAACGGCCAGAGCGGCACCCCGCCCTTCAGCCCGCGCGACCATTTGTCGCCCCCGCACCCGCACCGCAACCTCGGTCTGTTCCGCCACCCCCACCCGAAGCGCTCCCGCAACCGCGCCATCGTCATCCACCACCACCCGCAACGCCGCCGGACCGCCCTTCGCCGCACCAGCCCTCACGGTCGCGTCGCGATCCGCTGAACCTCCTGGTCCCGCGCTGCGTCCCGTCGCGCTCCCGCCCGCCTCTATGCCGCCGCCTGCCTCTGTGCCGTGGCCTGCCTCTGTGCTGAGGCCTTCCGCTGTGCCGCCGCCCGTCTGCGTCTCGCCGCCGGGCTCGGCGGCGTTGGTCGGCGCGATCCGTCGCAGGCAGCGCGCCATGTCCGCGACCCGGAGGCGCACCAGGGCGCCCAGCTCGGCCGACCGCTCACTGACCATGACCAGCGTGACCGCCTCACCCGACCGCACGGCCTCCTCGGCCGCCCCCAGCCGCCCGGTGCCGAGCACCACGATCAGCCCGTCCCATCGCCAGAGATCAACCTGGTCCCCGCCGACCAGATCGGTGAACGGCTCGGGCGGATCCCAGGCCCGGCCATCCCGCTCCGCCGGCGCCACGAACGCCCGATGCGGCGGCTCCCACGCCTCACCGAGGTCGAGCGAGGCCAGATGCCGGCCGGCCCGCACCACATCGAACGGATCACCCACCCCCGGCGCCACCTCGGCCTGATGACAAACCCCGTCGAGCAGCGACCGCACCACCTCGGCCAGCCGCACCAGCCGCCGCCCCGGCGCCCGCTCCTCCAGCGCCCGCCCCTCCAGCGCCAGTGCCAGCAACAGCCCTTCCAGCCGGGCCACCCCAGCCATCGCCGCGCGCTCCGCGCCCCCCGTCTCGAAGACGCCGGTCAGCGAGCGGAGGCGCAACCGCCCGTCGGCCGGCGGATCCGAGGTGAGGGGGAGACGTTCGAGCCAGATCCGCGCGAAGGCCTCAACCGCGTCCGCCAGATCACGCCCACTCTCCATCGGCGCGCTTTCCTCAGCGCCCTCGAGGTCGAGCAGAACGGCCAGGTAGAGCGCGCGCTTACCAGGGAAGTTGGCATAGATCGCGCCGCGCGTCAGCCCCGCGCTCTCGGCGATCCGATCGACCCGCGACTCGGCATACCCGTGCTCCGAGAACTCCGCCCGCGCCGCCGCCAGCACCGCCGCCCGCGTTCGCACCTGCTGTTCCGCCCGGCTCAACCGTGCCACCCGCCGCCCCTTTGCTCTGCGCACCTATACGCACCAGCAAGATACCGACGACATCTGAATACCGGCAACATCTGAAATCAGTCATGATCCTAGGATGCTCAAGAGGCTGTGAAGCCTGCGGCATTCCATCCGTTCGAGAGGGTGTGAAGGTCGAGGTCCAGATTCCGCTCGCGCCCGTCGTCGAGATCGTCTTCCCGCGGTGGAAGGCGCAGGTGCTGTGGGCGCTGCTCACCCGGGGCCGGCTGCGCTTCGGGGAGATCGCCCGTGAGCTGCCCAGGATCGCGCCCAGCATGCTCACGCTGCGGGTGAAGGAGCTGGAGGCCGACGGCTTCATCGTGCGGAACTACTTCGCCGAGTCGCCGCCGCGGGTCGAGTACGCCGTCACCGACCTGGGTCGCTCGCTGAAGCCGATCTTTGACGACCTGCTGGCCTGGTCGGCCCGCCACCTACCGGAGGTCGAGGCCAGTCGCTCACGGCGGAAATGAGCACAAGCTGGATGGAACTGCGCGGCCGGAGCCGCACACGCCGAGGTGAGCGAGCGGCCGGGCGGAGGTGAGCGAGCGGCCGGGCCGAGGTGAGCGAGCGGCCGGGCCGAGGTGAAGGAGCGGCCGGGCGGAGGGCAGAGGTGAGGAACGGCTCGGCGGAGGGCGGAGGTCGCGCGGATTGCTCACGGCGTACCTCGGAATCGGGTTGAAAGAGCTGGAAGGGCTGGATCGATATGCGGGCTTGGTGTTCGATTATCGGATGGCTTACTACCGGCAGGTGGGTAGCGTCCCGCCCAAGCGGCACACCCAGCACCGCCGCCCGGACGGCGGGCTCTACTCCGAGGAACTGGTCGGCGAGGAAGGGTTCTCGTCCGACTCGTCGCTGCTCTATCACCGTGGCATCCCGTCGTCGCTGGTCGGCGCGCGGGCTTGGGAGTTGCCCGACCAGTCGCTGACGCCCAATCAGCCGTTGCTGCCGCGGCACCTCAAGTTGCATGACCTGTTCCCCAAGCCGGATGGGGACGCGGTGACGGGGCGCCGGCTTGTGCTGGGCAACGCGGACGTGCGGATCTCGTACTCGATCAGTGACCGTCCCTCGCCCTACTACCGCAACGCGACCGGGGACGAGTGTGTGTTCGTCGAGCGGGGGGCCGCGACCGTGGAGACCGTGTTCGGGGCGCTGGACGTGGTCAAGAACGACTACATCGTCATTCCGCGCAACACGACCCACCGCTGGCTGCCCAAGGACGAGGAGCCGCTGCGTACGTACGCGATCGAAGCGAACTCACACATCGCACCGCCCAAGCGCTACCTCTCCCGTTACGGCCAGTTCCTGGAGCACTCGCCCTACTGCGAGCGGGACCTGCGCGCCCCGGCCGAGCCGCTGCTGGCCGAGGGGAGCGACGTGGAGATCTACGTCAAGCACCGTGGCGACGGGCCGGGCGGGCTGGCCGGCACCGTCCACGTCGTGCCGGAGCACCCGTTCGACGTGGTCGGCTGGGACGGCTGCCTGTACCCGTACACCTTCAATCTCGCCGATTTCGAACCGATCACCGGGCGCGTGCACCAGCCGCCGCCGGTGCACCAGGTGTTCGAGGGCGCCAACTTCGTGATCTGCAACTTCCTGCCGCGCAAGGTCGACTACCACCCGCTGGCGATCCCGGTGCCGTACTACCACTCGAACGTCGACTCGGACGAGGTGATGTTCTACGTGGACGGGGACTACGAGGCGCGCAAGGGCTCCGGCATCGGTCAGGGGTCGATCTCGCTGCATCCGGGCGGGCACTCGCACGGGCCGCAGCCGGGGGCGGTCGAGAACTCGCTGGGCGCGGAGTTCTTCGACGAGACCGCCGTCATGGTTGACACATTTCGGCCGCTCAGCCTGGGCGAGGGCGGCACGGCGTCGGACGACGGCAAGTACGCGTGGTCCTGGTCGGGGCGGGGGCCGTCGGCATGAGCAGCTGGCTCGATCTGCCCGGGGACACCGGGTTCGGCCTGGCCAACCTGCCGCTGGGCGTGTTCTCCGGCGACGACACGCCCGGGATGCAGGGTGGTGCGTATGAGTGCGCAGAGCAAAGGGGGCGCACGGGGGTGGCGGTGGGGGACCGGGTGCTCGATCTGGCCGCGCTCACCGGGGACCCCGTCCACGCGACGGGCAGCCTCAACGCGTTCCTGGCCAAAGGCCCGGACGAGTGGCGGCGGCTGCGCCGGCAGCTGGTCGAGTGGCTCACCGATCCGGCGCGCCGGGGCGAGGTGGAGCCACATCTGGTTCCGCGCGCGAGCGTCCGGATGCACCTGCCGGTCGAGGTGGGCGACTACGTCGACTTCTACAGCTCGCGGCACCACGCCGAGAATCTGGGCCGGCTGTTCCGCCCGGGCCAGCCGCCGCTCACGCCCAACTGGGCCCATCTGCCGATCGGCTATCACGGCCGGTCCGGCACGGTGCAGGTCTCGGGTACGCCGGTCCGCCGGCCCCGTGGCCAGCAGAAGGACGGCGCGTTCGGCCCGTCGCGGCGGCTGGACATCGAGGCCGAGGTCGGGTTCGTCGTGGGGGCGCCGTCGCGGCTGGGCGAGCCGGTGCCGGTCGGCGCGTTCCCGGAGCACGTCTTCGGGGTGTGCCTGGTCAACGACTGGTCGGCCCGGGACATCCAGGCCTGGGAGTACGTGCCGCTCGGCCCGTTCCTCGGCAAGTCCTTCCTCACCTCGGTGTCGCCCTGGGTGGTGCCGCTGGAGGCGCTGGCCGCGGCCCGCGTGGCGCCGCCCGAGCGTGATGTGGCCGTGCTGCCCTATCTCGACGACGCGGCCGAGCCGTGGGGCCTGGACCTGACCCTCGAGGTGTGGCTCAACGGCGAACGGCTCTCGCGGCCACCGTTCGGGCCGATGTACTGGACGGCCGCCCAGCAACTGGCCCACATGACGATCAACGGCGCTTCGGTGCGTACGGGTGACCTGTTCGCCTCGGGCACGGTCAGCGGGCCCGACCGTGACCAGCGCGGCTCGCTGATCGAGCTGTCCTGGAACGGCGCCGAGCCGATCAAGCTGGCCGACGGCACCACCCGCGCGTTCCTGGAGGACGGCGACGTCGTCACGATCACCGCCTCCGCGCCCGGCCCGGACGGCGAGCGCATCGGCTTCGGTGAGGTGACCGGCCGGGTCGAGGCAACATCTTGAGTGATGAGGCGCCGCAGTCCCAGACGCTGGACCGTGGGATCCGGATCCTGGAACATCTCGCGGCCGCGAACGACGCGCGGACGGCCACGGCGATCGCGCACGGGCTGGGCATGCACCGGTCGATCACCTATCGGCTGCTGCGCACCCTGGAGGACCACCGCCTGGTCGAGCGTGATCCGGCCGGGCGGTACGGTCTCGGTCTCGGGCTGGCCGCGCTGGCCCGCGGCGTACGGACGGATCTGCAGTCGGCCGTGACCCCGCACCTGGCCGCGCTGGCCGCCGAGCTCGGGATGACCGCCTTCCTCGTGGTCCGGGCGGGCGCCGAGGCGGTGACCGTGACCAGCGTCGAACCGCAGGACACGCAGGCGCACGTGGTCTACCGGCCGGGGATCCGCCACCCGGTCGACCGCGGCGCGCCCGGCCTGGCGCTGCTCATGGCCGACCCGCCGGGCGAGACCGACCGGCCCGAGCTGGTCGAGGCCCGGCGGGCCGGGTTCGCGACCTCGCTGGGCGAGGTGATCGCCGGGCTGCGCTCGGTCGCCGCGCCCCTCGCGGTGGCCGGCGCCGCGCTGGCCGTGGTGTACGTGGAGTCGGAGTTCAGCCCGGAGCGGATCGGCCGGGCGGTGGTGGCGGCCGCCGGCAAGATCATCGAATAGGTTGGGGTCATGCCCGCCGCCGACCTGATCCTGATGGCCGACACGATCCACGCCGCCGGGCCTCCGGCGGGCGCGATCGCGATCAGGGGCGGCGTGATCACCGCGGTCGGCGACCGGTCCGACGCCCGGGACTGGCGTGGCCCGGGCACCGAGGTGATCGATCTCGGGCCGGCCACGATCACCGCCGGGCTGGTCGACGGGCACTTCCACCCGGTGATGGGCATCGGCATGACGCGGGGCGCCGACCTGACCCGCGTACGCACGCTGGACGATCTTGTCGTTGCTCTGAAGCGGGCCGGCGAATCCGTGGCGCGGGGCGGCTGGGTGGAGGGCTGGGGGCTCGACCCGAACGTGTTCGGCGACGTGCCGGTCACCCACGCGCCGATCGTCGAGGCGCTCGGGCCGGACGTGCTCGGCGCGATCCAGATGTTCGACGCGCACTCGGCCATCGCCAGCCCGCGGGCGCTGGAACTGGCCGGGATCGACGGGCCGCGCGACTTCGCGTCCGGGGCGAGCGTCGTGTGCGACCCGGCCGGCCGGCCCACCGGGCACCTGCTCGAGATGGAGGCCACCGCGCTGCTCGACGAGGTGATGCCGGCCGACGAGCCTTCCGAGCGCCGCGATCGGCTCCGCGCGCTGTTGCGGTCGATGGCCGCGAGCGGGCTGACCGGGGCGAACGCGATGGATTTCGAGGACGACTCGGCCGCGCTGTTCGACGCCCTGGAGGACGAGGGTGAGCTGCCGATCCGCTGGCGGTGCGCGCCGTTCGTCAACCCCGGCGTGGACGCGGACGGGCTGGCCGCGGTGGTCGACCTGCAACGCGCGGGCGGTCGGCGGTGGCGGGTCGACGGCGCCAAGTTCATGATCGACGGGGTCATCGACGTGGGCACCGCGTGGCTCGACGAACCCGACTCCCACGGCGAGTGCACGTCGTCGCTCTGGCCCGACCCGTCGGCGTACCGCGCCGCCGTCCGGCAGCTCGCCTCGCACTCCGTTCCCATCGTCACCCATGCCATCGGTGACGCGGGCATCCGGTACGTGCTGGACACCTACTCGTCGGTGCCTCGTGTCTCGCCGGTTCCGTACCGCATGGAACACCTGGAGACCATGCCGTCCGACCTGGTCGCCCGGTTCGCGGCGCTGGACGTGACGGCGAGCATGCAGCCCAACCACTGCAGCCACTTCACCCGGGCCGACGGGCAGGACAACTGGTCCAAGCGGCTCGGCGAGACCCGGGCCGGCCGCGCCTATCGGATCCGGGACGTCCGCGACGGCGGTGGCCGCGTCGCCCTCGGCTCGGACTGGCCGATCGCCCCGTACGACCCGCGCGGCATCATCGCCTCGGCCCGCCTGCGCCGCCCGGCCGGTTCGCCGGACGTCGAGCCGATCGTCCCGTCCCAGGCGCTGACCGCGCGGATGGCCCTGGACGGCTACACCTCGGCCGCCGCGGCCGCGGCCGGGCTGGCCGACCGCGCCGGCCGGATCGCCCCCAGTTTCCAGGCCGACCTGTCGGCGTTCACCCTCGACCCGCTGACCGCCGGCCCGGACGAGTTCGCCGAGTCGCCGGTCCCGCTGACCGTGGTCGACGGGACGGTCACACACCGCGCCTGACGGTCGTCGGCTGGGCTTGGCGGTGCGCCTCTTCTACCGCAGGTCGTACGCGGTGCCCGACGTGGCCGGCTCATCGGGAACTCAGCTTGGCGCTCACGGCGACCGTCTCCTCCGTCTCGGCACGGCGGCGGCCCTCGTAAGCGGCGAAGGCGATCATCGGGTCGTGGTGGTCGTGTAGTGCCGTGGCCAGGGCCACGGCGTCCTCGAGGGCCATCGAGGCGCCTTGGGCCGCGGCCGGGACCGCGGCATGCGCGGCGTCGCCGGTCAGGACCATGCGGGCGTTGTGCCAGTGCGGGGTGGTCGGGATGTCGTAGGAATCGCTGCCTACGACGTCCGTGCCGGAGGCGGCGATGAGCGCATGGACGCCAGTGGCGTCGTCGCGGCACATCTGCAGGGCCAGGTCGCGCCACTGATCCGGGCTGAGCCCCGCTGCCGGTTGGTCGCCGTGGACGCGGGCGAACCACCAGGTCCGGCCGTCGCCGCCGGGCGCGGTGAGGCCGAAGAACGCCCGGCTGCCGCGGACCATGTAGTACTCGTCCAGGTCGAGGCCGGCCGGGTTGCCGGGCGCGTAGCCGTACACCACATGCTGCCCGGAATAGCGGGGCTCGGGGGCGTGGGGATCGATGAGCCGGCGGGCCCGGGAATGGACACCGTCCGCGCCGACGAGTACGTCACCGTTGGCTCGGCTGCCGTCGGCGAACCTGACCTCGACACCATCGGGACTGCTCGAGGCCCCGGTCATCCGCTTGCCGTGGTGCACCGGGATGCCTCGCGTGGTCGCAAGCTCTTGCAGCGCCCGGTAGAGCGCGGCGCGCGTGAGGGAGCGGGCAGGGCCTTCGATCGGCCGGTGTCCGAGCCGCCGGCCCTGGGCGTCGAGCAACGCCACCGCTCGCGCCGGGAACGACACCGCGTCCACCGCCTCGGCGGCGCCGATCTCCGCGAGCGCGGCCATGCCGTTGCGCATCACGGTGAGGAACGCGCCGGCATCCTCGCCGGCGGACGCGTGCGCCTCGTACACCTCGGCCTCGATGCCGGCTTCGAGCAAGGCGAGCGCGGTCGCGGTCCCCGCGACACCCCCACCGGCGATGATCACTTTGCGTACGGCCATGCACGCCATCCTGCCGCACCATCCACTGCCCACACCGCCCCGCACATACCGCCCTCGCACACACCGCCAGAGCCACCGGGTGACCGGGTGGTCGGGCGGGTCGGGCGGGTCGCGGAAGCTGGCCACCCGCGCCGGGCGGAGAGCGGCCACGACGAGTAGGTAATTCTCGCCGATGCGGGCGAGACGGGTGCCTTGGCAAGATCGTCTGCGGTGTGCGGGGTCAGCCCCGCGACACGGTGGCGGCCAGCCGGCCGCCGCTCACCGCGGAGAGGTAGCGCGATGGAGAACGAGCAGCTCACCGGCGCGGCGACCGAAGGTCTGGGGATCGACGAGACGGCGCCGGTGATCAGTCGCCACAGCGTCACGGTGCACGCGGCGGCCGAGACCGTGTGGCTCTTTCTGACCGACATTGACGCGTGGACGACGTGGCTGCCGGAGCTTTCGTACGCGCGTGTGGAAACCCCGGGCCCGATCGGGCCGGGATCGGTGTTCCGATGGTCCGTGTCCGGGCTGGACATTGTCTCGACCATCGCCGAGGTACGGCCGTACGAGCGCCTGGTCTGGTCCGGGCACGCCAACGGACCGGACGGCATTCTGGGCGTACACGTCTGGAACCTTGCTCCCGGTGACGGCGGGCTGCTCGTGTCCACCGAGGAGTCCTTCGCGGGCCCGCCGGTCGATGCCGATCCTGATTCCGTCCAGGCCGCACTGGACGAGAGTCTGGGCACCTGGCTGCAACGGCTGAAGGACACCGCGGAGACCGACGCGCCTTCATCGCGATGAGAACCAATGAGAGGGAATTTATGACCGTCATCCGTCCAGCACCTGGGTCGGGCATCAAACGCATGCTGGTGGTCTCGCTCGCCCTGACCGGCGTTCTGGGGTTCCTGGCCACGCCGGCGCACGCCTCCGTTCAGGGCGGCGGCGCCAACTCCGGAGCACCGAGTTGCGCGGGACAGGGCATCGACCCGAAGGCGAAGATCCGCTACCGGTCCGAGGTCGTCATCGACGCACCGCTTCGGACCGTCTGGAATCTGCAAACCGACGTGGAGCGTTGGCCGTCCTGGCAACCACCGGTCCTGACCAGCAGGCGTCTCGACGCCGGTCCGCTTCGCGCCGGCTCGTCGTTCCGGTGGACGACTCCGGTGCCGGAGACGCCCCTCAATCCCGCTACCACTCTCGTGGTCACCTCCACCGTTCACCAGCTTCAGCGGCACAAGTGCCTGCGGTGGAGCGGCCCAGCGGTGGGCGAAGGACTGCTGATCGACGAGGGAGTCCACGTCTGGACCTTCACCGAGGTCAGGGGCCGGGTTCTCGTGCGTACCGAGGAAACCTGGAGCGGCCCCCAGGTCGATGCGAACGTCGAAATCGGCACCGCCGCTCTCGGAGCGGGTCTCGAGGCTTGGCTGGCAAACCTGAAGACCGCGGCTGAAAGCGAGTGCGGACGGCACCGCCGCTGACAACGCTGAACCCCCGACGCCCCGCCACCGACCCCCGCCGGTGGCGGGGCCGGCCGTCTCTTCTACAGCTGGAGCTCACGGAGCTGGCGCCGCGACGTTATCCCCAGCTTCCGATAGATGTTGCGCAGGTGGGCGTCGACCGTGCGAGGACTGACGAACAGCAGCGCGGCCACCTCCTTGGTGCCCATCCCCGAAGCGGCCCTGCGAGCGACAAGCAGCTCCCGCTCGGTCAGCGCGTTGAGCGGATCGGTCTCGTCGGCACCGGGATGCTCGTCGACGGCCGCCAGCTCCCGCGCGGCCCGGTCGCAGAAGGCCCGCGCGCCGACCGTCTTCAGCAACTCGTGCGCGGCACGTAGCTCCATCCGCGCCTCGGCACGGCGGCCCACACTGCGTAGCCACTCCCCATACAGCAAGCGAGCACGCGCGTAGTGCCCGCGTAGCCGGGTGTGGGCGAACCGATCGATCGCGCCGATGTACAGCTCGTGAGCGCCCAGGCCCGGCTCGAGCAGCGCTTGCGCGAGCAGGTTCGCGCCGACCGCCCACGACGTGGGGCTGACCCGGGCGAGATCCTCGAGCCAGGCGGCTGAGAGCTTGCCCTCCTCCGGCCGGCGGGTACGCACGGCCGCCTCGACGAGTTCACTGTGGAACCCGGAGACGACGTACGAACCCTGCTGCTGCCGATCTCGGGCGACCAGCAACGCGTCGAGCGCGGCCTGGTAGTCGCCGAGCCCGTTACACAGCACCCCGGTCGCGTGGAAGACGGCCGTGTACTCCACGCCGTCCCAATGGCGCAGCACCTCCCGCACCTCACCGAACCGTTCGGTGTCACCACGCCAGGCGGCGAGGGTCAGGTCCGAGCCGAGGAGATTGGTCGTGCCCGCCGCCTCGTCGACCGCGCGTGCCTCGATGATGCTGGCGGCCGCATCGTCGAACCGGCCGACCATCGTCCTGGCGGCCGCCTGAAAACGCAGCGCATGCGGCAGAATCGCGTAGGCTCCCTGTGCCCGGGCCAGTTCGACCTGACGGTCGGTCAGCTGCTCCATCGCGACCTCGTCGCAGAGGTCGGCGCTCAGCACGCAGGCGCGCTCCATCCACCAAGGATTCGCATCGGACGCCCGGGCCTGATCCTGAAACGCCTCGATCGCGCGGCGCATCTCGGGTGCCGCCTGGTCGACGGGCAACAGGTTCTGGGCAAGCAGGGCGTCGAGGAGAAGATCGACGACGCGGGGCGGACGCCGTCGCGGTACCCGCTCCTGGATGCGTAGGGCGAGACGGCGCAGCCGGCCAGGCTCATCGATGCTGAACATCAGGGAGGCGAAGGCCTCCAGGTAGATCTCGCGGGCCTGGTCGGGCTCGAGGCCATCGGCCGCGTCGGCAAGGGCGAGCGTCGCCGGGATACTGCGCGCCACGTGGTAGTCGATCATCGCGTCCAGGAGGCGCAGCTCAGCACGGTCGGCCGTTCCAGGCGGACCCTGCCGAGCCTGATTGACCAGTTCCCGCGCGGCTTCGGGCGCCCCGGACTTCAACCGGGCTCGGGCGGCGGACAGCAACCGACCTGTCCGCCGCGAAGCGTCCGGCGTCAACTGGACGGAGCGTTCCAGAAATGCCGATGCCGCGGCGAAGCCCCCACGTTCGCGCGCGCGGCAAGCCGACCTTTCCAACTCCGCCGCGATCGACTCGTCAGGAACGGCGACCGCGTTGGCTCGGTGCCACGTGCGGCGGTCCGCAGCCGTATCGGCACTGGTCGCCTCGGCCAGCGCCGCGTGTACCTGCCGGCGTGTCCGGGCATCCGCCGACCGGTACGCCGCGGAACGAGCCAATGGATGCCGGAAGTGCAAGCAGGGACCGGCCACCAGCAGGCCATCCTCCTCGGCCGGGGTGAGATCGGCGGCGTCCAGACCGAGAACTGTCATGGCCCGGCGTAGCAGCATGATGTCGCCCAAGGGCTCCGCCGCGGCGAGCACCATGACCAACCGGGTGCCCGCCGGCAACCGCAGGATCCGACGTGTGAACTGCGCCTCCAACGCGCCTTGCACACCACCCGTCACCACGTTCGGCAGGCCCAACGGATCCGCGTCCCGCGCGAACTCCACCAGCGCGAGGGGATTGCCGTCCGCCTCGGCGACAATTCGTTCCAGGACCGGGGCGTCGTGATTGGCCAGCGCTGACATGCGGAGCAGGTCAAGGGCTTCGCTGGCCGCGAGCCCGGCAACGGCGAGCCGGGGGAGGCGATCGAGCTCAGGAACAGCGTCGACTTCCCGGGCGGTGAACACCATCACGACCCGATCGGCGCCGATACGGCGTGCGACGAATGCCAGCGCCTGCCGTGACGCTCTGTCACTCCACTGCGCGTCGTCGAGCACGCAACACACCGCGACGTCCTGCGCCGCAGCGCCCAGAAGGCTCAGCACCGCCAGGCCGACCAGCATGGGATCCGGTGCGGCACCGGCGCCGAGCCCGAACACCGTATCCAGTGCGAGCCGCTGAGTTGCCGGGAGCTCGCGGCGGTACTCCAGTACCGGAGCGCAGAGCTGGTGCAGCGCCGCATAGGGCAGCTCGCTTTCGAACTCGACGCCGCTCGCGCGCAGCACCCGCCAGCCGTCGAGCGACTCAACCGCGGCCCCGACGAGAGTCGACTTGCCGATGCCCGCCCCGCCGACGACAAGCATCGCGCCTCCACGCCCGCCCGCCGCGGCCGCCGCGAGCGCGCCGAGCTCGCGCAACTCCGACCGCCGCGCGACCAAACGCATCCACACACCCCGTCCCGATGTCGTCTTCGTCGCAACCTTAACGTCGGCCACGCCCGTCAGCGATTGGCGCGGGCGGCATGACCACCCCCCATATCGTGGCACTGTCGGCAGCTACGCTGCGTCATGATCGGGACTTCGGGCGAATCATGATCTCTTGGTTCCGGTACCGAGGCAGCCGGTCGCGCTGCCAGAGGTCAGCAGGCCAACGACCGCCGCCTCGATTATCCGGACCCTCGGTTCCTCCCCGGCCGAGGTGTCGGCCTCGATAACGGCGTCGGCCCCTCGTGGCGGGTGGAAGATCGAGGGATCCATCTCACCTCGCTCGAACTGGGCGGCCAGCTGCTCATCCACCGTCCAACCCTTCGACGCCCGCGCCCGGAGCCGTTCGCGGACGACTGCCTGGTCAGCGACCACGTGAACCGCCAGCACCCGAGCGCCGCACGCGTGCAGCGCATCGACCAGATCCCCGGAGATCAGCGACGACTCCACCACAAAACTCACCCCGGATGACGCCAGAAGCCGCGCGGTATTGACCATCACCCTCTCGGCTCGGCGCCCGAAGGGACCGCCGGCAAGGTGGACGTCCGGGTCGAGCCGGACGCTCCCATCCTCGGCCGCGCGAGCCGACGACAGCCCAAGACCGGTCTTGATCTCGTCCCGGGTCAGGAACAGCACACCAAGATGGCGTGCGGTCGCAGCGGCGACAGTGGTCTTCCCGGCCGCTGGCGACCCACACACGGCAATCACGACGGGCCTGTCGTCAGTCGGTATGCGGCGATCGTGCCAGACCGTCGCGTAACCGGCGGCCGGGCGGTAATCATCAGCCCTGTTGGGGTCCCGTTCAACGACAGCGCGCGGTCAGCGCCGAGATGAGGGCGCTGCTTCGTCAACCTCAATCGTCACACGGTGTCGATTCCGCCGCTCCCGTTTCACCGCTTCCACCGGTCGTGCACCTACATCAAGCGGTTTGTCGGCCTCATAGCGGCCGTGCGGTCAGCTGAATATACCTGGGTGAACCGCAACGACAGAAATGGCCGAGCGACGCCCGGCGACGTTCACCAACATCAACCCGGAACGAGGCATGAGTGTTGCGACCCGGACTCATCGCCGTTGCCTTGGCCGCCGCCCTGTGCGGTGCCTTGGGCAGTCCCGAGCCTGCCGCCGACGGGCGAGATGAAGCGCCGGTCGGTCCGGCCACACCGATCAACATCAGGGCAACCAGCGGAGGCGGAACCGACCTGTCCGACGACGAGATCGCCGAAATCATCAAGCAGGCCAACCGGCCGCTTACCTCAGCCGAGGCCGAAGCGGCGATCGACCGAACCAGGAAAAACTCCGCCCCGTCGCACTACTACCCGGGTGACGCACCGGACCCGAACCAAGAACCGCCCCCACTGGCCGGCAATGGGCCGTGACAGGGGGCTAAATCAGCGCCTAACACTTTCGTCCTTCTCGCATTGCATTCATCTGCCGCCGATAAGGCGCGGCGTCGTGCAGCTCTTCGCTCACGGTGGTTGGTCGTTCGTGCTGGCTAGCGGTGATTGGCCGCGGCGACGGCTCGTCATGGAGGGTAGGGAGCGGCCCGTTGCGGCGTCGGCTGAGCCCTCCAGTAGGCCCGCCGACTCGTGTCGATGAAGCTAGCGGTTGGCCCATCGGCGGGTATCTATCCCTCGCAGGAGGCAGCCAACTCGGTTCCCAAACCCCTGAAGTAGGGCCACCCGGGCGTGCCGCCACCTAACCCGGCCAATCGCACCTCAAGGAATGGCTGAGCTGCGATCCAGGCTCGACCATAAGCAGATCCCCACTCTGCCACGAAATCGTCCTTGTTGATGTAGTTCTTGGCCACGTACATACCGGCGATGTCCAACATTGCCACAGCGCGATTGATCTGGTCGAAGACTTCGGGCTCCTCCGCACGAAGCCTATTGACATCTGCCACGCTCTGAGCGCGGGTGAACAGTAGTCTCCTACCGCGTTGCAGGTCGGAGTCGACCATGCGCTCATGAAGTTTCAAGAAGAGGTCGCGGCGATCCTGCTTGCGCCGATCGCGGTAGGTTAATCCGGCGATGGTGAGAGCGGTGAGCGATATAAATACCGAGATCAAGGAGCTGACCTGCGAAGCAGTTCCAACGTCTTTCACGAGGCAAAGTTTAGCGGCAAGGAGCGGCTACGTTGTTGTCAGCGTTGCACTTTCATGCCGTTGCGACACGAGGTCGCACTTTGCGAGTGGACTCGCAGTTAGGAGGGTCGACATGGTGTCGGCTGTGTAGTTCCGGGCGCGTGCTCGATG
>NZ_JBFBAA010000026.1:0-145924 GCF_040682035.1 Actinoplanes sp. NPDC051470
GGCTGGGGGTGGACAACAGAGAGCGAAGACAAACAATCTGCCGGTCGGTAACCATTTTCGCGTGTATCTCACCGCACTATCATCGGCATGTCCGTGCGCGGATTCCTGCTGGTTCGCCGTAGCGCTGTGTGATGAGGTGCCGGGCTGCTGGTGCTGGCCGGGTGGTACAAGGTGCGCGCTCAGGTGGCGGGTTGTCAGCCGCGGGGCAGTGGTGGCCGGGTGCGGGTCCAGTCGGTGGCCCGTTCGTAGGCGCGAGCGGCTCTGAGTACGAGTGCGTCGGCGTGGCGAGGGCCGACGATCTGTAAGCCGGTTGGAAGGCCGCCGGAAGTGAATCCGCAGGGCACGCTCGCGGCCGGCTGCTGGGTCATGTTGAACGGGTAGGTATAGGGAGTCCAACTGGTCCAGTCCACCGAATGCCAACCGTGTGGGACGTCCCTACCTTTCGGGAACGCGGTGATCGGCAGGGTCGGTGTGAGCAGCAGATCGTAGGACTGGTGGAAGCGGCCCATCCGTACGCCGAGATCCGCCCGTAGCGCGGTCGCCTCTAGATAGTCCGCGGTACTGACGCCAGCAGCCCGTTCCACGCCGCGGCGCAGGCCGGGATCTACGCGCCGCGGGGCGTCCGTTCCGTAGGCCTCAAGGACCTTGGCCGCGCCCGCGAACCACAGCACATGGAAGGCCTCGACCGGATCCGCGAAACCGGGATCGGCCTGCTCGACGTGCGCACCGGCATCGGCCAGGACCGCGGCAGCGGCCCGCACTGCGGCCTCGACCTGTGGATCGTTGCGCGCGTAGCCCAGATCCGGTGAGAACGCGATGCGCACGCCGCGCACGCCGTCGTCCAGTCCGTCCAGGAACGACGCGGTCGGGGTGGGCAACGCCGACCAGTCCCTCGAGTCAAAGCCGGTGAGGATGTCGAGCATCAAAGCGGCATCGGCGACGCAGCGGGTGATCGGGCCGGCGTGCGAGAGGGTCCCGAATGGGCTCGCGGGCCATACCGGGACCAGCCCGTACGTCGGCTTGATCGTGACCGTACCGGTGAACGCGGCGGGAATGCGTAGTGATCCACCGCCGTCGGTGCCGACCGACCACGCACCCATGCCGAGCCCGACCGCCGCCGCGCTGCCCCCGCTCGATCCACCGCAAGTCAGCGCGGCATCCCATGGATTGCCGGTGGGGCCGTGGCGCAGCGAGTCGGTGACGCCCTTCCAGCCGAACTCCGGCGTGGTGGTCTTGCCCAGCAGGACAGCCCCTGTTTCCCGGAGCCGGGCCACCGCCGGGGCGTCCTCGGTCCATAACCCGCGCTCATCGATCAGGTTTGTGCCGCGCAGCGTCGGCCATCCACGGCAGTACAG
Source organism: Actinoplanes sp. NPDC051470 (assembly GCF_040682035.1). Taxonomy (NCBI): domain Bacteria; kingdom Bacillati; phylum Actinomycetota; class Actinomycetes; order Micromonosporales; family Micromonosporaceae; genus Actinoplanes; species Actinoplanes sp. NPDC051470. Next base: position 1,356 of record NZ_JBFBAA010000026.1, read on the forward strand.
GAGGTCCTTGATCGAGGTCGGTATGCCGTCACCCGGCCCGAGAACGCTGCCGCTACGCCAACGGGCCTCGGACCGCACGGCGGCAGCCACCGCACCGTCGGCATCGACCAGGACGAAGGCGTTGACGTCGTCGTTGCCGGCATCGATCGCGGCCAGCGTGGCCCGGGTCACCTCAACCGGGGACACGCTACCGTCCCGGTACGCGGCGATCAGTTCAGTGGCCGTCAGGCGGGTCAGATCGGTCATCGTCTACCTCACGCGTGGCCGATGATACGAACCCGAACCGGGCGACACGTCGCTGCCACCCGCCCAGTATCACCCCACCGACAGCCTCTTCCCGCGGCGCCCGCCCGCGCCGCACCACCATCACCAGGGTGTCTTCTGCGGTCGCACGCCTCCGGCGAAACACACTGCTCGCGGCATGAGAGTAAGCAGACCGCATCAAGCGCCGCGCACGATCTGATCAATCAAGGCACTCACATCGGCATGACAGCGCACTCGCGTACGAGAGACACTCACGCGGTGTAGCGATCATCCGCAGCCAAGCACCCACGGTCAATACTAATGACCTTGGTTGGGAAGTTAATGCACGATGCAGGGTGCCTCGAAGTCGCGGTTGTCGATGACGATGTCGGCTCGTTCGGCCGGGCGGATCTCGGCCAGGTAAAGCTCCTCGCCGGGGATGTAGTACGTGCGGTACCGCGCCGCCGCCGCCTCCGGCGAGTCCATCCACGCCTGATCGCGGATCGTGCCGCGGCGCAGCACCTCCGCCGTGTCAATGTGGAGGTAGACGCGCAAGTCCCAGTGTCGTGACAGGGCCGGCTTCTGCAGGAACCCGCCGTCCGCCACCAGGATCGCGTCGTCCGGGGCCACCTGGACGCCGGAGTCGATGGGCGTACGACCGCTGACGTCCATGATCTGGCTCCGGTAGCGGCGGTTGCCACCCGGACCGAGCGGCACCAGCAACTCGTCGCGGATGGCATCGACGTCGAACATCTCGAAGTAGTAGCTCTCCGGCGACCCGGGCGGATATTGCGTACGCAGGCCGACATGCCGTTTGAAGTGATCAATCGTGACCCGGAGCACGGGCCGCGTCGTCCTGCTACGCAGGATGGCGGCCAGTTCGTCGGCCAGGGTCGTCTTGCCGGCCGCGGAGTGGCCGTCGATCCCCACGCGTATCGGGTGATCCAGCCGCAGCGCGAGGATCCGGTCGGACACCTCGCCAAGCACCTGTTTCCGGATCGCAGTCATCGACGCGATGATGCCAGAGGCCGCATGGGACCGGCACACAATCGCGTCAACGGGCAGGCCCGCAAACGGTTCTGTCGGAGGCGGTTGTCGCCGTGCTTCTGCGATGACCCGGCACCTCGCGCACTCACATCGGCTATAGCTGGACGCCGGCCATGGCGTTGCCCACAGGCGCGGAGAGTGACCGCTGCGCGTCAAAGTCACGGACGAGACGACCGCGTCGGCACGCATCCAGGACCCCTCACGTGCGGCTGCGGCGGAGCCGGTCGGAGATGGACGCGAGCACTTCATAGGACAGCCGCCGATCCGCGTGGTGGTACACCGGTGTGGTCACCATTAGCTCGTCAGTGCCGGTGCCGTCGAGCACTTCTCGCAGGCGCTTGGTCAGCGTCTCCGGGCCACCGACGAGGACACCGCCGGCGCGGGCTGCGATCTCGACGCGGTCGTCGTCGGTGTAGGGATAGGCTGCGGCGTCGTGCGGGCTCGGCAACAAAATCCGATTCCCCCGTACGCGACTGAGCACCTTCAACCGGGTAGAGCCGGCAAGCCATTCGGCGCGCTCATCGTCCTCTGCCGCGATGACGGAGACGCTGACCAGCGTGGTCGGTGTCGCCGTGTGCTGTGAAGGACGGAATCGCTGCCGGTAGAGGCGTGTGGCATCCACCGCCGAAGCCGAATTGAGATGGTGGGCAAACGCGTACGGCAGACCGAACTGCGCGGCCAGTTCGGCGCTGGCGGTCGTAGAGCCGAGCAGCCACACTGACGGCACGTTTCCGCCGAGCACGGGGATCGCCGCGAACGGCGCGTCCTGAGCCGGTTCGAGGTGGGCCAGGAGCTCCTGCAACTGCTGGCGAAAGGGCTTCGCGGTCCGCTCCGCCTCGGAACGGACGGTCTCCACCACGGCCCTGGGCCCGCCCGGCGCGCGGCCGACGCCCAGATCGATACGTCCTGGATGGAGCGCGGCGAGCGTGCCGAACTGCTCGGCCACCACGATCGGGGCATGGTTGGGCAGCAGCACCCCGCCCGCGCCGACCCGGAGACGAGCCGTGACGTCGGCCAGGTGGCCGACGAGAACGGCGGGAGCGGAACTCGCCACGCCGCGCATGCCATGATGCTCGGGCACCCAGTAGCGGTGATACCCCAGCCCATCGGCCAACGTCGCCAGATCGACCATGTTCTGTAACGCCTGCCTGGGCGTCGACCCCTGGACGATCGGCGCGGTATCCAACACCGACAGCCGTACGTTCGAGGCCGGCTCAGGCCCTGCCGATCGCGACATCGGCAACAGCCTACTCACGGCGCCGAGACGGGTGGATTCGATGGTCGCGAGTTTCGGACCCACTCGGGCCGGTGGGAGTATCGCCGGGTCTGGACGGGAGCCCGCCGATGCCGTTGATGTCGAAGGTTGACCTGTTCGCGGCGATCCGCCGGGACTCGCGGACGGGGACGTCGGTGCGGGCGATCGCCGGCCGCTGACCGGGGAGTTGGAGTTTCTCGCCGAAGGGTCCGGCGGTGAGCCGGTTTGCGCGACTGCGGGGCGGGTGCGGCGGGGCGTGCTGGCTGTCTTCTGAACGAAACTGTTTCGTTCAGCAGAGCGCCGGGTGGGTGCGGCGGCGGCGAGGGCCTGACCGCCGCCGCACCCGGTGTTGATCAGGCCTGGGTGCAGACCGACGGCGCGGTGAAGTCGGTGGTGCTCTGGTAGCTGCCGCCGGGGAAGTCGGTCCACACGGCGATGTACTGCAGGTGGGCGCCCGTGCTGTCGCCGGGGATGCGCTGGATCGCGTGCTCGGTGGCGCCCGCCCCCGGCGACGGGAGACTGGTCAGGGCGTGGTCGGACGGGGTCGACGAGGTGAGGATCGTCAGGGCGTTGGTGTCCGAGTTGTTGGTGATGGCCCAGTCGACCACCCACTCGCCGGTGCCGGTGTCGCAGGTGCCGGAAACCGTGGTGGTGAACGTGCGGGGCGCGGCGGCCAGGGCGGGAGCGGCCGAGGCGGTCAAGGCCACGAGTCCACCGAGGACGGCGGCGGCAACAATGCGAGACTTCAAAATGGGTCCCTTTCTCCGGTAACGGACGGATATGCCCGCAAAAGCGAGCTGCGCTCACAATGTAGATGATCGGGACACACCACGCCCGATAACGCGGCACATGTCACAGTGTCACCGTAGGTGATCTTGAAAGTGGCATCCCATCGTTGCTCTCCGATTTACGGAGGAGACGTTGCCCCGGCTGATCGTGCTGACCTCAGGTTCTCGCCGCCGTCAGGTGTGGCGGCTCGACGAAGAAGTTGGTGCCCAGTCCGCCGGACCACCCGTAGCGGCCGCCCGCCCGCTCTCGGTGTCGACACCGACGCCGAAGCCCCAGCCGGTCCGATCCCAAAAGCCGGGGATGAAGCTGTCCGATGTCTTGGCGGTAGCCGGCACCTGGTCGCCGGTCATCAGCCGCAGGTGCTCCTCGGACACGATTTGCCGCCCTTCGAACCGGCCGCCATCGGCCAGCATCCGGGCGAAGCGGGTGTAGTCGGCCACTGTCGAGACGAGTTCGACGTGACTCACGTCGAACGGCGGGTGCCCGGCGTAGAACCCACCGGCGGCCGGTTCGAGTTGGACCAAACCGGAGTCGGTGTGCCGGTAGCTGGCCGGCAGCCGGGTGACGCTGCCTACGGCCACCGACAGTCCGGTGTCGCGCAGGTCGAGGGGTCGTGGGGCTGGCTGGGAAAGGTCGCAGGGCCCGCTCTCGACGCCGGGCCGTACGGCCAGATCGACGATGATGTCTCGTACACCCTGCCCTGGGGTTGCGATCCCGCCGCCATCGGCGCCCCGGTCCGGCTGCTGCACGGGACCGAGGACCGGATCATCCCAGCCAGTCACGGCTCGTGGCTGGCCGCGCACTGCCCGACGGCCGAGCTTCGGCTCTGCCCGGGCGACAGCCACTTCACCATCGTCAACCACGCTGAATCGGCCCTGGAATGGCTAGGCCGACAGGTCTGAACGCGAGCGCGGAGCACAAGAGGTGAGCGACATGCACGATCCTCGGGAGATCCGCCCCTTCATCATCGATGTTCCCGATGGCGACCTCGCCGACCTACGCGAACGGTTGGCGAGGACACGCCGGGCGCCCGCTCTGGCGGGTGAGGCCGGGCGGTACGGCGTCTCCGGCCTGGATACGTGAGCTTTCGGAGTACTGGCGCGACTCCTACGACTGGCGCACCTGGCAGGCACGACTCAACCGGTATCCGCAGTTCCACACCACGATCGACGGGACCAACGTGCATTTCCTGCATGTCCGGTCGCCGGAGCGGGGGGCGCTGCCGCTGATCCTCAGTCACGGCTGGCCGGGAACGGTGGTCGAGTTCCTGGACGTGATCGAGGCGTTGACCGATCCGCGCCGATACGGCCACGACCCGCAGGTCGCGTTCCATCTGGTCATCCCGTCCCTGCCGGGGTTCGCGTGGTCCGGTCCCACCCCGGACACCGGTTGGGGTCCACGCCGTATCGCCCATGCCTGGGCAGCGCTGATGGATCGCCTCGGCTATCGGCGGTACGGCGCGGCCGGCAACGACTGGGGATCGCACATCGCTCCGGAACTGGGCCGGGCCGCTCCGGACGCCGTCGTCGGCGTGCACGTGACACAGTTGTTCTCGTTCCCCGACGGCGAGTGGCTGTCCTACCCGCCAACCGTCGAGGCCGACCACGAAGACATGACGCCGGCCGACCGAGCCGCACTGGACGGGCTTCGCCATCTTCAACGCCATGCGGGCTCGTACGCCCACGTTCACGCCCAGCGGCCGGACACACTCGGATTCGCGCTCACCGACTCACCCGTCGGCCTGCTCGCGTGGAACGGCCAGGTGTTGCACGGCCTCGATCGGGAGACGCTGCTCACCCACGTCACGATCTACTGGCTCACCGGTACCGCCACATCAGCGATGCGGATCTATGCCGAACACGGCCGGGAGTCACCGCCCCCCGGCCCCACCACCGTGCCCCTGGCCCTGGCCCAGTTCCCGCACGACCTCCAAGCAATCCGGACGTACGCGGAGCGCGACCACGCCAACATCGTGTCCTGGAACACCTACGACCAGGGCGGCCACTACGCAGCACACGAGACGCCCGACCTCCTCGTCCGCGACATCCGCACATTCTTCGCCGGCTCGATCCTCAGGAGAACCTCGTAAACCTGCGCCCCGAACGGCAGAGGGTAGCTCTGACTGAACCGCCGGACACCTGTCTGGTTCCGGAGCCTTGGTGGCACTACATGGATCTACCGCGTTCTCTGATTCGTCCAGCGGTGTATGGCATATCTGCGCTCTTTGTCCTCAACGAACTCGGGTTCTTCATTGGTGGGACGGAATCCGGCTGAGCGTGCGACCGAAATACTTCCGACGTTGTCTGCTTCGATTTCGAGGTACGTCCGCTGCAGGCCGAGGACGTCATAGGCATGCGTGACGAGCCGGGCAACGGCACGTCTTCCCAGGCCCTGGCCTCGATACGAGGCTCCGACGACGTAGGCAATGCTGGCTGTGGCGAGGTTCAGCATGACTTCGCCCCGCGGTAGGTCGTCCACCGTGATCGCCAGGTGGAGTCGCGTGCCGGCCTGTCGCGCCTGACGAACGCTGCTCAGGTAGGCCTTCGCAGCCGCATTGTCGAAAGGGCTCGCAATCGGTGTTCGATACGCGATCTCCGGGTCGTCGAAGACCAGAATCATCTGCGGTAGATCGGCTTCGGCCCACTCGCGCAGCACGATGTCCCCGTCAAGAAGTGTCGTCTCATCGGTAGCCACGCCACCATCCTGTCATCGGCATGTCCGATTGTTGCCCGCGATGACAAGGCGTCACGGCATCGTTCCCGACCTCGTCCTGCGACACAGCAACGCCCGGAATCGGCTGCACACCGTCTCCGCACCCTCCAGCCCCGGCGAACTCAACATCGGCGTGTGCGTCCGACGTGCGGACCTCCACCGCCCACTGGTCGCCGCCGCATGGGCGGCCACCGGATACGACCAACTCAGGACAACGCCGAAGTACGAGGCTTAGCCGCCTGGGACTTGCTGCGTGCGCTGTCATCGGCATGAGAATGAGGGAGATGGGCTACCCGCTGCCGGGGAGTCGCGTGCCGGAGTTGCTGCGAGCTGGGTTCGGTGCCGGGCAGTTCTCGCTGACGTGCCGGACCTCATACTCGCGGTCGTCGGTGGTGATGCCCGATGGCCGGCCGGCGAAGTACGCCTCCACCTTCTGCCGGCCGATCCTCTGCTCGTAGTGCAGGTGCGCGGCGCCGGACCGGCCGGTGCTGCCGACCTTGCCGATCTGCTGACCGATCTGCACGCGCTGCCCCTGCTCGACCATCGGTGGCTCCAGCAGGTGCAGGTATTGCGTCTGCCACCGGCCGCCATGGTCGAGCCGTACCCAGTAACCGCCGCCGGTGCCTCGAGGACCTTTCGGGTTCTGTTGGGTACGGGCGCCGAGCGTGCCGTTGATGCCGGCCTCGATCACGGTTCCCGCGTACGAGGCCAGCACGGGCCGCCCCCACGCTGGTCCCCTGGCCGGGAAGAGGTCGATGTCGAAGTCGTCGTGGCCGGGGTAGGTGCCGAGCAGCCATGCCTCGCCGCAGGCCACCGGCAGTTGGAAGGCTGGTCGCGGTCCGGACTCGAAGATCCGCGGCGCGAACACCCAGCCGGCCAGGGCGAGGGCGGCGGCGATGCCACCAGCCATGAGCACAACGGTTCGGCGCTTCACTACCCGATCTTGACGGATGTCGGCTACCCACACCAAGTGGTACCCGACTGCGGGCCCCGCCATTGCCGTCAATTCCCCTTTGAGGCGACGTCGTGCGAAGAAACCCGTTGGCTTGGGCGTCAGTCCGGGTCTGGGTTGCGTGGCGGTGGCGTGCGGAGGGTGAGAGCGAGGATGGCGACGTCGTCGCTGCGCGGGTGGGGGCCGACGTTGGCGTTCAGGATGTGCTCGACCAGATCTGCGGGGTCGTCCGTGGGCCCGGACCGGATCGCTTCGGACAGTTCGGTCAGGCCGCGGTCGACGGTGTAGCGGCGGTCCTCGATGAGTCCGTCGGTGTACAGCACGATGCTGCATCCCGGTGGCAGCGGAAGTATCTGGTCGCGATAGGTGGCCCGCCGGGTGCCCAGCGGTGGTCCGGGTCGCACGTGCAGTGGCCCGGTGTGGTCGTCGGACCGCAGGACGGGCGGGGGATGGCCGGCGAGGACCGCGGTGGCGATGCCATGGGACAGGTGGAGTTCGAGGTAGCAGCAGGTCGCCATGGCCTGCGGTTCGTAGCGCAGCAGGTGCTCGTTCGCACGGCGTATCACCTCGGCGGGTGGGCTGCCGTCAGCGGCGTAGGCGCGTAACGCGCTGCGCAGCTGCCCCATCGTCGCCGCGGCTTGAGGGCTATGGCCGGCGACGTCACCGATCACGATGGCGGCCCGGTCGGCGTCGATGTGGATGGCGTCGTACCAGTCGCCGCCGACATCAGCACCGTGGGTCCAGGGTAGGTAGCGGACCGCGTGCTGGGCGCCGGGGATGCTGGGCAGGGCGGCGGGCAGCAGTGCGCGTTGCAGGTCCGCGGCGATGGACAGCTGGGCTTGGTAGAGCAGGGCACGCTGGAGTGCTTGGGCAGCCAGCCGGCTGAAGGCCGTCAGGTTGGCCCGTTCGTCGTCGTCGAAGTTCCGGGGCCGCTGGTAGCCGATCACCAGCGTGCCGAGGACCTGTCCAGCGGTGGTCAGCGGCAGGAACGCCCACGCTTTGCGGTTGCCACCGGAGATGGCTGCGGCGGGGTCGGGTTGGGCGGCGGCGAATTCCCGCGGGGAGCTGAGGTAGCGGGGTTGCCCGGTGCGGGCTACGCCGGCTGCGGGGTACGGGTGCGCCATCGGCACCTGTCTGAGCTGGTCGACGACGTGGATCTCGTAGCCGGCGGAGTACCGCAACGCCAGCCGGCCCTGCTCGATGAGCAGGACGGCGAGGCCGTGCCCGCCGGCGGAGGGCCGGAGGACGGTGCCCATGGCCCGGTAGACCTCGTCCGGGGTGTTGGCCGCGACCAGCGCCGCGGTGACGCGCTGCAGCGCCGTGGTCCGTTGCGCCGCAGTGCGGGCCTGCGCGGCGCTGTGTTCGAGTTGCCGCTGGTGATCGACCTGCTCGGTGACATCCCGATAGGAGACGGCGACGAAACCGGTGTCGACGCGGATCGCCTTGAGTTCCCACACCTGCGCGGTGCTCGACGAGGTCACCTGGTGATGCCACGTATCGCCGGTCTCGGCAACGGTTCTCAGGTGTGGCACCAGGTCGACCTCCGCGGCGCCGGACGACTGCGCGGCGATCCGCTTCCCGATGAGATCCTCGACGGGACGGCCGGCGAGTTTCGCACCGACCTGATTGACGTACTCGCGGGTGAAGTCGACGATCACACCGTCGTCGTCGCGGATGGCTCGCAGGAGCGCGAACCCGTCGAAGGCCGCATCGAGCGCGTCGTAGAGCCGGGCGCCGCCCTCGCTTTCGGATCCCATCGTGAGCTTGGAAAGATCGACGAACCGGGCGACGAACCCGTCGCCGAACGGCATGACCCGAATTTCGAAGTGACCGGCCACGGTCGCCCGGTCGTAGTAGACGGTGCGTACTGTCGGCACCCGCTCCTGCACCACCTGCCGGTACAGCGGGAGCGTCCCGTCGGTGACGGTCTCGGGCCACAGCTCCCGATATGTACGGCCGATGAGCTCGTCGCGGGGTCGTTGCAGGAACCGGCTACCGGCTTCGTTCAGGTAGGTGAGGGTGAAATCGATGATGTCGCCGTCCTGACCGCGGACCGCTGTCGCCAGGGCACATCCGTGCGGATCGCCTTCCAGCAGACCCACGAGCTCCGCCGACGGCCACGCGCTCATTGCATCCCCACTCATCGGCCGTCGCGATCACCTACCAGCGTAACCGCCCACCTGGGCCACCGGACGGGTGACTTTTCACGGCTCACGCCGGGATGCCGTGCCGCGGTGGCGCGGCTGGAGGTGACATGTGGTGCCGTCCCGGTCACGGCTCGCATCCCCCGAGGCGGGGCCGTCCGGCGCGCGGTCCGATGAAAGGCGGATGGGAATCATGGCGACACGGCCGCCTACGCGGCCGTCAGCCGCTCAGGGCGACGCCCCCGTCGAAGCGCCAGCGGTGACCTTCCGGATCCACCACCGTGAAGGTGTAGACGCCGTTGAACTCGTCCCCGTCGTCGTAGCCGCCCACCTCGACGTCGACGACCTCGGCGCCGGCCGCCCTCGCCCGGTCGACCAGCCGGTCCATCGCATCCGAGTTGGCGCCCATCAGGAACCGGCCCTGGTAGTGCTCTGACGGGGGCTCCACCCGGCCCGGCTCGGCCCGGGTGGCGATGAGCCGGTCGGAGGTCTCGAAGACGAGCTCGACCCGGTCGGGCTGCACCGACCGCTCGACGAAGCCGAGGGCCTCGGTGAAGAACCGGCGGCCGGCATCGAGGTCCCGGTAGGCGCAGGAGACGTCCCGGAAGTATTTCATCACCCGATGATGCGCCTGAGGCGCAACGAGAGCGGCCGGTCACCGCCTCGTCTCGCCGGCAGTGGGCCGGTCCGGAACGCCTGGGTGGGCGAGCACGGCGTCCATGTGGTTCTCGGCCCAGGACTTGAGGCCGCGGGTCAGCTCAAACAGGGAGAGGCCGAGGTCGGTGAGCTCGTAGGAGACCGTGACCGGCACGGTCGGCACCACCGTACGGAGGACCAGCCCGTCCTGTTCCAGGGCGCGCAGCGTCTGGGTCAGCATCTTCTGGCTCACCCCGGCCAGCAGCCGGGACAGCTCGGAGTAGCGCATCGGGCGCGGCTCGCCGGCGCAGTCGGGACCGCTGCCCAGGGCGGCCAGGATCAGCGTGACCCACTTGCCGGAGATCCGTTCGAGCAGTTTGCGGCTCGGGCACACGGCCAGGAAGGCGTCGTAGTCGGCCTTCGCCCGCGCCCGCTTCTGGGCTGCTGTCGCCATCGCCACTCTCCCGGGTCTGGTGCGTTACGCACCTTCAGGTGCCTACTTCCCAAAAGAAAGTTACCCCATCAGAGTGGAGTCCATGACCTCCACTTCTCTTCCCGGCGGCACCTGGACGCTGGGCGACCTGACCGTCACCCGGTTCGGCTACGGCGCCATGCAGCTCGCCGGCCCCTGGGTCATGGGACCGCCGGCCGACCACGACGGCGCGCTGGCCGTGCTCCGCGCCGCGGTCGAGCTCGGCATCACCCACATCGACACCGCCGACGCGTACGGGCCACACGTCACCAACCGGCTCATCCGCGAGGCCCTGCACCCGTACCCCGGGTCGCTGCACATCGTGACGAAGGTCGGCGCGACCCGCGACGAGCAGGGCGGCTGGCCCCCGGCCCGCGACCCGGCGAGCCTGCGCCGGGCCGTCCACGACAACCTCGAGACGCTCGGCCTCGACGGGCTCGACCTGGTCAACCTGCGGCTCGGCAACGCTGAGGGGCCGCAGCCCGGCTCGCTCGCCGAGGCGTTCGAGACCCTGGCCGACCTGCGGCGGGAGGGCCTGATCCGGCACCTCGGGGTGAGCAACGCGACGCCCGAGCAGGTCGCCGAGGCCAAGGCGATCGCGCCCATCGTGTGCGTGCAGAACATGTACAACCTGGCCCACCGCCAGGACGACGACCTGATCGACGGGCTCGCCGCCGAGGGCATCGCGTACGTGCCGTTCTTCCCGCTCGGCGGATTCAGCCCGCTCCAGTCGGCGGCCCTCACGGCCGTGGCCGACCGGCTGGGGGCGACCCCGATGTCGGCGGCCCTGGCCTGGCTGCTGCGACGGTCACCGAACATCCTGCTGATCCCGGGCACGTCGTCCGTGGCCCACCTGCGCGAGAACGTCGCCGGCGCCGGGCTCACCCTCTCCGCCGACGACCTGGCCGAGCTGGACAAGATCGGTTCATAGTGACCCGCCTCGCATTACTTGCCTCTGACGTCAATGTGAGGTTTTAGCCTGGTGGCATGCAGATCAACGGCTCCAAAGCCCTCGTAACCGGCGCCAACCGCGGGCTCGGCAAGGCCTTCGCCGAGGCTCTTGTCGCCCGCGGCGCCACCACCGTCTACGCCACCGCCCGCCGCCCCGAGAGCATCAACATCCCCGGCGTCGTTCCGCTCCGGCTGGACATCACCGACCCGACGTCCATCGACGCCGCGGCCGCCGAGGTGGGCGACCTCGATCTCCTCATCAACAACGCCGGCATCTCCACCGACGCGCCCCTGCTCGGGCCCTCCACGGACAACATCCGCCGCGAGTTCGACACCAACTTCTGGGGCACCCTCAACGTCACCCGCGCCTTCGCCCCCCGACTCGCCGGTGGCGCCATCCTCAACGTCATCTCGGCGCTGAGCTGGTACGCCTTCGCGCCCTCCAGCAACGGCTACGCCGCCTCCAAGGCCGCGGAGTGGTCGCTCACCAACGGCGTCCGGCTCGAGCTGGCCGACCAGAAGACCCAGGTCACCGCCCTGGCCCTGGCCATCGCCGACACCGACATGATGGCCGCGGTCGACATCGCCAAGCTCCCGCCCCACGAGGTCGTCGCCACCGCCCTGGACGGCCTGGAAGCGGGCCAGATCGAGGTGATCGCCGACCGTCCCACCGCCAACGTCAAGGCCTCGCTCTCCCGCGATCCCGCCGACTTCTACGCCGACATCCCCGGCGCCCTCTTCAGCTGACACCTGGGCCGTGTTTCAAAACCCGGGCTAGTCGTAGTGGATGAGCGACGGCCAGACGGCGGGCCAGCCGCCCGCCGGGCCGTCGCACACCTGCAGGAACGCGCCCTGCTCGTCGTTGTCCAGCCCGTACCCGTTGTCGACCCGACCGGCCGTCCGGCACCCCGGGAAGAGCCGGCTGGCGCGATCGCCCGGGGTGAAGCCGAGCAGGATGACCGGGCCGGTCGCCGACGCGGGCGGTGGCCAGAACGCGTACCCGTTGTGGCCGCTGTAGGCCGGCGGCAGGCCGCGGCCCAGCTCGACCGCGGCGGCCTCGGCGTAGTTGGACGCGAACACCACCGCGCGGGCCCGCTGATCCGGCGGCAGCGTCCGAGCCGCCGCCCGGACGGCCTGGCGGAACTCCGGCCAGCCGACCTGCTCCCCCGCCTCCTGGTTGAGCTCGTTGATGCCACTCGCTTGCAGGTCCGCGGCCGGGGTCACGGCGAGCCCGTTGATGGCGTTGAGCACCAGCGACACCGCGACCGCGACGCCCACCAGCGCGGTCCGGAGCCGCCGCCGGCCGCGGGCGAGCCAGCCGTCGGTCGCGATCCCGGCCGAGGCGACGATCACCGGCATCAGCCCGGCCGCGTAGTACCCCTTGCCGCCGGCCAGGAGCAACAGCACGATCAGCGCCGTGTACGCGTACCCGAAGGCACGCCCCGGCCCTGCGCCGCGCCGCAGCAGGCGCACCAGGCCGGCGCCCAGGAACGGCGCCAGGAAGATCGACACCAGCACGAGCTGGATCGGGATCACCGCGATCCGGTTGTCCTCGCCGGCGATGGACGCCGCGACCGCCGACTGGGGCCAGCCGTGTGCGGTCTGCCAGATCAGGTACGGCAGAGCGCCCAGCACCGCGAGCAGGCCTCCGGCCAGGGCCGGCCATCGGAGCAGCGGCCGTCGCGGCCCCAGGACCAGCACCGCCGCACAGATCAGCGCGGCCACGAACCCGACCATCAGCTTGTTCAGCAAGCCGGCGCCCAGCACCGCGCCGGCCGCGATCAGCCAGCCCGGCCGCCCGGAGGTCAGCGCCTTCAGCAGGCAGGCGATCACGCCGGCGGTGAACATCACGTCGAACGTGGCCGTGCTGACCAGATGGCCGGTGACCAGGGCGGCCACCCCGACCGCCCACATCACCGACGCCAGCAGCCGCGCCCGCTCCGACCCGCCGAGCAGCCCCGCGATCACGCCGGTCAGCACCACGGTCACGGCCGAGGCGAGCGCCGCCGCCGTCCGCAGGACGACCAGCGAACCGCCGCCGAGCCGGTACAGCCCGGCCGACAGCAGCGGGGTCAGCACCGGCTGGTCGGGGTAGCCCCACGCCGGATGCCGCCCGGCCACGACGAAGTACAGCTCGTCGCGATGCCAGCCGTACCGCGAGCTGGTCAGCACCAGCAGCACCAGCAGCGCGACCGCCGCATACCACTCTGGACGGACTCGGCGCACAAGGCAGATTAACCCCCTACCTGGCGAAGTGGGCCTCGCTCAGGGCCAGGAGTTTCCGCTGGGTGGCGGGGTCGTGGGTGACCGGCGGGGTGGTCGCCTCGTGGTCGCGGTTGAAGTAGCGGCCGGTGGTGTCGGCCAGGCCCGGGTCGGTCGCGAGGCGCAGCGCGGTGCTCGCCCCGTCGGCCGGGCTGAGCAGGCCGCGGCGGATCAGGGAGCGGAACGGGCGCAGGCCGGTCGGCACCAGGTCGTCGATGATGTCGGTGGCGACGATGCCGGGGTGCAGGGCGTTCACCGTCACCGAGTCGGGCGCGAGCTGCCGGGCGAGGGCGAAGCCGGCGGTGACGGTCATGAGCTTCGCGCGGGCGTAGGCCTCGAAGGGCACGAACCCCCGGGCCGGGTTCAGCTCGGCCAGGTCGCCGACGCCGGTCAGGTCGAGGGTGGCCGGGCGGGGCCGGCCGGCCAGCTTGACCTGGCGGGTGTCGTTCAGGGTGTCGCTGGCCACGTTCACCACCCGGGCCCGGCCGCGCCGCAGGGGTTCGGCCAGCAAGGTCATGAGGCCGTACGCCGCGAGGTAGTCGAGGGCGATGTGCATCTCGATGCCGTCGGGCGAGACGCGGTGCTCGCCGAAGTGGGCGCCGGCGTTGTTGACGAGGAGGTTGATCTGCTCGTGGCGGCCGGCGATGAGCTCGGCCGCGCTGCGGACGTCGGCCCGGCGGGAGAGATCCGCGGTGACGACGTCGACCCCGTGCTGGGCGCGCAGAGCCTCGGCGCGCGCGGGGTCACGGACGATCGCGACCACGTGGACGCCGGCCTGCGCGAGACGCTCGCCGATGACCCGGCCCATGCCACCGGTCGCGCCGGTGACGACCGCGACGCTCATCGGGTGATCCGGGGATGGGCGCGCACGTACCGCGGGCTCTCGGCCTCGTCCACCAGGAACGCGGCGAGCCCGGCCCGGCCGATCGAACTCCACAGCCGAATGGGCAGATCGACGCCGGTCCGGTGGTCGCCGGCTGCGTCGTGGTCGGACAGCGCGGGCGGCCGCACGATCGTCCACTCCAGACCGGAGACGGTGATCAGCGGCTCCATCGTCTCCTTGTCGCGCATCCGGTCGGCCACCCCGGCCCACACCGCACGCGAGTACAGCGACTTGTCGTGCGTCTCCAGCACGCCGTGCGCGCTGACGGCGATCAGGCGCGTCACCCCGGCCGACCGCATCGCCGTCACCGCCGAACGGATGCCGTCGGTGCACACCGTCGTCGGCCCCTTGCCCGCGCCACCCAGGGCGCTGATCACCACGTCGGCGCCGGCCAGGGCGCCGGCGAGAGCCGAAGCGTTGGTGACGTCGAGCCAGAGCGCTTCACCGGTTTCGAACGTGCCTGGCCGGCGCACCAGGGCGATCACCTTGTGCCCGCGCCGGCGCGCCGTCGACACCACCTGCCGTCCGGTCGCGCCCGAGGCGCCGAGCACGGCCACCGTCATCTTCTGCGATACATTCTGTCTCACAGTTCGAGGATGCCCCATGCCGAACTATGCGTCAAGCTGTCTCATAGATGCGGGCTTCTGAGACACCTGCCGCCGAGGTCTTCCCACTTCGCCCGATCGCGGAACAGCGGCTCCCGTCCGGGCCTTCGACCCGGCAGAGATCACGTTGCCGAGGCAGAGGAGCCGTTGATGTTCGCCGTGCAGTTCGACCGGTTCGGTGGTCCGGAAGTGCTTCACCTGGGTACGGCCGACGTGCCCGAGCCGCGTGCCGGTGAGATCCGGGTCCGCGTGCGGGCCGCCGGGGTGTCCCCGGTCGACGCCGGCCTCCGGTCCGGAAGCACGCCGATGAGCGCCCGGCTGACCCTGCCGCACATCCCGGGCGTCGACGCGGCCGGCGTGGTCGACGCGATCGGCGACGGCGTGGCCGGTGTGGCCGTCGGCGACGACGTGTTCGGCCTGGTGGACGTGGCGACACTCGGCGGCGCCAGTGCCGAGTACGCCGTGCTTCAGATGTGGGCCCCCAAGCCCGCCGCCGTGCCGTGGACCCAGGCCGGCGCGGCGGGCACCAGCGTCGAGACGGCCACCCGGGCCCTCGACCGGCTCGACCTGCGGCCGGGGATGACCCTCCTGGTCGACGGCGCGGCCGGCGGGGTGGGCAGCATGGCGGTGCAACTGGCCGCGGCCCGCGAGGTCCGCGTCATCGGCACCGCCCGGGCCGGCAACCACGACTTCCTCACCGGGCTCGGCGCCACGCCGGTCGCCTACGGACCCGGACTGGCCGGCCGGGTGGCCGCCCGGACGGTGGATCGGGCCCTGGATGTCGCCGGCGCCGGATCCCTGCCCGACCTGATCGCGCTGACCGGCGACCCGGCGGCGGTGCTGACCCTGGCCGACTTCACCGCCCGGGAGCACGGCGTGCGGCTGTCCATGGGCCGGCTGGCCGGCGAGCCCGACGGCCGGCACGGCCTGAGCGCCGCGGCCGAGCTGTTCACCCAGGGCCGGTTCGCCGTGCCGGTCGAGGCCGTCTTCCCGGTCGAGAAGGCGGCCGACGCCCACCGGGCGATCGAGCGTGGCTCCCGGCGCGGCAAGCTCGTGCTCAGCCTGGAGCAGGACCGCCAGGCAGCGCGTAGTAGTCCTCGGTGATCACCGGCCGGAAGCCGAGGGAGGTGTAGAGACGCAGGGCCCGGTCGTTGCCGGTGGCCACCTCCAGGTGTACGGCGGTGGCGCCGTCCCCGAGGGCCGTGCGGCACAAGCGGTGCAGCACGTCACGCCCGTAACCCTGTCCCTGGTGGTCCGGGTGGATGACGAAGCCGTAGACACCGGCCCGGTCGCCTTCGCGGATCAACCGGGCGGTCCCGATCAGCCGGCCGGCTCGTTCGACCACGAACGCGTCCGGGTCCGGGCCGGCGACCTCGGGAGGCTCCCAGCCGAATCCCAGGCGCAGGAGTTCCCGCACCGCCGGCTGGTCGGCGGCAGCGGCGGTGCGGACGGTGAGCCGGGGATCGGCGGGCACCTCGACCGGCGCGCCGAGCAACTGGAGCGCATGCTCGGAGTGCTCGAGGCGGCCGTGCCTCCGCTGCGCCAGGGAGCGTCCGGCAACCGAGTGCCGGGGCACGACCAGCAGGATGGAGGCGTGCTCGCGCTGCCGGCACTGACGTAACCCGGCGTCCAGCAGCGCCGCGCCGATGCCGCGCCGGCGCGCGGCCGGGTCGACCATGCCGGCCAGCTCGAGGTCGGGCGCACCATGGCGGTAGATCCCCAGGAAGCCCAGCAGCCGCTCGCCGTCCCACCACAGGACGTCCTCGATGTCCTTCCCGGACCGGCGGCGCAACGCGTTCCACTCCAGTTTCAGCCGCCCGCCGTCGGCCTCGACCACACGGCGTTCCAGATCTTCGATGGCGCTGAGGGCCGTCGGGGTGAGTCCTGCGGAGAGGGTGACCACGCCGCCACTCCATCACGCCGGTCAACCCGATTTCACCCCGGCCGGGCCGTACGAGAACGGGTCGTAGCCGTTGCTTGCCGGAGTAGGTTCGTGGGCGAGATGCTCGGACTCTTCCTCGTCGCCGCGGCGGCCGAACTGGTCGCGGTGGCGGCGGATCTCACCGTGCTCCAGTGGATCGCCAAGCCGTTGCTCGCGCTGTCCCTGATCGGCTATCTGCTCCGGGCCGGGCGACGCGACCTGGTGACCGTCGCGCTGGTCCTCGCCTGCGCCGGCGACGTGGCCCTGCTGGCCCGGGGCCAGACCTGGTTCCTGGTCGGCATGGTGTTTTTTCTGGGTACGCAGATCTGCCTGCTGGTGGCCTTCCTCCGCCGGTCGCGGCCGCGGTGGCCTACGTTCGTGATCGGCGGACTGTTCTGGCTGACCGCCAACGCGCTGCTGTGGAACCACCTGGGCGGGCTGCGTGTCCCGATCCTCCTCTACAGCCTGGCCCTGGTCGCGATGGCCGCCGCGGCCACCGGCCACGGTCGTCGCGTCGGGGCCGGGGCGGTCCTCTTCGTCGTCTCCGACCTGCTGATCGGCCTGCGGTCGGCCGGCTTCCCGCTGCCGGCGCACGACGTGCTGGTGATGTCCACCTATGCCGCCGCGCTGGCCCTGATCGCCACCGGCTGGGCGAACGCACCGGAACCGGCGAACCCGATCGACTGAAGCCCGGTCCGGATAGCGGCGGATTGTCGGGCCTGGCGGGTTTCACGAATCTGCGATCAAGCCCGTCGCTGTGACAGTTTCGGCCGGCCCGACCAGCCACCGGAGGACAGCTTGTTCGGACTACGCCGCGCGACCACCACCCGCACCGACCCCATGGTGGCCACGATCGCCACCGAGGTGGTGACCGCGGCCTACCCGGACGAACTCGACCTGCTGCCACGAGAGCTGGCGACCGGCGGCACCGACCTCCGGCGGCTGCGGGCGCCGGTCGGCACCGGCATCGACCTCGCCGCGGCCACGCCCCTGCTGGTCTCGGCCCTGTCGTTCGTGGCCGCCGCGGCCGCCACGAACCTGGTCGAGGGGGCCATGTCACGGCTGAGCGCCGCGGCGTACGAGAAGATCGCGAAGGTGTTCGGCCGCGGCGCAGCCGCGAACACGGTCGGCACGGACCCCGAGGCCGTCTGGGACGAGCTCACCTCGCTCTGGGTCACGCTGCTGGTCGAGCGCGGCATGCGGCCCGAGCTGGCCGAGGCGACCGCGACGCAGATCGTGGCCGCGATGCGACGCCGGGACCGGCCCGCCTGATGACGATGGCCGCGCCCCGGCTCCCGTCACCCGGCGTGGCCCGGTACGGCGCGATCCTGCTGCTGCTGGCCGCGGCCGGCCTGTTCGCCGGGCAGACCACGTTCAACGCGCTCCAGGGTCCGCGGTGGCTGAAGGTGGTCAAGGGGTGCGCCGCCGGACGCCCGCTCGACGCGGTGCCCGACGTCGCCACCAGCGCGATCTACCTGCGGTGCGTGAGCGCGGTGGAGCAGGACCGGGCCGGGTACACCTTCGCCGGGGCGCTGGCCGTGCTGCTGCTGGGGGCGATGCTGATGGTGCTCCTGCCGTACCGGCTGCTGCGGCGGGCCGGACCGTTACGCCCGGCCGAGGCCGAGATCGCCGGCCGGTTCGCCGAGGCGGCCCGGCGCCTCCGGCTGCCACGCCCGCCCGCGGTGTTCTTCGGCGGCGGGCAGTTGCAGGAGGCGTTCACCGTACGCACGCTCCGCGGCACCCGGATCATCCTTCCGCGGGGCCTGCGCCGCCTGCCGCCCGGGCAGATCGACGCGGTCCTCCGGCACGAGGCCGCCCACGTCCGCGCCGGCGACGTCACGCTGGTGTGGCTCACCCGCGGCATGTGGTGGGCGCTGATCCCGGCCCTGCTCACACCCCTGCTGCTGATCAACCTCCCAATCCTGCTGACCTATCGGGCCGAGCTGGCCGACGACCCGCTGGGCGCGCTGCGTAGCATGTTCGCCCGCGCCTTCTACCTGAACTACACGCTGCGCAGCCTGCTCCTGCTGCTCGTGGCGGCCACCGTGGCGGCGGCTGTGCTCCGGTCCCGGGAGCACGAGGCCGACCTGGCCGCCGCCGCGGGTGACGAGGCCGGGCTGCGGGGCCTGCTGGGCGACGCGCCGGCGCCGCGGCCCTCGTGGTGGCGCCGCCTCCAGGCGATCCACCCCTCGCCCCGGCGCCGCCTCCAGGCCCTCGACGACCCGCATCGCACCATGGAACTGCGTCCCCTGGACGCCGCGGCGGCCGGCCTGCTGATCGCGATGATGACGCCGGTCCTGCATCTCGCCCTGCCGGTGAACCCCGACAACGGCGTGCTCTCCCAATCCACCCACCTGACCGGCCTGGTCGCGGGCATCCTGTTCGCGCTGGCCTGGGGCACCGCGTTGTGGCGGGCCGCCCTGGTCGCCGAGCGCACCGGCCGGCCGATGCGGCTGCGCGCCACCTCGGTGGCCCTGGCCGCCGCGACCGCCGCCGGCCTGCTGGCCCACGTCGCCGGGACGCCGGCGGTCGGGCAGGGCGTGTTCGACAGCGCCCGGATGCTGGCCATGCTGCCGCCGGCGATCGGCGCGGCCGCCACCGTGGCCGGCCTGCTGGCCCGCGCCTGGGCCCGGCGCACGGCCGGCGCTCCCGTGGCCGGCCCGACCTGGGCGGCGATCGCGGTCCTGAACACGCTGCTGTTCACCGGCGCCCTCTGGATCAGCTGCGACATCTTCTCGCTGGTGCCCGCGTCCGGTGGCTGGGCGGCCGGGGTGCGGGACACCCTGGGCTACTACGCCATGAGCCGGCCCGGCGCGCTGACGGTGGTGGTGTTGGGGGTGCTCGCGTTCCGCTGGACCGCCGATCGGCCCGGCCGTTCCCGGGCCGCCCTGCTGGTCCTCGTGCCCGCGGCCGCCGCGCTGGCCGTCCGGTGGCTGGTCGTCACCAGCCCCGCCGACCAGGCGACCGTCCTGCACCGCGACCTGTGGGCGATGATGGCGGCCGGCGGCGCGGTCGTGGCCGTCCTGCTCGCCCGCCGCGGCGCGGCCGGGCTGGTCCCGGCGATGGCCCTCGCCCCGGCCGCCACCCTCCTGATCGGCGCGGCGATCTGGCTGCGCTGGGCCCAGGACTGGGGCCACCCCGGCGCGGCGGCCGGCCAGTACCTCACCTCGGCGCTCGCCGCGCTCGGCCCGGTCTATCTGGCCGGCGGGCTGATCGCCCTGCTCCTACCGGCCCGGCGCCGCCACCCTCAGTAGTGCCGCGTACGGCGGGAGGGCAATACTCACCAGCCCTCGCTGAGGACGCGGCCGAGGGTGTCGGCGAAGAAGTCGGCCTCGGCCCGCCCGATGCCCAGGGGCGGCTTGATCTTCAGCACGCACATCCGGTCCGAGGTCGGCTGCATGATGACGCCGAGTTCGCGCAGGCGTTCACAGATGGCGGCGGTCTCCTCCGGCGCCGGTTCCAGGGTCCCGCGGTCGCGGACCAGCTCGACGCCGAGGTAGAGCCCCATCCCGTGCACCGCGCCGATGATCTCGTGCCGGCCGGCCAGCGCGAGCAGCCGCTGCCGCAGGTGCTCGCCGACCTCGCGGGCGTTCTCCTGCAGGCCCTCGTCGCGCAGTGCGTCGAGCACGGTCAGGCCGACGACGCTGCTGACCGGGCTGCCGCCGGCGGACGAGAAGAAGTAGCCCTGGCCGCGGAAGCCGTCGGCGATGGCCCTGGTGGTGATGACCGCGCCCAGCGGGTGCCCGTTGCCCATCGCCTTGGCCACGGTCACGATGTCGGGCACGACGCCCTGCTGCTCGAAGCCCCAGAAGTGGGCGCCGAGCCGGCCGTACCCGGCCTGGACCTCGTCGGCCACACACAGGCCGCCGGCCGCCCGGGTCGCGGCGTACACCCGGGCCAGGTAGCCGTCCGGCAACGGCACTCCCCCGGCGTTGCCGTAGAACGGCTCGGCCAGGAACGCCGCCGGCGGCCGGCCGTCCGCGACCATCCTTTCGACGTACGCGACGGCGTCTTCCGCGTACCGGAAGGCCCGATCTCCGCGGTGTTCGCCGCGGAACGAGTTGGGCGCGGCGACCGTGTGGACCCAGGGCGGGCGGCTGCCGAGCGCGCCAGGGTTGTCGGCCACCGAGGTGGAGATCGCGTCGGTGGCGTAGGACCAGCCGTGGTAGGCCTCGCGCACCGCGACCACGTCCTGCCGTCCGGTGTTCGCCCAGGCCAACCGCAGGGCCAGGTCGACCGCCTCGGTGCCGCTGTTGACCAGGAACACGGTATCCAGCGGATCGGGGCAGAGCGCGGCCAGCCGCTCGGCGAACTCGACCACGGCCCGGTAGTGGAACCGTGAGTTGGTGTTGAGCAGCCGCCACTGCTGCTCGATCGCCTCGGCCAGCCGCGGGTGCCCGTGGCCGAGGATCGCCACATTGTTGAGCATGTCCAGGTACGACCGGCCGTCCATGTCGAACAGGTGGTGCCGCCAGCCGCGCTCGATCTGTGGCGGCGCCTCGAAGTAGTGCTCCTGAACCGTGGCGAAGGCCGCGTCCCGCCGGTCCAGAAGAGCGCCGTCCGATGGCGGAACTCCGCCGGCCGAACCGATCAGCGGCGTCGGATCAGGGCAGACGGCCGCCCACGCCCGCGCCATCGCGGCGGTCACGAAGAACGGCGGCCGCTCGGCCAGCGAACAGAGCTGGATCCTGGCGGGGCCACGCCCGATCGACTGCCCCGGAGAAACCGGCGCGCCATCAGCGAGATCCGCCCCGCTGAGCCACAACGTCGGGCGATCCGTAGCGCGGATCGCGACGGCGTCATCGTGTCGCTCGGCGACGCCCGCCCAGGGGGCATGCAGGCTCTCCCGCGCAACGACTTCGACGCCCAGCCCGACCGTCGCGGGCGTGGTGGCGGCGTTGAGGACCGTCCTGGTCAAACGCGGCTGGAGGTAGGGCACAAACCCGTCGGGCGGTGTGTACGAGAGGAAAGCACCGCCGTGCAGTGCGGGACTGGTCGTGGAGAGGTCGAGGGGCGCACCCCCGCCGACGATGCGGTCACCGGCGATCGGCGCCGGCGACTCACCGGGGCGAAGCGCACCGCGGATCAGGGCGGTCATCACCTCGATCGGCGCCGAGACCGCCCGCTCGAAGATGCGCCACTCGCGGTCCAGGTTCCCGGTCGCGTAGGCGTTCTCCCGGTCGATGTGCGCCTGGTGCTGCCCGCTGACCACGAGCGACGCGGCCCGCAGCACCACCAGCGGCCACAGCGCGGCCAGCTCGTCGTCGGAGATCGGCCGGATCCGGTCGTACGCGCGGACGGCCGGGACGACCACGCTCAGATCCGGCGCGTCGTAGGAGAGCAGGCAGGAGAGGGTCACGGCCAGCTCGGCGATCGCCCAGCTCCGGGTCAGGTCGCCGAAGTCGATGACACCGGCCGGATGCCGCCGTCCGGCCCGATCCGCGGCGGCGATCACGTTGTCGTCGGTGAGGTCGCCGTGGATCGCCTGCACCGGAAGGCTTTCCCGGTACGGGTCGAGCACCCGGCCGGCCCGCGACGCGGCGGCACGCACCAGGTCGGCGCCGCCCGGCACGGCGACGTGGCCGGCCAGCTTGATCACCACGCCGGCGGCATGGCGCAGATCCCATTGCAGGGCCCGAACCGGCACCTCGCCGTCGAATGTGGACAGCGCCCGGGACACCCGACCGGCCAGATCACCCAACGAGGAGACGACGGCCGGCGCCAGGTAACGGCTCTCGCTGAGCACTCCCCCGTCGAGGAAGCTCATCAGCCGGGCCACGGCCGGTCGGCCACCGACCGTCACCATCTGCAGCGCCCGGCCATCGAGACCCGGCCGCGAGGAGGGCACCAGCAAGCCGGGTTCACAGTCCGCGAGGTGCGCCGCGACGCTCTCCTGGGCCGCGGCATCGGCCTCGGTGAAGGCCGGGTTGGCGATCTTCAGGACGTACGCGCCGGCCGGTCCGCCGACCCGGAAGTTCGCGTCCTGCTGGCTGCCGAGCGCGGTGACCGTACCCTCGATCCCCCACCGGTGGGCCACCAGCGAGCGCGCCTCATCCACCGGCAGGTCGGGCGCGGGCAGCGCGTCGTGCTCGAAGAAGTCGAACGTGCTCGTCATGGCTCACCCGTCCCGGCCCCAAAGGTCCTCGTCATCTCCCACGCAACAAAGATGCTACTTGCGTTGTAGCATAGGAGCATGCTGTACGCGATGCCCACGCTGGACGCCGCCGACGCTCGGGTTCTGGACGAGCTGAGCGAGATGCGGTCCGAGCTTCGCGCCCAGCTGCGGTCCAAGCCTCGCTGGGAGGGCCAGCTGCGCCGAAGCCTCTTCGCGGCGGCGATCCAGGGCTCCAACACCATCGAGAACATCACCATCAGCGGCTCGGACGCCCGGGCCCTGGTGGAGCACGCGCCCATGTCCACCGAGGCCGGCGAGGAGACGCAACAGGCGGTCATCGGCTATCGGGACGCGATGACCTATGTGCGACAGACACCGGCGATGGGCTTCTTCGACTACTCGGAGACGCTGCTCTCGGCGCTGCACTTCATGATCACGAAGTATCAGCCCTCGAAGTGGCCGGGCCGCTACCGCGCCGGCGGGATCTATGTGAGCGGTGGCGACCCGCTGGAGCCGGCCTACACCGGTCCGGACGCCGAGGTGGTCCCGGGGCTGATGGGCGAGCTGGTCGAGTGGCTACGGAGTGGAGATCTCGACGCGCCGGCGTACGCGCGAGCGGCCCTGGCTCACCTGAACCTGGTGGGCATCCACCCCTGGCGCGACGGCAACGGCCGCACGGCACGAGCGCTGCACACCACGGTGCTGGCCCGCGTCGGAGAGCTGGCCCCGGAATTCTCCTCGATCGAGGAATGGCTGGGCGACCAGATCAACACCGTCCGGTACTACCAGGCGCTCCGGTCCGTACAGCAGGGACGTTTCCGGCCGGAACGCGACGCCCACCCGTGGCTCAGGTTCGTGTTCAGCGCCCATCATCAGCAGGCCCAGCGGGTGAAGCGGCGGTACGACTGGACCGTTCGCCTGTGGAACGACCTCGCGCGCCTGGCCGGGGACCAGGGGCTGCCCGAGCGTGTGGTGTCCGCCCTCTACGCCGCGGCGCTGGGCGAGGTCCGGCGGACCACCTATCAGCAGGACGAAGGTCTCAGCCGTGACCAGGCCATCCGGGACATCCAGGCGCTGACGCGGGCGAGGCTGCTGGCCCCGCGCGGCAACGCGACGACACGGGTCTACACGCTGGGCGGCGCGGCCGTCGATGTCGCGGAGGCGGCCGCCGCGGCCGTTCGCGGACCGGGGCGCGATCCGTACGAGGACGCCTAGCGTATTGCGGTCCTGGGCTCCGTGCCCTTACATCGATGAGCATGATGAAGACCATCCTGGCCGCCGTCGCGGGGGCGGCGACCGCGCTCGCCCTTGCGGCGGCGCCGGCGCAAGCAGCGCCCACCGCCCCGCACGTGCGCGGGACCAGCACAGTGCCGGCCTATTCGTACGAGAACGCCATCCGGGAGAGCGTCTGGGTGCAGACCACCCTGGACGGTGACCTCGACGGCGTTCCGGACAAGGTCGCGGTCGATCTCGTCCGCCCTCGGGAGACGGCGGCCGCGCACCAGCGCGTGCCCGTGGTCATGGAGGCCTCGCCCTACTACGCGTGCTGCGGCCGCGGCAACGAGGGCGAGCTCAAGGAGTACGACGCGAACGGAACCATCGCCAAGGAACCGCTGTTCTACGACAACTACTTCGTGCCCCGCGGGTACGCCTTCGTCGCCGTCGACCTGCCGGGCACCAACCGCTCCACCGGCTGTGAGGACGTCGGCGGCCGGAACGAGGTGCTCGGGGCCAAGGCGGTCGTCGACTGGCTCAACGGCCGGGCCCGGGCCACGTACGCCGACGGCAGCGCGGCGGTGGCCACCCGGTGGACCAACGGCAAGGTCGGCATGATCGGCAAGTCGTGGGACGGGTCGATCGCCAACGGCGTGGCCGCGACCGGCGTCGAGGGGCTCGAGACGATCGTGCCGATCGCCGGCATCTCCAGCTGGTACGACTACACCCGCTTCAACGGCGTCATCCGCTCCCCGGGCTACGCCACCTTCCTCAGCGAGTACGTCAGCAGCCGGCCCGAGGCGTGCACGGCCAACCTGGCGGAGCTGGCCACCGGGAGCGGGGACGACACCGGCGACCTCAACGCCTTCTGGGCCGAGCGCAACTACCGCCCGAAGGCGAGCCGGGTGAAGGCCAGCGTGTTCGTGGTGCACGGCGTCAACGACACCAACGTCACCACCTCGCAGTTCGCCCATTGGTGGAGCGCCCTGCGTACGCCGAAGAAGATCTGGCTCGCGCAGCAGGGCCATGTCGACCCGTTCGACTTCCGCCGCGCCGCCTGGGTCGAGACGCTGCACCGCTGGTTCGACTTCTATCTGCAGGGGCTGCGCAACGGCATCGACCGGGCGCCGCAGGCCAGCGTCGAGACCGCGCCCGGCACCTGGGTCGACCAGCGCACCTGGCCGGCCGCCGGCACCCGCCCGGTGCGGGTCGGCCTGGGCAACGGCGACGGTGTGACGGGCACGCTCGGCGGCTCCTCCGGAAACGCGAAGCGCACCTGGACCGACAACCCCGACCTGTTCGAGGCCGAGGCCACCGCCACCCCGAACACGCCGGTACCGGGCCGGGTCGCCTTCCTGTCCGCTCCCCTGCGTCGCGACCTGCGGCTCTCCGGCATCCCCACGGCCACGCTCAAGGTCAAGGTGGACCGGCCGACGACCGAGCTGACCGCGCGGCTGGTCGACTACGGCACCGCGGCCCGGGTGAACTACCAGGGACCCGAGGAGGGCATCACCACGCTGGGCACCGAGTCGTGCTGGGGATCGTCGACCGCGGCCGACGACGCCTGCTACCTCGACACGGCCGAGGACGTGGTCACCGATGACCACGCGGTGCTGACCCGCGGCTGGCAGGACGCGGCCCACCACGTGTCGCTGCGGTTCCGGACCCCGCTGACGCCCGGCCGCTGGTACACGATCGACGTTCCGCTGCAGGCCACCGACCAGATCGTGCGCACCGGGCACGTCCTCGGGCTGATCCTGCAGCAGAGCGACAACGAGTACTCGACCCCGTCGACCATGGGCGCGACCCTGAGCCTGGACCTGGCCGGCAGCTCGCTCACGCTGCCGGTGGCCAGTGGCTCACTGCCGCCGGCGGGCGCCACGGCGCCCCAGGTGAAGACCGCGCCGGCTCCGGCCACGTCGTCGCTCCGCCGCCCGGATCTGCGTCAGCTGCCCTGATGGGCGGTCCTACGAGGCGCAGATGTCGATCAGCTCCTGGCGGTCGACGACCTTGATCCGCTTGCGGTCGTGTGGCACGCCGAGGGCGATCTCATGCGCGTCCAGGCGCTGCCACCCGGCCCAGGTGGTGTAGCGCACGCCGCGGCGGACGAGATGATCGAGCACGGCCCCGGGGTCACGCTCCGGGGCCGGCTCGATCGAGGGCGCGTCGGCCAGCAGGCTCTTCACCGTCTTACCTACGAACAACCAGGGTGCGACGTTGCAATCTTGGTCACACCTCGATGTGCGAACCCATGATGACGGTGCGGTCCCGGGGGAGGCCGAAGTACTCGGCGGCGTCCGCGGTGACGTAGGAGGTGGCCACGAACAGCCGCTTCCGCCACGCCGCCATCGTCGGCCCGTGGCCCGACCGGAGCTCGATCTTCGACAGGAAGTACGACGCCTGATCCAGCTGCAGCGGCCCCTCGGTCGCCTCGGCCGACGAGGTCGCGAGGGTGCGCAGGGTGGCCGGCACGTCCGGGGTCTCCATGTACCCGAACCGGGCGATGACGTGGATGATGCCGTCCTCGTCGTACCCGAGGTCGTCGACGCTGATCCGGTCCTCGGCCGGCACCCGCGGCACCGGCTCGGTCTGCAACGACAGGATCACGACCTGGTCGTGGCGGACCCGGTTGTGCTCGACGTTGGCCCGCATGGCCAGCGGCGCGGTCAGCTTGCCGCGGTTCAGGAAGACCGCGGTGCCCGGCACCCGCGCGATCGACGACGCGTTGTCCCGCAGGTCGTCGATGAACTCGCGCAGCGATCCTTCGCGCCGCTCCCGCTCGGCCGTGACGATCTGCCGGCCGCGCTGCCAGGTCGTCATCAGGGTGAACGCGGTGAGCCCGATCAGCAGCGGCAGCCAGGCCCCGTGCGCCAGCTTGGTCAGGTTGGCCGCCACGAACAGCAGGTCCACCAGCAGCAGGGCGGTCGCGCCGACGCCGATCAGCCACAGCGGCGCGTTCCACTTCCACCGGGCGACATAGAAGAACAGCAGCGTGGTGATGGTGATCGTGCCGGTGACGGCCATGCCGAAGGCGTACGCCAGCGCGGCCGAGGAACGGAAGGCGAAGACCAGGGTGAGTACGGACACCAGCAGCAGCCAGTTGATCCACGGCACGTAGATCTGGCCGATCGACGACTCCGAGGTGTGCGCGATCCGCAGCCGCGGCAGGTAACCGAGCTGGGCCGCCTGGGACGCGACCGAGAACGCGCCGGTGATCACCGCCTGGGCGGCGATCACCGTGGCCGCCGTGGCCAGCAGCACCAGCGGCAGCCGGCCCCACTCGGGCACCAGCAGGAAGAACGGGCTGCTGATGTTGGCCGGGTCCTCGAGGATCAGCGCGCCCTGGCCGAGGTAGCTGAGGACACCGGCCGGGAAGACCAGCAACAGCCAGCCCCGGCTGATCGGGCGCCGGCCGAAGTGGCCCAGGTCCGCGTACAGCGCCTCGGCGCCGGTCACCGCGAGCACGATCGCGGCCAGCGCGAAGAACGCGATGCCGAAGTGGCCGGTCAGGAAGCCGATCGCGTACGTCGGCGACAGCGCCCGGAGGATCGCCGGATTTCCGGCGACGCCGATCGCCCCGCACAGCCCGATGACCACGAACCAGAGGATCATCACCGGCCCGAAGACCCGGCCGACCGCGGCCGTCCCGCGCCGCTGCACGGCGAACAGCACCACGATGATCACCGCGGTGATCGGCACGACCAGGGCGCCCAGCGACGGCTCGACGACCTTCAGGCCCTCGACCGCGGAGAGCACCGAGATGGCCGGGGTGATCATGCTGTCGCCGAAGAACAGCGAGGCGCCGAAGAGGCCGACCGCGGCCAGCACCACGGCGGTGCGGCGGCCCTGCTGGGCGCCCCGGCGGCGGACCAGGGCGATGAGCGCCATGATGCCGCCCTCGCCGTCGTTGTCGATCCGCATCGCCAGCAGGATGTAGGTGACCGTGACGATGATCATCATGGACCAGAACACCAGGGACACCACCCCGTACACGTTGCCCGTGCTCACCGGCACGGGATGGGGGTCCTCCGGGTTGAACACGGTCTGCAGGGTGTAGATCGGGCTGGTGCCGATGTCCCCGAACACCACACCGAGCGCCCCGACCACGACGGCCAGACGCACGGGGTCCCGCCCGCTCACGTTCATCCCGCCAGGATGCGCGACCCGGCCCGGGCCCGTCCGCCTCTTGACGCCTTCTTAACGCTAACGTGGGGCCGCGGGGTGCAGGACCTGGTCGAGGGCCTTCTCGAGGACGACCAGCAGGGCGTCGCGGACCGAGGTGCGCGTCCGGGCGTCGAAGGCCACCACCGGCACCCGGTCGTTGACGGCCAGGGCCCAGCGGACCTCGGTGATGTCGTACGGGAGCCGGCCGTCGAAGGTGTTCAGCGCGACCGCGAACGGGAGCCCGGCCCGCTCGAAGTAGTCGACGGCCTGGAAGCAGTCGTCCAGCCGGGAGCAGTCCACCACGACGAGCGCGCCCAGCGCGCCGTTGATCAGGTCGTCCCACATGAAGCCGAACCGGTCCTGACCGGGCGTGCCGAACAGGTAGAGCTTGAGGCTGTGGTCGATGGTCACGCAGCCGAAGTCCATGGCCACCGTGGTGGTGGTCTTCAGGCTCTCCGACCGCGTCCGGTCGACGCCGACCGACACCTCGGTCATCTCGGCCTCGGTGGTCAGCGGGGCGATCTCGGAGATCGACCGCACCGTGGTCGTCTTGCCGACGCCGAAGCCGCCGGCGACGATGATCTTGACTGGGACCGGCGGTCGCCGGGTCGTGACGGCCGCGTCAGGAGATCGCACGTAGTCCACGCATCACTCGCAGGATGAGTTCGGGGGAATGGGGGCTCATGGTGTCGGCCACGTGGACGTCGAGGTAGCCCGCGGCGCGCAGGTCGGCGACCAGGATCTTGGTGACGCCGAGGTGCAGGCGCAGCCGTGCGGAGATCTCGGCGACCGAGGTCGGCTCCTGGCACAGCGCGACCATCGCCTGCATCTCCGGGCCCAGCGAGGCGAGCGGCACCCGGCCGGTCCGCGGGTCGTAGGGCCGCAGCGTCACCTGGGTCTCGAACTCGATCTCGCGGTCGACCGCGTTGACCCGGCCCGAGGTCAGCACGAACGGGCGCTGCCGGACCTGGTCGCCGCCGGCGTGACCCGCGTCGTGGTGGATCGGGGGCGGAGGTGGGGCCGGCGCCGCGCCGGCCGGTGGGGTCCGCAGGTACGGGGGGATTCTCCCGATCGGCTCGCTCACATCTGCGCGGCTCTCTTCAGTTCCGCGATCAGGCCCGGCGTGAGGGTCGCTCCTGCCCGCGAGCCGAAGAGCGTCATCTCGTACGCCACGGTGCCGAGGTTGGCCGACCGGCTCGCGATCACGCCGAGCACGGAACCCCGGCTGATCGTGGTGGCGAGCAGGAAGCCGTCGGCCAGGTCGACCACGACCCGGTTCAGCGCGCCCAGCCGGTACCACTCGGCCGCGCCGCCCGCGAGGCTGGTCATGCCCGACACCACCGCGGCCAGGCGGTCGGAGCTGCCCCGGTCCCGCTTGGACGCCTTCGCCATGAGCAGACCGTCCGACGACACCGCGATCGCCTCCTCCACACCGGCCGTCCGGGTGGTGAAGGAGCCGAGGAGCCAGTTGAACGTCTTCACTTCGGCGCTGTACTCCACGACCGGGATGTTGCGGTCGTGAGTATGGATGCCGTCCATCGTGGTGCTCCCTTTTCACTGGTGGTTCCGGTGCGATGCGTCGTGGAGCGCGCGCGCCACCCCCGACTCGATCTGCTCGATGAGGCTGCGGGCCGCGTCCGGGTCCTGCTCGACCGAGGACAGACCGGCGGCCCGGGCCGGCGGAGGGTCGTGCGGGGACAGGGTGGCGCCGGGCACGCGCCGGCTGAGCGACCGGCCGTCGGCGTCGGCCACCGGCTGCGGCGCGGGCGGCTCGGGCCGTGCGGGTGGGGGCGGGGGCGCTTCCTGGCGCGGCGGCGCCGCGGGCAGGCTGCGGACGACCTCGAACGCGTTCCAGGAGAACTGCTCGCGCCGCATCAGGTCGCTGACCCGGGACAGCGCCTCGGTCTCGGTGGGCTGGAGCCCGCCGGGGCTCCGAGGCACGGTCCCGGCCGGGCCGGCGTCGTCCCACGGCGACGGTGACCACTCGGTCAGCGGGACCACGGCCGGGGCGGGCACGATCTGCCGTACCGGCACGGCCGGCGACACCGGCATCGCCGGGGCCACGGGATCGCCGGCCAGCAGCGCGTCACCGATGTTCACGCCGACGGTGACTCCACCGCCGGGCGTGTGCGCCAGCGCGACCTCGAGCCCGTGGCGCCGGGACAGCCGGCCGACCACGAACAGGCCGAGGACCTGGCTCGGCACCAGGTCGAGCCGCTCGCGGCGGGCGATCCGGGCGTTCTCCTCGGTGAGCCGCTCGTCGGGCATGCCGATGCCGTGGTCGACGACGACCAGCCGGACGCCGTCCGGCACGGCCCGGGCGCTGACGCTCACCCGGGTGTGCGGCGGGGAGTAGCTGGTCGCGTTCTCGAGCAGCTCGGCGCAGATCAGCACCAGGTCGCTGACCAGGGCGGGCGCCACCGACAGGTCGAGCGGGACGTCGACGTCGACCCGGGTGTACTCCTCGATCTCGGCCAGGGCCAGCCGCACCACGTCGACCAGCCGGACCGGGGACCGGTGGCTCTCCTCCCGCTCGGACCCGGAGATCACGACCAGGCTGTCGGCGCTGCGCCGCAGGCGGTTGGCGATGTGGTCGAGCCGGTAGAGCTTGGCCAGCCGGTCCGGGTTGGCCTCCTCGTTCTCCAGCTCGTCGATCAGGCTCACCTGCCCGCCGACCAGGTTCTGGGTACGCCGGCCGATGTGGCCGAACATCTCGGCGACGTTGCGCCGGCTGAGCACCTGGCGCTCGACCAGCTGCGACGAGGTGCTCTGCACCCGTTCGAAGACGCGGGCCAGGTCGCCGATCTCGTCGTTCGAGCTCACCTGGAGCACTTCGAGGTGCACCGGTTCGACCGTCTCCCTCTCGTCGTCGGCGACCCGCCGCAGTTCCGTCTCGCCGGCCTCGGCCACCTGGGCCGCCGAGCGGCTGAGCCGGATCAGCGGCACCGCCACGGCCCGGGCCACCGCGGCCACCAGGATCAGCACGGCGAGCAGCACGAACAGGGCCAGGGCGCCGATACCGTACGCGGTGGTCAGCTGCCGTTGCCGTTGGTCCGAGACCAGGGCGGTGACGTCGTCGACGAGGCGCTTCTCGACGAAGCTGCCGAGCGAGTTGAACGACTGGAGGGCCGGGAACAGCGTGCCGATCGGCAGCCCGGCCATCGTGCCGTTCGGATCGGCCTCGAAATCGTCCTCGAAGTTGTCGCCGACACGCTGGTCGAAGGCGGCCGTGACCAGGTCGTACAGGCGCTGCTGGGGCTCGGTGGCGAAGGCCGCGAACCGGGCCAGGTTGGTGTCGTACTCGGCCCGTTCCTCGTGGTACTTCACGTCCTGGCGCCCGACGTTGCCGCCGGCCATGATGGCTAGCTGGGCGGTGCTCTCGGTGCTGGCCTCGTCCATCCGCAGCAACGCGTCCAGCGCGATGAGCTGCCGGCCGGCGGCGGTGTCGGCGTCGGCGTGCCGCACCAGCTCGAGTGACTCGATGAGGCCGTCCAGCACCGGACCGAACCGGTCGAGGATCTCCTGCGGCGGGATCCGCTTGAGCCGCACCCGGCTGCGCATCGCGACCATCGGCGCCTCGGTCACCGCGCCCAGCGCGGGCGGCACCTCGTCGCCCAGATCCTCCCGGACGTCGAGGACCCGGTCGGTGACCAGCGCGGTCTGCAGGGTGAGGTCGTCCTCGTCGACCACACCGAGCACGAACCCGACCGAGAGCAGCCGCTCGCGCTCCAGGTCCTGGAGCAGCCCGCCGATCCGGCCGGCCACCGTGGCCGCGTTGTCGATCTCGGTCGCCTGCCCGGCGTCGGCGACCAGGCCGCGGACCACCGGCACGACCAGGCCCGCCATCGCCAGCAGCGGGATCATCACCAGCAGGGTCAGCTTGCCGCGGATGCGGAGCCTACTGAGGAGCACCGAAACGCTCCCATCGTGCGAACTCCGGGTCGGACGCGGCCGCGGTCCGGGCCGGGGGCCATTGGGCCGGCGGCGCGGCGGTCTGGTGCATGGCCGGCTGGCGCGCCGAAACCTGATGGGCCGGGGCCGGATGCGCCGGCGCCTGATGGGCCGGAGCCGGGCGCGCCGGAGCCGACCGGCCGGGACCCGGTGGCGGCGCCGGCCGGTCCGGCCGGCCCGCGGTCGTGCCCCGGTCGCGCCGGACCAGGCCCAGCACGATCGGCGCGAGCATCAGCAGCGCGGCCAGCACCAGCGTCCCGATGGTCAGCAGGCGGCGCTGGCTGAGCGACGAGAGCCGGTCGCGCAGCGCGATGTCGATCTGGTCGAGCAGCGCCGCCGAGAGATCCGCGGCCGCGGCCTGCATCTCGACGCGGGCCCGCCCGACCTGGGCCACGTCGATGCGGCCCCGGCCGGAGGTCAGCGGCGTCATCAGCGGCAGCAGGCTGTCGATCGACCGGTTGAAGCGGTCGAGCTTGTTCAGCAGGGCGCCGCCGAGGCTCCGGCTGCCGGTGCCCTCGACGGCCAGCCGGACGTCGTCGGTGAGGTCGCGAGCATTGCTGACCAGGTCGGAGCGCGCCGCGTTGATGTCGACCAGGGCGTCGGCCCGGGCCGACCCGGTCAGTCCGGCCGCGCTGATCAGGCGATCGGTGTAGCCGGCGGCAGCGGTGATGCCTTCCGGGAGCTCCTGGGCCGCGCCGTCACCCAGGTAGTAGCTGTCGGCGTCCGGGTCGCGGATCAGCTTCGAGTTGTTGCGTACCTTGTCGATCAGGGCCAGCAGCAGGTCGTTGGTTCCGCTGTAGGCGTCGATCATCGTCGCCGGGGTGCCGCTGGCCGGCAGAGACTCGATCTTGGTGCGAAGTCCGGTCCATCGGTCCTGGGTACGCAGCCGGCCACCGAGTTCGCTGTCGACGGCGGCGACCGCGTCGACCGCGCGGATCAGCACCTCGCGCTGGGGCGGGGCCCCGCTGACCGCGGCCGACTCGGCGTTGGCCAGCGCGATCTCCAGCGGCACCAGCGCCTGGATGTACCGGACGCCGTCACGCTCGAGGTCGGCGAACGAGACCTGCTCCCCCACCGACTGCCAGACCATGGAGAAGAGCAAGGTCACCGGAACAATCATGACAAGTGGGTACAGCCTCCGCGAGATCGAGCCGAACGGCCACCCACGCCGACGCTGACGCGTCCCTGCAGTCATCTTCACTCACCCTCGGCGCGAACACCGCGCTTGCTCCGAAACAGTCCGTCCTGGGAACAAACCGCAGGATGGTCGGGGTGAATTTACTCACGTTGAACCGCAACGAGTTAAGGAGCCTTGACCGATTGTTACGGAGATCCAGTTAGGAATGGTGGGCGTTCAGACAGTGATCATGTTCGAACCTTGTCCTGTGATCTTGCGAGTCGTATAATCACCGCTCCTCGCGGCCGGGCTCAGGTCGCGGCGGCCGGAAACCGGAGGGTGAACCGGGCCCCGGGAGCGTTGTCGACCTGGATCCGGCCGCCGTGCCGGGCCGCGATGTCCTGGACGATGGCCAGGCCCAGGCCGGAGCCGCCGCCGTCCCGGGCCCGGGCCTCGTCCAGCCGGGTGAACGGTTCGAACGCCCGCTCACGGTCGGCCGCCGCGATGCCGGCGCCGTCGTCGACGACCTCGGTGACCACCTCGGCGCCCCCGGCCGAGACCGTGATCGTCACCGCGGCGCGGGCGTGCCGGTCCGCGTTGTCCAGCAGGTTGCGCACCAGCCGCTCCAGCTGAAGCTGGTCCCCGGTCACCACCGCCGGACCGGTCACCACCGCGGTGAACGCGACCCGGCCACCACCCCCGTACCGCCGTTCCGCCACCTGCTCCTCCGCGATCGCCGCCAGGTCGACGTGGTGTTCCGGCCGCGTTCCCGGTCGTTCCAGCCGGGCCAGCAGCAACAGGTCCTCGGTGAGGTCCTGCAACCGCCGCGCCGACGCCAGCACGACGTCCAGGGCGGCCGGCCGGTCGGCGGCCAAGGCGCCGGCCCGGGCCACCTCGACCGTGTTGCGCAGGCCGGCCAGCGGGCTGCGCAACTCGTGGGCGGCGTCGGTGATGAAGCGGCGCTGCCGGACCGCGGCCTCCTCGAGCCGGTTCAGGGTGGCGTTGGCGGTCAGCGCGAGCGCCTCGATCTCGTCGCCGGTGTCCGGCACCGGAACCCGCCGGTCCAGTTCGGCCGAGGTGATCGCGGCCAGCCCGTCGCTCACCGCCTCGACCAGGGCGGCGACCGGCTTCAAGGCCCGCCCCGCGGTGAACCAGGCGACCGCGGGACCAGCAGCACCGCGACGGGCAACCCGGTGGCCAGGACCGGGTCGACCGCGTCGACGGCGGCCTCGGCCTCGGCCGGCGACACCAGCACGAAGTAGGTGACCCCGGTCCGGGCGCCGGCCCGGACATCCGCGGCGACGAACGTCCGGGTGCCGGCCGGGACGTCCGCGGCGACGAACGTGGCCGGTCGGCCGTCGAGCCGGACCGTGACCTGGCTGATCCCGCTCGCGAGGTGCCGGCGGCCGGCCCTCAGCCGCGCCGGGTCGACCTTCGCCGGCAGGTCGCCGTGGCCGGTCAGCCCGGCCGCCCGCCGCCGATCGGTGCTCTCGGTCGCCCGCACGTGATTGTCGCCGTCGATCGCGAGCCACCGGGTCGAGCCGTCGGCCGGCGGGCGCCCGATACCGGAGGCGTCCGCGTCGGCGAGAGCCCGCGCGCCGATCGCGGTCTGCGCGGTGGACGCCTGGAAGCGGTTGTCGTAGAGCTCGTGGCGCAGCCATAGGGCCCCGGACCCGAAGCAGATCGCGGCCGCCGCCGTCGCGGCGAGCGTGGTGCGGACCCGGACCGAGGTGAGCCTCGGCCTAAGCACGGCCGTCGACCAGCCGGTAGCCGACGCCGCGCACGGTCTCGATGCTGCGGCGCTCGAACGGCAGGTCGACGCGGCGGCGCAGCGCGGACACGTACACCTCGATGATGTTGATGTCGCCGTCGAACGCCATGTCCCACACCTCCTCGATGATCTCCGTCTTGCTGACCACCTCGCCCGGCCGGCGGGCCAGGGCGACCAGCACGGCGAACTGCTTGGCGGTCAGCGGGATCTCCTGCGGGCCACGCCGGCAGCGGCGCCGGACCTGGTCGATGATCAGGTCGCCGACCCGCAACTCGGTCGGCGCGGGTCCGGGCCGGCGGCGCAGGAGCGCCCGGAGCCGGGCCAGCAGGACGACGTACGAGAACGGCTTGGTCAGGTAGTCGTCGGCGCCGGTGTCCAGCGCCTCCGCCTCGTCGTACTCCCCGTCCTTGGCCGTGAGCACCAGCACCGGCGCGGTGAGGCCGGCCCGGCGGACGCGCTCGCACAGCTGGAAGCCGTTCAGGCCGGGCAGCATGAGGTCGAGGACGAACACGTCGTACCGGTACAGCCGGGCCAGGTTCCACCCGTCCCGCCCGTCGTGGGCGACGTCGACCGCGTACCCCTCGGCCTCGAGCCCGGCCCGCAGCGAGGCGGCCAGGTCGCGCTCGTCCTCGACCAGCAGTATGCGCACCGGCGACATGATGCCAGGCCGCGGTATCGCCGACCTGAAGCGAGCTTCAGGCTCGGCCGGCACCGTGAACGGCCCGGTCACCGCCGTGATCAATTTGATAGGTGCGCGGCCGACGAACGCGTACTAGGGTCGGTCGCACCAGATTGCAAGCATGTTTCATATGTGTCAAAACGTTCCCGGTCGTGGTCTCGGGTCGCCGAGTTCACCGGCCTCGAATCAGGCAGGGAGCTGGCCATGGAGGACCACGGAATCGATCGCCGACGACTCCTTCGAGGGCTCGGCCTCGGCGCGGCGGGTCTCGCCGCCGGACCCATCCTGTCCGCGTGCAGCGGGGGCAGTTCCGGCCTGTCCGGCGGCAGCAGCAGCGGTGGAGGCAGCGGGTCCAAGCCGCCGCTCAACGTCTGGTACCACCAGTACGGCGAGGCCGGCACCCAACAGGCCGTCGAGCGCTACGCCAAGGAGTACGACAAGGCCGCCGTGAACGTCCAGTGGACGCCCGGCGACTACACCTCCAAGCTCAACTCGGGGCTGCTGTCCACGTCGGGACCGGACGTCTTCGAGAGCACGCCCAACATCGACCAGGTCAGAAGCGGTCAGATCGTGCCGCTGGACGACATCATCGCCGACGTGAAGAGCGACTACACCGAGGCGGACATCAAGTCGTCCACCGTCGACGGCAAGATCTACATGATCAAGATGGTCGACGACATGGGCGTCCTCTACTACCGCAAGAGCGTCCTGGCCAAGGCCGGCATCCAGCCGCCGACCACCATCGACGAGCTGATCGCGGCGTCCAAGGCGCTGAACACCAAGGAGCAGAAGGGCCTGTTCATCGGCAACGACGCCGGCGTGACCCCGGCGTTCGGCGGCGGATCGCTGCTCGGCCAGATCCTCTGGTCGGTCGGCAGCGACTACCTCACGGCCGACAACAAGCCCGGCTTCACCAGCCCCGAGGCCAAGCAGTCGTTCGCCAAGATGCAGGAGCTCTTCAACTCCAAGTCGATCCTGCTGGGCTCGCCCACCGACTGGTGGGACCCCTCCTCGTTCACCCAGGGCCTGGCGGCCATGCAGTGGTGCGGCCTGTGGGCCATGCCCGGCATCCAGAAGGCCGTCGGTGACGACTTCGGCGTCGTACCCTGGCCGGCCTTCAGCAAGACGGTCGGCAAGCCGTCCACCTTCGCCGGTGGCTGGGGCGCGATGGTCAGCGCCAAGGCCAAGAACGTCGACGCCGCCAAGGCGTACATCAAGTGGCTCTGGATCGAGAACCTCAAGAACCAGGAGGACTTCAACCTCAGCTACGGGTTCCACGTCCCGCCGCGCAAGTCGCTGGCCGCCAAGGCGAGCAAGCTCCAGGCGGGCCCGGCCGCCGACGCGCTGAAGATCTTCAACGACTACGCCGTCGCCGCCAACCCGGCCTGGACGCCGAAGATGAACAGCGCCTACGCCGACGCCGCCACCGCGATCGTCCGCAAGGGCGCCAACATCGACAGCAGCATCGCCACGGCGGAAAAGGCCGTCAACGCTGAGCTCAAGCGGCTCTTCGGCTGAGGCATGGCCACCACCGAAGTGGCGGCGCCGCCGAGCCCGGCGCGCAACAAGGGACGGGTCCGCGGCGTCGCCCCGGCGTTCTGGGTGTTCGTCGGCCCGTTCCTGATCGGCCTGATCGTCTTCGTCTACGTGCCGATCATCTGGTCGGTGATCCTGAGCTTCTCGCGGGCCCAGAACACCGTGACCCCGGGCGACTGGGTCGGGCTGAGCAACTACATCGACCTGCTCAAGCCCGGCCCGTTCCTGGACAGCCTGGTCACCTTCACCGTCTTCGCCGCGTTCATCGTGCCGCTGACCTTCGCGCTGGCGCTGGGGCTGGCGCTGCTGCTCAACCGGATCCGGTTCATGCGCACGTTCTTCCGGTCGGTGTTCTTCCTGCCGACCGCCTGCTCGTACGTGGTGGCCTCGCTGGTCTGGAAGCTGTCCATCTTCAACGGGGTGCGGTTCGGCCTGGCCAACACCGTGCTCGGCTGGTTCGGCGTGGACAACGTGGCCTGGCTGGCCTCCAGCGACCCGCCCTGGTACTGGCTGGTGCTCGTCACCGTACGGCTCTGGCTCCAGCTCGGCTTCTACATGATCCTGTTCATCGCCGGGCTCCAGCGGATTCCCAAGGAGCTCTACGAGGCGGCCGACGTGGACGGCGCCGGCCGGGGCTGGCAGACCTTCCGCTACATCACCTTCCCGCAGCTGCGGGCGACGTCGGTGGCGGTCCTGCTGCTCCTGTTGATCAACGCGTACCAGGCCTTCGACGAGTTCTTCAACCTGCTCGGCAACTCGTCGTTCGCCCGGCCACCGCTGGTCTATCTGTACTACACGGCGCAGGGCAACCAGGACTACGGGCACGGCACGGCCGGCGCCGTCATCCTGGCGCTGCTGATCATGATCGTGACGCTGGCACAGGGCCGGATCTTCGGTTTCGGGAGGGCTGAATGACCGTCACCACGACGCCGGCCGTGGCCGCCGAGGACGAGGCCTCGCCACCGCCCAACCCCCGTCGCCGCACGCCGGCCGAAGCGCTCGCCACCTCGGCCCGCTACCTCGTCCTGACCATCGCGGCCGTGCTCTTCCTGGTGCCGTTCTATCTGATCGTCCGCAACGCGCTCTCGGTCGACACCGAGATCACCGCGGCCGACTGGAAGCTGTTCCCGACCACCCTGCACTGGGAGAACTTCGGGGAGCTGTTCACCGACCCGTCGGTCAACATCCTCCAGGCGCTGGGCAACTCGGCGATCGTGGCCGTCCTGCAGACCCTGGGGATGCTGCTGCTGTGCTCGATGGCCGGCTACGGCCTGGCCCGCATCCCGTACCGCTGGGCCACCCCGATCTTCTACGCGGTGCTGGTCACGTTGATGATCCCGCCGGCCGTGACGTTCATACCGACGTTCATCATCGTGTCCCAGTTGCGCTGGGTGGACACCTATCAGGGCATCATCGTGCCGGTCCTGTTCAGCGGCTTCACCACGTTCCTGTTCCGGCAGTACTTCCTCAACTTCCCGCGCGGTCTCGAGGAGGCGGCCCGGATCGACGGGCTGGGCTGGTTCGGCTCGTTCTGGCGGATCGTGGTGCCCAACTCGGGGGCCTTCTTCTCGGCGATCGCGGTGATCACGTTCATCACCAACTGGAACCAGTTCCTGTGGCCGCTGATCGTCGGCCAGGACTCGTCGAAGTGGACGGTCCAGGTGGCGCTGAGCACGTTCCTCACCGCCCAGACGATCAATCTGCACGAGCTGTTCCTGGCCGCCGCGGTCTCGATCGCGCCGCTGGTGCTGGTGTTCGTGCTGCTCCAGCGCTATCTGGTGCAGGGTGTGGCCGAAACCGGCATCAAAGGCTGAGTCCGGAGACTTGTCCTCGTAACATACGTTGATCATCCTGGGAACGCTCCCATCGATCGACGTATGCGAGGTTCTCGTTGTCTCTGCGCCTCCACGGGTTCGGGCTGGCGGCGATCCTCGTCGCCCAGGCCGTTGTCGCCCCGGCCTCGGCCGCAGCCGCCGCACCACCGGCCGCCCCCGCCGGAACCGCTGTCACGCTCATCACCGGGGACAAGGTCACCGGCGGTGAGTCGAACCCCGAGGTACGCGACGCCGAGGGCCGGCTGACCGGCTTCCTCCAGCATCGCGAGGGTGGTGACACGTACGTCTATCCGCACGCCGCGCTGCCCTATCTGGCCTCCGGCCGGCTCGACAAGGATCTCTTCAACCTCAGCGAGCTGATCGAGTACGGGTACGACGACGCCCACAGCGCCCGGATCCCGCTGATCGTCACCTACCGGTCGGCCGCCGCCCAGCGCACCGCCACCACCCTGCGTGGGGCCTCCGGCGTCCGGCCGCTGAACAGCATCCGCAGTGCCGCCCTGAGCGCCGAGCGTTCGGGCGCGTTCCTCGCCAACCTGAAGACCAGCGGCATCGCCAAGGTCTGGCTGGACGGCAAGGCCAAGGGCGCGCTGGCCGAGAGCACCGCGCAGATCGGCGCGCCCGAGGTGTGGAAGACCGGCAACACCGGCGCCGGCGTCGACGTCGCGGTGCTGGACACCGGCATCGACACCGCCCACCCGGACGTCGCCGGTCAGATCGCGGCGACCAGGTCCTTCGTGCCCGGCGTCGCGTCGGTGGAGGACGGCGCGGGCCACGGCACCCATGTCGCGTCCACCATCGCCGGCACCGGCGCCGCCTCCGGCGGCCTGGAGCGCGGCGTCGCGCCCGGCGCGCGGCTGCACATCGGCAAGGTCCTCGCCGACGACGGCTTCGGCCAGGAGTCCTGGATCATCAGCGCGATGGAGTGGGCGACCCGCGAGCAGCACGCCCGCATCGTCAACCTGAGCCTGGGCGCGGACCCGACCGACGGGACCGACCCGATGAGCATGGCCGTCAACCAGCTCAGCGCCGAGACCGGCGCGCTGTTCGTGATCTCGGCCGGCAACGACGGGCCGAGCGCGTACACGGTGGGCACGCCGGGCGTCGCCGACGCCGCGCTGACCGTCGGCGCGGTCGACCACGACGACCTGCTGACCTTCTTCTCCAGCCAGGGACCGCGGCTCGGCGACCGGGCGGTCAAGCCCGAGCTCACCGCCCCGGGCGCCGGCATCCTGGCCGCCCGCTCGCAGTACGCCCCGGAGGGCGAAGGCTCGTACCTGACGATGAGCGGCACCTCGATGGCCGCCCCGCACGTCGCCGGCGCCGCGGCGCTGCTGGCCGCCGAACACCCGGGACTGACCGCCCAGCAGCTCAAGGACGCGCTGGTCAGCACGACCAAGCCGACCCCGGACGTGTCGATCTACCAAGCCGGCAGCGGACGACTGGACGTGGCCGCGGCGACGGCGGCCCCGGTGTTCGCGACCGGTGTCGTCAACTTCGGCTACCCGGCCTACCCGACCGCCCCGGACGGCCCGGTCGACCGGGAGATCCGCTACACCAACACCGGCGACCAGGCCGTGACCCTCGACCTGAGGCTCGACGGGCTCGACTTCGTCACGCTGTCGGCGCGGCAGATCACGGTGCCCGCGCACGGCTCCGCCTCGGTCACCGCGAGCCTCGAGTTCGACCAGGTGCCCGCCGACCGGCTGCACTCCGGGTTCATCAGCGCGACGGCGACCGGCCACCAGGCGATCCGGACGTCGCTCGCGGCCGGCCGCGAGGGCGTACGCCATCTTCTGACCCTCAAGGCCAAGAACCGCGCCGGGAAGCCGACCGGCGGCCAGCTCGTCCTGCTCGGGCCGGGCCTCAACCGGACCGAGCAGATCGACGCCACCGGCACCCTGGCCCTGCGGCTGCCCGAGGGCGGCTACACCGCCTGGCTCAGCACCGACGTCGAGGGCGCGCACGGCCCGTCGTCCCGCGGCCTCGCCATCATGCCGGTGCCGGTCATCGAGCTCGACCAGGACCGTACGGTCGTCTTCGACGCGGCCAAGGCCAAGCCGGTCGCCGCGACCACACCGCAGCCGGCCGTCGTGACCGCGTCGCGTTACCGGATCGAGCGCGACTTCGGCGCCGGCTCGTGGGTGGACGCCTGGAACCCGAGCGCCGAGTACGACAGCGTGTGGGTCCTGCCCACCAGCCGGAAGGTGACCGAGGGAACCTTCGCCTTCGGCAGCCGCTGGCGCCTCACCCAGCCCGCCCTGACCGTGGCCTCCGGCGGCGAGACGTACGACGACGTACGCGTCCAGCGGGCCCGGACGCCCCTCCCCCGCGGGCACAGCCAGGTCGACGCCGTGCTCGGCGGGGACGCCCGCGGCAAGGCCCTGGTGGTCCGCCGCACCG
This sequence comes from Actinoplanes sp. NPDC051470, assembly GCF_040682035.1. Taxonomy (NCBI): domain Bacteria; kingdom Bacillati; phylum Actinomycetota; class Actinomycetes; order Micromonosporales; family Micromonosporaceae; genus Actinoplanes; species Actinoplanes sp. NPDC051470. The sequence goes on from NZ_JBFBAA010000026.1 coordinate 43,014, forward strand.
GCACGGTCCCGCTCGAACAGCAGGCCGCCGAGGCCGCCGCCGCGGGCGCGAGCCTGCTGGTCGTGGTCAACGACGGCATCGGGCGGCCGGCGCCCTGGCCGGACTCGGTGTGGGCGCCGGCCGACCCGCCGCCGCTGACCGTGTCCACCCTCACCCGCGACGAGGGCGAGCGGCTGATCACCCGGATCCAGGCGGAGCGGCGCGTCCGGCTCGCCCTGACCTCGCGCCCGTCCACCGAGTACGTCTACGACCTGGTGCACGACTATCCGGCCCGGATGCCGGCCGACCTCACCTACCGCGCCACCGCCCAGAACCTGGCCCGGATCAACACGTCGTTCCGCAACTGGCGGCCGGCCCAGCTGCTGGAGAACCGCTCGGACGTCAACGGCCCGCTGGAGTACACGGTGACCCCGGCCATCGGGGACCGGGTCGACTGGGTGACCGCCGGGGTTCCCTGGACCACCGACGTCCAGATCCTGGATGAGCAGGGCCAGCGCAACGCCCCGACGGTGTATCCGGCCGGCTCGGTGCGCAAGGAGCACTGGTTCGGGCCGGTGCAACGGCCACGCCTCATCCCGGACGCCACGTCGAACCCGGTGTTCCGGCAGGAGGGCGGCTGGTTCTTCGCGGTCATCCCCGGCTGGGGTGACTCGGGCGCCGCGCACGAGGGCAACACGTTCACCTGGGACGCGGACAACACCATCCGGCTCTACCAGGGCGACCGGCTGGTCGGCCAGACCGATCGCTACGACCGGCAGCTGAAGGCCGGCAACCTGGCCGACGAACGGCTGCCCTACCGGCTGGTCTCCGAGAACAAGCGCGACGCGTGGGCCGGTCCGTACTCGATCGACACCCGCACGGAGTGGGGTTTCACCTCGGGTGCCGTCGCTCCGGGGGCTCCGATCGAGGTCCCGGCGCTGATCCAGCTCGACTACGCGGTGGACACCGACGTCGCGGGCAAGGCGGCCCGGGACGCCGGCCTGACGATCTCGGCGCTCACCCTGCCCACCGCCACGGGCGCCGGTCCGATCCGGTCGGTGGCGCTCGAGGTGTCCTATGACGACGGCGTCACCTGGCGGCCCGGTCGGCTGCGGGAGGGCAACCGCGGCTGGCGTACGCACCTCGACGCCCCGGCCACCGCGCAATTCGTCTCCCTGCGCACCACCGCCCGGGACACCAAGGGCAACACGGTCGACCAGCGGATCACCCGGGCATTCGGGCTGACGTGACGTGGCGCGGCCGGGGCCGGCCCAGTACCCTGCCTGCTGGCAGGCCCCGTCCGCGTCCACATGAGAGGCACCCCTCATGACCACCGCCACGCCGGATTCCAGCGCCCCCAAGTTCGACACCGGCGTGCCGCACAGCGCCCGGGTCTGGAACTACTGGCTGGGCGGCAAGGACAACTACGCCGCCGACCGCGAGGTCGGTGACGAGGTCAGCGCGGTCTTCCCGGCCATCGTGGAGAACGCCCAGGCCTGCCGCGCCTACCTCGAGCTGGTGGAACCCGGCGTGGTCACGATCTCGCGGTGGCGGCCGGAGCCCGGCGCGGACGACGCCCACCAGGATTCGTACGGCGGCGTCGCCCGCAAACCGTAGGCGCTACCGGGTGGCCGGGACGATGCCGCCGAAGTCGCGCCACGCCGTCCCGTAGTCCTGGAACCCGATCCGCGCCCCGGCCGTGCGCGTGGTCGTGCCCTTGGCCCGGATCTTGCCGTTGGCCGACACCGAATAGATCGGGCCGCCGCTGTCACCCGGCCGGGCCGCCGTCTGCCCCTCGGTCTGCTCCGCCTCGACCAGATCCTCCCGGTCGGCGTAGAAGAACAGCACCTTCAGGTTGCAGACCGGGCGGCCGAGCTGACGCGAGCTGGTGACGCCGGACTGGCACAGGTACTCGCCGACGAACGTCCAGCCCCATCCCTCGACCGACGCGGTCACGTTGTCGGTGGGCGTGCCCACGTAGACGTACCCGTCGACGCTGGACGTCGGCACCAGCTCGACGTCGTGGTCCTGGTTGCGCGCGCCGATCGTGCCGATGGCCTCGCCCCGGCCGTCGGTGAAGCGCTGGCCGGTCTGCCCGCAGTGCGCGGCGGTGAGGATGTAGCTGGCCGACCCGTTACGCACGCCGAAGCCCGAGGTGCAGGCGGTGCCCTGGTCGGTGTTCACGATCGTGGCCCCGCCCCGCCACGGCGCCCGGTCGTCGTCCCGGCTGGTCGGCTCGAGCGGCGCCTCCACGGCCACGTCGACCGGTACGCCCACGTCCGGCACCGCGGCCCACAGCGACGACGGGACGGACACGACCAGGCCGCCGCCGTCGGGCCGCAGCTTGATCGCCTGGACCGCGTCACCGCCGCCCGGCCAGCTCGCCCGCAGCCGGCCGGCGGCGGCGCGCAGCTCGGCCATCGAGTGGTCGGCCTCGTGGACCCGCACCGGCGCCGACCGGGAGGCCTGGGCGATGACCCGCCGCATGGACGCGGGCACGGCGCCCTTCCACCACAGGGCGACGCTCGATTCCTCGAGGACGATCCCGGCGTAGCCCGGGTAGGCGCGGTGTTCGATCTCCCATCGGACGGTGGAGGCGGCGGCGACCAGCGGACGCTGCCGGGTCATGCGCTGGAGGTCGGACAGCTTTGCTTCCGGATTTGCTTCCGCGGGCGAGGCGGCGAGGGCGGTCATGAGTACGGCGGCCGCGGCGGCGGCCAGCCATCGACGGTACGGTGACATCGATGTCATTGTGTTCAGCCTCCTGGGGATGACGACGTGAGGTCGGGAGCTTCCATCGATCGATGTAAATGGAAACTAACCTTCCAGCAGCCGCGACGCCACCCCCTCGCAGCATCTGCGGAACCCCTCAGTGCAGGGCTCGCACCGGGCCTTCCGTCTCCGGCTCGGCCGCGGCGAGCAGCTCCGGGACGGTGACCAGGCGGAAACCGCGCCGCCGGAGGCCGTCGATCATGGCCCCCAGGCCGCGCACGGTGATCAGCCGGCGATCGTCACCGGCGTCGTGGGCCAGCACGATCGCGCCCGGCCGCACCGAGTCCACGATGAACGCCGCCTGGGCGCCGGGGTCGCCGCGGAAGCTGCGCTCGTGCATCTCGTCCGACCACAGCACCAGGTCGTAGCCCATCTTGGCGGCGGCCAGCACGGTCGAGCCGCCGAGGTGGCCGAACGGCGGCCGGAACAGGGTCGGGGTGCGACCGGTGTAGCGGCGGATCACGTCGTCGGTGCGCCGCAGCTCGTCGTACACCCCGCGCAGGTCGAGCGTGGCCAGATCGGGGTGCGACCAGGAGTGGTTGCCGATCGCGTGCCGATCCATCCGGCCGCGGATCAGGTCGTGGTGGCGGGCGACGTTGCGGCCCTCCATGAAGAAGGTGGCCGGCGCGTCGGCCCGGTCGAGAACGTCGAGGACGTCCGGCGTCCAATGCGGGGCCGGCCCGTCGTCGAAGGTGAAGGCGACCAGCGGCTCCTCGGTCCGCCCCCGGTAGTGGATCTTCACGTCCGGGTGGGCGACCGCGCCCAGGTCGTCGGCGGCGGCCGCGTACCCGCCGGCCACCGGAGGCCGGTCCCACCCGCACCAGTGCCGCACCGCGGGCGCCGCGGCCACGCCGACCGCCACCCCGGCGCCACCCAGCAGAGCCCCCCGCACGACAGCACGCCGACTCAACCCCGCAGCCACCACATTCCCCCGTCTCGATGTGTGGCTCGCAGCATTGTGGATCATCGGTGGTCGGCGCTTCCCCCACACGGCGGAGTCGCGCCCGGAGAAAGCTCGGCCTATCGGCCTAGGGAAGGCCCCCTAATCAAGGTGTTGCAGGTTGTTGTCGTAGACGCCGTCGGTCGTGACCAGGATGCCGTTGAGGCGGGTCGCGATGAACGCCTGGATCTGGTCGAGCAGCTCCCAGGCGTCGTCGTCGAGGGTCTCCGGGAACAGCTCGATGCCGATGATCTGCCGGCCGGCGCGAAGCCGCCCGGCGGTCTCCTCGGTGACCTGGCGCTCGGCGATCGCCTCCGCCACCAGCTCGCTGATCGTGGCGGCGTCGACGTCGTGCTGGAAGATGATCGGCTTGGCCACGCCGGGCAGGCGCATCTGCATGCTCTTCCAGCCCGCGTCGTCGTCATCGCTGGGGTCGGGGCTGAACATCGGCTCCCCGTCGCCGTACCAGCCGTCGACCGCGTACTCGGCGATGTCGCGCCGGGAGATCGGCGCGTCCGAGGCGCAGAAGATGTTGTGGAACTGGGACATCACGCGGCCTTCCGCAGCAGGTCAGGGGGTGGGTCGGCGCTTGGAGTGCGGATCGTCACCTGCACTGTACTTGATCCAGTTCTCCTCTTCGGGCGCCTTCTTGTCGACGAACTGGAGGGTGTCGTTCGGCCCCAGGACGCCCAGTTCCTCGGCGATCTTCTTGCGTTCCCGGCTCTCCGGCAGGCCGCCCTGGGTGGTCGCGCCGACCTCGAAGTAGTCGGTGCCGCCGGAGTTGTTGTCGCGTACGCCGTCCGGGAACCGGCCGCCGAGGTTGACGTTCTCGACCTGGTCGACGCCGTGGTTCTCGGTCAGGTACCGCTTGGCCGCGACCTGTTCCGGCCCGCCGGACCGGCCCGGGCGCTGACCGGAGGCGGCCTGGTCGTAGTGCAGCCGCTTGTAGTCGTCGAAGGACAGCAGGTCGTCGGGCGACTTGCCGCTGTTGTAGGCCTTCTGCCGGTAGCGCTCGTACCGCCACTCGGCCGCGCCGGGCTGACCGGCGACCGGCTTGCGGCCGGTGGGCCCGGTCGGCGGCCAGGGCCGGCCGTCCGGTGTCGTCGTGCCCGGCGGCGTACGCCCGGGTGTCCCCCGCCCCGGCCGGCTCCGGGCGGGGCGGGGCGCGCCCGAGCCGACCTGCCCGCCTCGGGTGGCGTCACCGACCGCGGCCTCGGCCTGCCGCATGCTGCCCGCGGACCGCCCCGCGCGCGGCCGTAACGGCCGGAACTCCGGCTCGTCCCCGCCGCCGTCCGACCCGCCGCCTCGATTACGTCCCGCCACCGCTACCCCTCGAGCAGTGCGGTGAGGTTCCGCAGGCTCGTGACCAGCGCGGTCGTGTACGACAGGATCCGCCCGGCCCACTTGGCCACGGCCGAGACGATCTGGGCCGCCACCACCGGGATGGTGACGATCAGCAGCGACTCGGCGGCCCAGACGATCACCCGCGCCACCAGGTCGGCGATCAGGTCGCGGACGATGTCGCGGGTGAACTGCACCAGGTTGCCGGCGGCCTGGGTGGCCGAGGCCATCCCGGAGGCCAGCACGCTGAGCCCGCCCAGCGCGTCCACATTGCAGGACATCAGGCTGTAGTACGAGTCGGCGGCCGCGCCCTGCCAGTCCGGGAAGTCGGCGTTGAGGCCGGCCTGCAGGTCTTGGGCCAGGGCGGCCAGCTCGCCGGACATGTTCGACCACGTCTCGGCGTGCGCCGCCACCCGGTCCGGGATGCCGGCGAGCTGGTCGAGCATCTCGCGCAGCGGCTCGAAGTACTCCATCGCCCAGCTCAGACCCCCGGCCAGCAGCGTGCTGAACGGGTCGAGCACGGTCGCGGTGACCTCGAGCGCGAACGCGCCGCCGGCCAGCGCCCCCTCGACCCAGCTGCCGCCGCTGATCGCCTGTTGCAGGCCCTGGAAGCTGTCGGCCAGCGGCGCGGCGGTGGTGGCGGTGCGGGTCGTCGCGACGTCGGCGACCAGTGATCGGTCAGACATGGTGAGCTCCCCGGCGCTACCGGCCGCCGGCCTGGCGGACCCCGTCCGCGGCCTCGCTGTCGGCCTCGTCGTAGTCGTCCGCGGTCTGGATCAGCGCGTCACCGGCCAGGCTCAGGTTCTCGGCCACCTGCGCGAAGAATTGTTCCTGGGCCTGGTGCCGGCGTTCGAGAATGCCCGACATCCACCCGCAGAGCAGCCCGTACGCCTCGTCGTCCTGGGCGATCGACGCGCTGGCGCTCCGGATCGCCGCCACCCGGTCGCGCAGGCCGTCGAGGTTGCTGACATGTGACCGGATCTGCTGCCCGTCCACCGAAACCGCGTCCGTCATGCCTCTGATCCCCCGTTCAGCTGCTGTTCCATCCGCTCGGCGATGGTGCGGCCGGCGATCGAATCGGGGCCGACGGTCTCCTCGATGATCTGCCGGGACCGCTCGGCCGCCTTGAGCCGGGCCGCGCGCAACGCGGTCAGCACCGCCCGGGACGACGCGTCCGGGGCGATCCGCTGGACGCGCTCGGTGAACCGCAGGTCGGCCAGGACACCGGTCGAGTCGATGGTCACCGCGACGATGCCGTCGCCGTCCTCGGCGGACACCCGCAGCTCGCCGAGCCGGTCGCTCATGGCCTGGGTGTCGGCCGCCATCCGCTCGATGCGCCCCTGCCAGTTCTGCAGGTAGTCCAGCGCCGAGTCAGGGTCGAGCGGACCTCCTGCGGCCGTCATGACACCCCCGTCGAGAGACGTACGCCGATCGATCGAGGAGTCTAGCAATCGCAGGTCAGGCGCGCTTGACGGCGACCGTGACCCGGTGGGTGGTGGCGAAGATGGCGCCCGCCCAGCCGTGCGCGTCACGGAAGGACAGGCTGGTCGCGTCGTCCTCGGCCCGGTCGGCGACGATCGTGAACGCGGCGCGGGGCAGCTCGCGGCGGTAGAACGACAGCACCGCGGCCGGGTCGGGCGCGGTCAGCGTGAACGAGGCGCCCGACTCGGGGTCGGACAGGTCGGCCACCCGGCTGCCCGCCGGCAGCGGGAACGCGGACGGGACATTCCGGACGACCGTCGAGGTTCGCGCCACCGCCCGGACGCCGGACGCGGCCCGCCGAGCCTCGGGCGCCGGCGCGATCGCGGCGGGCTGGTCGTTACGCCGAGCCTCGGCCGTGGTGGCGCTGCCACAGGCGCCGACCCCGGCGCCGGCCAGCAGGGCGGCAACCACGGCGGCGATCCGTCTCGCGATCATGCGTCCCATTCTCGGCCATCCGGTCAAGATCGGCGTGAAATGGGACGGGTGTCACGCGCCTTGACCACCGCTGTCCTTGGAGAAACCGCCGGTCAGGAGGCGGTCAGACGCTTCTTCAGGTACGCCGCCAGCGGGCGCTCGACGAGCCGGTGCACCGCGTACGCCAGGGCCAGCATGGCCGCGATGACCAGGACCACGGTGACCGGGCGCGGCATCTCCGGCAGGTGCTGGATCAGCGTGCCGCCGATGTGCTGGTGCAGCAGGTAGAACGGATAGGTGAGCAGCCCGGCGGTGACCAGCCAGGGCCACCGGACGCGGGCCGTCCAGCCCAGCGCCACCGCGGCCACGATCAGGAAGAACATGGTCACGATCAGCATGGCGACGGTCAGCGAGAGCTCGCGGTGCTCGGTCTTCCCGGTGGCCGCGACCCGGGCGCCGAGCGAGTACATGCCCATCGCCCAGGAGAACACGATCAGGCCCCAGTGGCGGATGTCCGAGCCGAACTTGTGGACCAGGAAGAAGCCGATCCCGGCCACGAAGTACGGCGCGTACGCGGGCTGGAGCAGGATGGTCAGCACCGGCAGCCCGGCCTTGACCGAGACGGCCGCGGCGATCAGCCAGGCGTACCCGAACCAGAGCACCCGCCGGCGGGTCACGCCGAGCGCGACCACCACGGCGAAGAGCAGGTAGAACCGGGCCTCGGCCCAGAGCGTCCAGTACGACAGATCCACCGCGGGGATGCCGAGCGGCTCGTTCAGCATGGTCAGGTTGACCACGACCTGCTGCGGGTTGACCGGCTTCTCGAAGGACGGCCAGATCGTCACCACCGCCGCGGTGAGCAGCACCGCGGCCCAGTAGGCCGGGAACAGCCGGATCAGCCGCGACCGCGCGAAGGCCCCGACGGTGCGTCCCCAGCAGCTCAGCGAGATGACGAACCCGCTGATCATGAAGAAGAGCTCGACACCCAGCCAGCCGTACGAGGTGACATGCACCGCCCGCTGGAACGGCGCCTCACCCGGCCCCCACAGTTTGTCGGCGTTGATCGCGGTGAAGTGGAAGAAGGCCACCGCCAGCGCGGCACACAGCCGCAGCCCGTCGAGCACGGCGAGCCGCCCACCGACACGCGGCGTCGCCACGACGGGCACGGGCTTATGCAGCTCGAGGCCGGTCGACACAATGAGTTCCCCCGAATTCCCACTGCGACATCAGAACCGCGAGCACAGTACGGTATCCGGCTCTTCGAACCCCAGCGGCCCCTTGACCGGTCGTCGAAGACCGCAAGAACCGTCAAGTCGTGGCGCCGTTCGAGCTGCATGGCGCCGGGCCCTCCAGGAGGAGTATGACTGTCGAGATGGTCGCGCCGGCCTGGATGCATCAGCAGGTCACGGCCGAGCAGTACGCGTCATGGACGGAAGAGCAGTGTGCGGGTATCGAGATCGTGGACGGCATGGCTCTCGTTTGTCCGAGCGCGTCCAGGCGGCACAACCGCCTGGCCCGGCTGCTGGCGAACGCCCTGGATGCGGCCGCGGGGCCGGACTGGACCGCTGACACCGACTTCGATGTCCGGCTTCAGGATGTGCCGCTCAACAACCGTCGTCCGGACGTGACGGTGTACCGGGCGGAGACCATCGATGTGACTCCGACACGACCCGAGCATGTGCTTCTGGTGATCGAGGTGGTCTCTCCGGGGTCGGAGACGACCGACCGGGTCGTCAAGACCGATCAGTACGCGAGGTTCCGGGTCACGGAACGACCTTGGACCCCTTGCCCGGCTGAGCAAGGGGTCCGGGGACCGGCCGCGGGTTCAGGCGATCTTGCGGCGGTAGGCGGCCATCGCGAAGGCGTACGCGACGACCAGGATGCCGGCGCACCAGGCGAGGGCGATCCAGATGTCGTTGCCGACCGGCTGCTGGTCGAACAATGCCCTGATCGCGTTGACGATCGAGGTGACCGGCTGGTTCTCGGCGAAGGCCCGCACCGGGCCGGGCATCGTGCCGGTGGGGACGAAGGCCGAGCTGACGAAGGGCAGGAAGACCAGCGGGTAGGAGAAGGCGGACGCGCCGTCGGGGGTGGTCGCGGTCAGGCCGGGGATCACGGCCAGCCAGGTCAGGGCGAGCGTGAAGAAGCCGAGGATGCCGGCCACGGCGAGCCAGGACAGCACCCCGGCCGGCGAGCGGAAGCCCATGATCAGCCCGACCAGGACGATGACCACCACCGAGATGGCGTTGGACACCAGTGAGGTCAGCACGTGGCCCCACAGCACCGAGGATCGGGCGATCGGCATCGAGTGGAAGCGTTCGAAGATGCCCGACTTCATGTCGTTGAAGAGCCGGAACGCGGTGTACGAGATGCCGCTGGCGATCGCGATCAGCAGGATGCCGGGCATCAGGTAGTTGGTGTAGTTGCCGCCGCCGGTCTGGATGGCGCCGCCGAACACGTAGCGGAACAGCAGCAGCAGCGCGATCGGTGTGATGGTGACCGTGATGATGGTGTCCAGGCTGCGGGTCACGTGTCGCATGGACCGCCCGAGCATGACGCGGATGTCGTTCATCGCTGCCCCACAATCGCCAGGAAGATCTCTTCGAGGGTCGGCTGCCGTTCGACGTACTCCACCTTGGCCGGTGGTAGCAGTTCTCTCAGTTCGGCCAGCGTTCCGGACCGGATGATCGTGCCGTTGTGCAGGATGGCGATCCGGTCGGCCAGTTTCTCGGCCTCGTCGAGATATTGGGTGGTGAGAAGAATGGTCGTCCCGTGGTGCGCGAGTTTCTGGATCACCTGCCACACCTCGAGGCGGCCTTCCGGGTCGAGCCCGGTGGTCGGCTCGTCGAGGAAGATGATCGGCGGGTCGCCGATCAGGCTCATGGCGATGTCGAGCCGGCGGCGCATGCCACCGGAGTAGGTCGCCACCCGCCGGCCGCCGGCCTCGGCCAGCCCGAACCGTTCGAGCAGCTCGTCGGCCACCCGACGCGGGTTCTCGACCCGCCGGAGCCGGCCGATCATGACCAGGTTCTCGCGGCCGGTGAGGATCTCGTCGACCGCCGCGAACTGCCCGGTCAGGCTGATCGACTCACGCACCCGCGCCGCCTGCGACACCACGTCGTACCCGTTGACGCCGGCCGCGCCGTCGTCCGGTCTCAGCAGCGTGGACAGGATCCGCACGATCGTGGTCTTGCCGGCGCCGTTCGAGCCGAGCAGCGCGAAGATGCTGCCCCGCGCCACCTCGAAATCGACGCCCTTGAGCACGTCCAGCTTCTGGTACGACTTCCGCAATCCGCTGACCCGGATCGCCGGTCCCTGCTTCTCCATCATCGCGTCTCCCGTTCGGTGATGCCGGTGTGGCACCACTATGACACCACAGTGATGCCATGGCAAGCCACATTGATGCCATAGGGCTCGCGGCGGCCGGGTGTTAGATGCCGGTATGGCAACCTTGCGGTCGGTCAACGTCGGCATCCCCAAGGACGTGCTCTGGCACGGGCAGACGGTGCACACCGGGGTCTGGAAGGCGCCGGTCGACGGGCCCGCCATGGTGCGGCGGCTCAACATCGACGGGGACGGACAGGGCGACCTCGGCGGGCACGGTGGCGAGCAGCGGGCGGTCTTCGTCTACCAGCTCGGCTCGTACCGGCACTGGCAGGACTTCCTCGGCCGGGACGACTTCACGTTCGGCCAGTTCGGCGAGAACTTCACCGTCGAGGGACTGCCGGACGACGAGGTGTGCATCGGCGACCGGTACCGGGTCGGTGAGGCGTTGTTCGAGGTGACGCAGCCACGGGTCACCTGTTATCGGGTCGGGATGCGGATGGACGAGCCGCGGATGCCGGCGCTGCTCGTGCAGCACCACCGGCCCGGCTTCTACCTGCGGGTGCTGCGCGAGGGGCCGGTGCGGGCGGGCGACGAGATCGTCAAGGTCGCCGACGGACCCGAGCGCATGACCGTGTCCGAGGTGGACGCCCTGCTCTATCTGCCCGGCCATCCCCGCGACCGGATCACCCGGGCGCTGCGGATCCCCGCGCTCAGTCCGGGCTGGCAGGGGTCGTTCCGGGCCATGCTGGCCGAGCCCGAGTCGGCGAACGGCAACGCCGGCCTGGTCGCCGCCACCCCGCCGCCGGCCTGGCCCGGGTTCCGCCCGCTGCGGGTGACCGCGATCGAGCCCGAGAGTACGACGATCTCTTCGGTACGGCTGGCCGACCCGGACGGCCTGCCGGTGCCCGCGGCGCTGCCGGGCCAGTTCCTGACCGTACGGCTGGAGCCCGGCCTGGTCCGCAGCTACTCGTTGTCGGGGCCGCCCGGCGACGCCGGCTACCGGATCAGCGTCAAGCGGGAGCCGCACGGCGTGGCCAGCGCGTACCTGCACTCCCGGGTCCACCCGGGCGACCTGATCGACGTGGCCGCGCCCCGGGGCAGCTTCGTGCTGCGACCGGCCGACAGCCCGACCCGCACCCCGGTCGTGCTGATCAGCGGCGGTGTCGGCGCGACACCGGTGCTGGCCATGCTCCACGCGTTGGCCGCGCAGAAGTCCGCGCGGGAGGTGTGGTGGATCCAGGCCGCGCGCGACGGGGCCGAGCGGCCGTTCACCGCCGAGGTGGCGGGGCTGCTCGCCGCCCTGCCGAACGCGCACGCACACGTCTTCCTCAGCCGGCCCCGCCCGGACGATGTCTACGACAGCGCGGGCCACCTGTCGGGTGCTGTGCTGCGTACCCTCGGACTGCCGTCCGACGCCGAGGCGTACGTCTGCGGTCCGGCCGCCTTCCAGACCGTCGTCCTCGCCGCGCTGACCGAGGCCGGCGTGCCGGCCGGCCGCGTACACACCGAGATCTTCGGGGCCCAGCCCGGGCTCACCCCGGGCATCCGCGCCAAGCCCGGCCGCCCGCCGCACGCGCCGGAGGGTGCGACCGGCGACGGGCCGGCGGTGTCCTTCGTCCGCAGCGACCTCACCGTCCCGTGGCCGTCCGGCTGCGCCAGCCTGCTCGACCTGGCCGAGGCGTGCGACGTGCCGGCCCGCTGGTCCTGCCGCTCCGGGGTGTGTCACACCTGCGAGACCGGCCTGCTGTCCGGCGCGGTCGACTACACCGCGGAACCGGTCGACCCGCCGGCCGACGGGGCCGTGCTGATCTGTTCGGCCCGGCCCACCGGACCGGTCGTGCTCGACCTCTGAGCCTCAGCCGGCGTTGACCAGCTCGAGGCTCAATGGATGCTCCAGCCGCCGTCGATCATCACCGACGAGCCGGTCATGAACGAGGCCGCGGGGAGACAGAGGTAGGTCACGGTCTCGGCGACCTCCTCGGGCTCGATCAGCCGTTTGAGCGCCGCCGGGGCGAGCATGATCCGCTCCACCACCTCGTCGGGGGCGATGCCGTGGGTGGCGGCCTGGGCGGCGATCTGCTTGTCGACCAGCGGCGTCCGCACGTACGCCGGATTGACGCAGTTCGAGGTCACGCCGTACGCCGCGCCCTCCAGCGCGACCACCTTCGACAGGCCCTCCAGGGCGTGCTTGGCGGTCACGTACGCGACCTTGAACTCCGAGGCGCGCACGCCGTGCACCGACGAGATGTTGACGACCCGGCCCCAGCCGCGCGCCTTCATGCCGGGCAGGAAGCGCCGCACCAGCCGGAACGGCGACTCGACCATCAGCCGCATCATCATCGAGAACACCTCGGCCGGGAACTCGTCGATCGGCGCGACGTGTTGCATGCCCGCGTTGTTGACCAGGATGTCGGCCTCGATGTCGAGCGCGTCGATCGCGGCCAGGTCGGTGAGGTCGAGGGTGATCGAGCGCCCGCCCACCTTCCCGGCCACGTCGGCCGCGCCGCCGGCGTCCCGATCGACCACCACGACCGCGGCGCCCTCGGCGGCCAGCCGCTCCGCGCAGGCCCGCCCGATCCCGCTCGCTCCCCCGGTCACCACCGCGGTACGCCCGTCCAACGTCATCGGACACCTCCCTCGTCACACCTTATGGATCGCGGCCCGCGGCCGGGGCAGGATGAGGGGATGGCATCCGACGCCCGGACCGAGTTGCTCCGACTCGAGCGGAACGGCATCGAGGTGATCACCGAGGCCGAGCGGACCGGGCGGCCCCGGTCGCTGTTCTGGCCCTGGTTCGCCTCCAACATCTCGGTGCTCGGCGTCAGCTACGGCGCGTTCACGCTGGCCTTCGGCGTCTCGTTCGCGCAGGCGGCGATCGCCGGCGTGATCGGGGTGGTGATCTCGTTCGCGCTGTGCGGCGTGATCGCGCTGGCCGGCAAGCGGGGCTCGGCGCCGACCATGGTGCTGTCCCGGGCCGCCTTCGGCGTCAACGGCAACCGCCTGACCGCGGCGCTGTCCTGGCTGCTGACCGTCGGCTGGGAGACGGTCCTGGTCATCCTGGCCACGCTGGCCACCTCGACCGTGTTCACCCGGCTGGGCTGGGGCGGCGGCACCGGCACCAAGGTCGTCGCGCTGATCGTCGTCTCGGCCGTCACCGTGCTGGCCGGGGTGGCCGGCTTCGCCGTGGTGATGCGCCTGCAGACGATCATCACCCTGGTCACGGCCGTGCTCACGGTGGTCTACATGGTGCTCGCGGCCGGGCACATCTCGTGGCCGGCCGTCTCGTCGCTCCCGGCCGGCTCGGCCCAGCAGGTGATGGGCGCGCTGGTCTTCCTGATGACCGGCTTCGGCCTCGGCTGGGTCAACGCGGCGGCGGACTACTCGCGCTACCTGCCGCGGAGCGCGTCGAGCCGGGGCGTGTTCGGCTGGACCACCTTCGGCGCCGCGCTGGGCCCGGTCCTCCTGCTGGTCTTCGGGCTGCTGCTGGCCGGCTCGTCCACCAGCCTGTCCGACGCGATCGGCGCCGACCCGATCGGCGCGCTGACCACCCTGCTGCCGACCTGGTTCCTGGTCCCGTTCGCGATCGGCGCCGTGCTCGGCCTGATCGGCGGCGCGGTGCTCGACATCTACTCGTCCGGCCTGGCCCTGCTGACCGCCGGCGTGCGCATCCCGCGCTACCTGGCCGCCGCCGTCGACGGCGTCATCATGATCGCCGGAACCATCTACGTGGTCTTCTTCGGCAACAGTTTCATCGGCGCGTTCCAGGGCTTCCTGATCACCCTCGGCGTCCCGATCGCCGCCTGGTGCGGCGTGATGCTGGCCGACGTGGCCCTGCGCCGCCGCGACTACGCCGAGGACGAGCTGTTCGACCCGCGCGGCCGCTACGGCAACGTCCGCCCGCTGCCGTTGACGCTGGTGGTGGTCGGGACGGCGGTGGGCTGGGGGCTGGTCACCAATTCGTTCGCCGGCTGGCTGGGCTGGCAGGGCTACCTGCTCGGCCCGCTCGGGCTGGGCGGGCGCGAGGGCCCGTGGGCGTACGCCGGCCTGGGCATCCTGGTCGCCCTGGTGATCGGCCTGGTCGGCACCCTGATCGGCAGCGCCCGGGCGGTCCGCCGCCAGGAGAGCGAGCCGGACCGCTTGTCCGTCCGCCCGTCCCCGGCCTCGTGACACGCTCGGCCAGGGGCAACATGACCGTGCCGAGACGGACGACGACCACCCTGGCCGTGGCGACCCTCGGGCTGGGGCTGAACCTGCGCGCCTCGATCCTGATCGGACCGCAGCTGCACGAACGGTTCGTCGCCGGCCCCGGGCTCCATGTCCTGCTGATCGGGCTTCCGCTGCTGGTCGCGGCGCTGGTGCGGGTGCCGGTGGGTGTGCTCACCGATCGGTACGGCGCCCGGGTGATGATGCCCGCGGTCAGCCTGGTGTCGGCGCTGTCGGTGGCCGGGCTGGGACTGGCCGGCTCGCTGCCCGCGGTCGTGGTGGCCGGGGCCGCGGCGGGCGTGGCGGGGGCCGCGTTCGTGGTCGGCGGCGCCCTGGCGGCCCGCGTCCTGCCGTACGGCCGGCGTGGTCTGGGTCTGGGGTTGTTCGGTCTCGGTGTGGTGGTCGCGGTGGCGATCTCGGCGGTGTCGTGGCGATTCGACCCGATGGGACGGCACGCCGCGTTCGTGCTGGCGGGAGCGCTGGCCGGCTTCGCCGGGCTGGCCGCGGCGGTGCTCCGCGATCCGGTGCCGGCCCGTCCCCGAGGGTCCCTGGTCCGTCAGTGCGGGGCGATGGTCCGGCTGGCCTCGTCCACCTCGTTGTCGTTGCTCTACCTGCTCGCGCTCGGCGGGATCGTGTCGATCGCGGCCTACCTGCCGGTGTTCCTGACCGTTGCCGCCGGCCTCGGCTGGTTCCGGGCTCTGGCCGCCAGCGGCGTGGTGGTCGTCCTGGCCGCGGCCGCGCGGCTGGCCGGTGGCTGGTGGACCGACCGGCGGCCGACCGCCCGGCTGGTGATGATCTGTTACGGCGCGGCCGCGGGCCTCTACACGGTCGGGGCGATGCTGCCGCCGGTGTGGTGGCTGCTGGTGCCGGTGGTCGCGGGGATCGCCGTGTGCGACGGGGTCGCCAGCGGCGCCCTGCTGGCCCTGATCGGCAAGGCCGCGCGACCGCGGGACGCCGGGGCGGTGATGGGCGTGACCGGCTCGGTCGGTGCGCTCGGCGCGCTGGTTCCGCCGGCGCTGGTGGCGGGGGCGATCGGGCTGACCCACTCGTACGCCGCGGCCTGGCTCCTTCTTGCCGCCCTGCTGCTGGCGGCGGCCGTCTACGTCGGCACCCACGGCCTGTCCGTCGGGCTCGGGCTGGCGGTGCGATCCGAGCCCGAGCCGGGACCCACGTCGATGACGATCGCGGTCGTCGGCGAGCCGGAGACCCGGCTGGGCGCGGCCGCGGTGGTGGCCGAGCTGGCCGACCTCGCCGCCAACGACGAGCTGGTCATCGTCTACGGCGCCGGCGAGGGGGAACAGCCCGGCACGATGGCCGCCGGGCTGCGGTACCGGCTCCCCCGCCACCGCGTGGTGGCGGTTCCGGTCGGCCGGCCCGAACTCGGCCGCGACGCGCTCCTGCTCGGCGACTACGTCGACGCCGGCGCGCTGGCGATCGCGGTGACACCGGCGGCGGACATGCGGAGCGTCGCCGCCGACCTGTCCATCTACCTTCAGGCCGACCGTGTCCTGGTGCTGTCCTTCACACCGGCCGAGGGGGCCGAGCTCGGCCCGATCTAGCAGGATGTCGGCATGGAGCTGTTCGGGCGCGACGACGAGCTCCGCGTCCTCGAGGCCGGCCGGACGACCGTCGTGCGCGGCGAGGCCGGGATCGGCAAGTCGGCGCTGCTGTCCGAGGTGGCCCGGCGGGCCGGGGCCCGGCCGGCGCTCATCCTCACGACGACCGGGGTGCAGAGCGAGGCGCAGATCGCGTTCGCCGGCCTCTACCAGCTCCTGCGGCCCATCCTCGACCAGGCCGACCGCCTGCCGCCGCCGCAACGCGAGGCCGTGCTGGCCGCGTTCGGCCGCAGCGGCCCGGCCGCGCCGCAACTGTTCCTGATCGCCCTGGCGACGCTGAGCCTGCTGGGCGAGGCGGCCACCCAGGCGCCGGTCCTGCTGCTGGTCGAGGACGCCCAATGGCTCGACCGGGAGAGCGCGGAGGTGCTGGTCTTCGTGGCGCGGCGGCTCGACTTCGAGCCCATCGTGCTGCTGGCGGCGGTGCGCGACGGGTTCGACGGGCCGTTCGCCGGCAGCGGGCTGCCCGAGCTGGCGCTGCCCCGGCTGGAGCGCGCCCAGGCTGAGCTGGTGGTCGACGCGCGGGCGCCGGGGCTGCGGCCCGAGGTGCGCGAGCGGGTGCTCCGGGAGGCGGCGGGCAACCCGCTGGCGCTGGTCGAGCTGCCCACCATCGTGGACGCCTCCTCGGCCGTGCTGCCCCTGACCGCGCGGCTGGAGCACGCGTTCGCGGCCCGGGTGACCGAGTTGCCGCCGGTCACCCAGACCATGCTGCTGGTCGCCGCGCTCAACGACGGCGACGCTCTGGCCGAGACGCTGGCCGGGTCCGGGGGCGCCGTCGGCGACCTGGAACCCGCCATCGCGGCGAGGCTGGTCGAGGTCGACGCCGATCGCCTGCGTTTCCCGCACCCGCTGATGCGCTCGGCCATCCGCCAGCGGGCCACCCTCGGCCGCCGGCACGCCGCCCACGCCGCGCTGGCCGAGGTGGTGACCGACGACGACCGCCGGGTCTGGCACCGGGCCGCGTCCACCTCCGGTCCGGACGCGGCGGTCGCCGCCGAGCTGGAGGCGGCGGCGGTCCGGGCCCAGCGCCGGGGTGGCGTCGCCGCCGGCGCGGCCGCGATGGAGCGGTCGGCCGAGCTGACCCGCGACCCCGTCGTACGCGGCGAGCGCCTGCTCCGCGCGGCCGAACTCGCCTTCGAGCTGGGCCGCAGCGACGGGGTGGCCCGCCTGCTGGCCGAGGCCGAGCGGGCCGGCCTGTCCGAGCGGCAGCGCTGGCGGACGGCGTGGATCCGGGACAGCTTCGACGACGGTGTGCTCGGCCGGGCCCAGGCCGCGTGGTCGCTGGCGCAGGTCGCCGAGCGGGCCGCGGCCGACGACCCCGATCTCGCCCTGAACCTGCTGTACGGAGCGGCGCTGCGGTGCTGGTGGACCGAGCCGGGCGTGGAGGCCCGGCAGAGTGTGGTGGCCGCCGCCTCGCACGTGCCGGTGGACGAGAACGACCCCCGGCTGCTGATGGTGCTGGCCTTCGCCTCGCCGATCGAGCACGGCGGGGTCGTCCTGGAACGGCTCCGGCGCAACCGGGTGGCCGGCGACGGGCGTGCGGCCCGGATGCTGGGCAACGCCGCCCACGCGATCGGCGCCTTCGACCTGGCCGCCGGGTTCTTCGCCGGTTCGCTGGCCGGCCTGCGGGCCGAGGGCCGGCTCGCGTTGCTGGCCCGGGCCCTCACGCTGCAGGCGCGCAGCTGCGCCTACCTGGTCGACCTGGGCGTGGCGATGCCGGCCGCGGACGAGGCGTACCGGCTGGCCCGGGACACCTCGCAGCCGCTCATCGCCGCCACCGCGCGGACCGCGCAGGCGATGCTGGCCGCGGTGCGGGGCGAACAGGACGACGCCCACCGGCACGCGGCCGAGGCCGAGAAGGCCGCGCTGCCGGGCGACGCGCGTGCCGTGCTGGCCGCCGTGCAGCACGCCCGCGGCGCGGCGGCGCTGGCCGACGGCCGCCACGAAGACGCGCTGACCGAGTTGCGGCGTATGTTCGACCCGGCCGATCCCGCGTACCACCCGGCGATCCGGGGTCACGCCGTCGGCGACCTGGCCGAGGCGGCGGTGCGCAGCGGGCAGCCCGACGCGGTCCGGGGCGTGGTGGCCGAGATGACGGCGGTCGGGCGGCGTACGCCGTCGCCGGTGCTGCACACCGGCCTGCGGTACGCGCACGCCCTGCTGGCCGATGACCGGGCGGCGCAACCGTTGTACGAGGCGGCCACCGACGCCTGGCCCTTCCCGCGGGCGCGGGCCCAGCTCGGGTACGGCGAATGGTTGCGCCGCCGGCGGCGGGTGGCCGAGTCACGGGCCCACCTGCGGGCCGCCCGCGACACGTTCGACGCGCTGGGCCTGCCGCCGTGGGGCGACCGCGCGCGGGCCGAGCTGCGCGCGTCCGGCGAGACCAGCCGCGGCCGGGTCCCCGACGCCCGCGACCGGCTCACCCCGCAGGAGCTCCAGATCGCCCAGATGGCGGCGGGCGGGCTGACCAACCGCGAGATCGGCCAGCGGCTCTACCTGTCACATCGGACGATCAGCTCCCATCTGCACCGGATCTTCCCCAAACTCGGCATCACCTCGCGGGCCGAGCTGCGCGATACCGTCACATGACGTAAGCGAAGCGCCGGCGCCGCCACGTACGTTCCGTCCATGGCGAACAAGCATGTGCTCTTCATCCACGGACTCTGGCTGTCCTCCACCTCCTGGGCGAGCTGGCAGACCCACTTCCAGGCGGCCGGGTACGACACCTCGGCGCCGGGCTGGCCGGGCGAACCGGACACCGTCGAGGCGGCCCGGGCCAACCCGGACAGCCTCGCCGACCACGGCATCGACGACGTGGTCGCCCACTACACGGCCATCATCAACCGGCTCGACGCCAAGCCCATCCTGGTCGGGCACTCGTTCGGCGGCATGGTCGCCCAGAAGCTGCTCGGCCAGGACCTCGCCGCGGCCGCCGTCGCGATCGACGCCGCGCAGATCAAGGGCGTGCTGCCGGTGCCGCTGTCCTCGCTGCGGGCCACCTTCCCGGTGTTCAAGAACCCGGCCAACCGGCACAAGGCGGTGTCGCTGACCGCCGAGCAGTTCCGGTACGCGTTCGGCAACGCGATCACCGAGCAGGAGTCCGCCGAG
This sequence comes from Actinoplanes sp. NPDC051470, assembly GCF_040682035.1. Classification (NCBI taxonomy): domain Bacteria; kingdom Bacillati; phylum Actinomycetota; class Actinomycetes; order Micromonosporales; family Micromonosporaceae; genus Actinoplanes; species Actinoplanes sp. NPDC051470. The sequence continues at coordinate 62,193 of NZ_JBFBAA010000026.1, forward strand.
CTGTTCGAGCGCTGGGCGATCCCGGCGCCGGGCAAGCCGCTCTTCGAGGCCGCCGCGGCCAACTTCGACCCGCACTCGCCGGCCAAGGTCGACACCGCCAACGAGCTGCGCGGCCCGCTGCTGCTGATGATGGGCGGCCGCGACCACACCGTGCCCGAGTCGGTCACCCGGGCCACGCTCAAGCAGTACCGGCACTCCGACGCCGTCACCGACATCGTGGAGTTCCCCGACCGGGCCCACTCGCTGACCATCGACAACGGCTGGCGCGAGGTCGCCGACGCCACCCTGTCGTGGCTCGAGAAGCACTCCCTCTGACCATGGACCTGCGTCTGAGCGGAAAGACCGCGGTCGTGACCGGCGCCAGCAAGGGCATCGGCCTGGCCATCACCCGGGCCCTGGCCGGCGAGGGCGTCACCGTCGTGGCCGGGGCGCGCACCGCCACCACCGAACTGTCCGACCTCGCCGCCCGCGCCGCCGTCCACCCGGTGGCGGTCGACCTGGCCACCCCCGGCGGTCCGGCCCGGCTCATCGAGACCGCCGTGGCCGAACACGGTGGTTTCGACATCCTGGTCAACAACGTCGGCGCCGTCGTGCCCCGCACCGGCGGGTTCCTGTCGGTCACCGACGACGACTGGGCCACGACCTTGACGATCAACTTCCTGGCCGCCGTACGCACCACCCGCGCCGCCCTGCCGCACCTGATCGACCGCGGCGCCGGCGCGATCGTCACCGTCAACTCGGTCAACGCCCGCCTGCCCGACCCGCTGGTCATCGACTACAGCGCGGCCAAGGCCGCCCTGGCCAGCTTCAGCAAGTCGCTGTCCAAGGAGGTGGCGCCGCACGGCATCCGGGTCACCACGGTCAGCCCCGGACCGGTCGCCACCGCCCTGTGGCTCGGTCCCGGAGGCGTCGCGGCCACCGTCGCCCAGGCCTCCGGGGCCAACCCCGAGGGCGTGGCCCGGGGCGCCGCCGCCGAGTCGGCCACCGGCCGGTTCACCGAGCCGGAGGAGGTCGCCGACCTGGTCCTGCTGCTGGCCAGCGACCGGGCCGCCAACATCACCGGCGCCGACATCGCCATCGACGGCGGTCTCATCACGACACTCTGAGACGGTTAGCGTTGAGGTCATGAATCCGAGGGTCTGGGCGGCCGTCGCCGTCGTCATGTTCCCCGCCGCGGCGGCTGGCTGCGGCGAAGCCGCGCCGAAGTCGACCACGGTGGACGCGAATTACGCCGTCTACCGCACCGACGCCGACCGCGGCGACGCCCACGACCTCGAGACCCTGCACGAGCTGAAGCACAGCACCGCCTCCATCCGCATCACCGGCCCGCGGTACGGCCTGAGCTTCGAATACGTCTTCGTCACGCCGGCGCTGACCGGCGCCCAGGCCAGCTTTCTCGACCTTTCCGACGACTACGACGTCGGGGTGACCGCCGGGCCGGGCCGGGAGCTGGTCATCGCGTACGCCGAGGACGGCGCCCTCACACGCGAGATCGTGCGCGAGGGCGCCGACCCGACCGTGGCGCTGAAGGCCGGCGACGTGGACATCCCGGTCAAGGGCCTGCCCGTCCTCACCGAGGCCGGGGGCCTGCTCATCGCCAGCATCCCGGCCGGCAGCGAGCCCCTGCTGGCGGCGACCGAACTGGGTAAGACCCAGACGCTGAGCCTGCGCACCGGCGACCGTGGCGGCTACAGCCCGGCCGCCTACTACCCCCTGAAGAGCGGCAACGCGACGCTGTTCACCCCCGGCACCGGCCTGGCGAGCACGGTGACCGCCTACAACGCGCAGTTCGACATCGACGCGAGGCTCGGCGCGTACAGCTTCCAGCGCGGGTGGGCCGCCCCGGGCCACGCCTGGCTCCTGCTGACCGTCCAGCACCAGGGCCGATCCGAGCCCCGGGACACCACCGCCTGGCGGCTCGAACTGGATCTCGGCCGGCACCTCACCGTGAAGGGCGCGGGCCTGGCCGCGCACCCGCTCAGCACCAAGATCGAGGTCCTCGAGATCGCCCAGGGTGGCTTCAACGCGTCCATCGACGTGCCCGAGCCGGCCGGCCTCAAGGACGTCACGTTCACCCTCACCTCGGGCGGCACGCTGGTCACCGAGGCCGGGAAGCGCCCGCGGACGCGACCCATCACCGACAGCTCCGACGTCACCCTGACGCTGGCGGTCGAGCGGTAGAACGCCCTCCGGGTTCGGCGAAGACCGCGCCGGTGTCCTTGAGCAGCCGGGCGATGGCGCCGGCCGCCTCGCGACCGGCGCGGTTGGCGCCGATGGTCGACTGGGACGGGCCGAAGCCGATCAGGTGGACGCGGGGCTCGCCGGCGACCTGGGTGCCGATCAGCCGGATGCCGCCCCGGTCGTTGCGCAGGCCCAAGGGGTCGAGATGGCTGAGGGCGGCCTTGAAGCCGGTGGCCCAGAGGATGGCGTTCACCGAGGTGAAGGAGCCGTCCTCCTCGCGTACCCCAAAAGGTTTGATGGCCGTGAACATCGGGCGGCGTTCCAGGGCGCCGCGCTTCTTGGCGGCCAGCGCGTAGGGCGTCCAGAGCAGGCCGGTGTAGGAGACGACGCTGCCGGTCGGGCGGCCCTCCTCGACGTCCGCGGTGACCTTGGCGATGACCTCGCGGCCGGTGATCTCGGGCTCGAACGCGCCGTCCCGGAAGACCGGCTCGCGGCGGGTGTACCAGAACGTGGTCGCCACCCGGGAGATCTCCTCGAGCTGCTGGATCGCCGAGATCCCGCCGCCGACCACGGCCACCCGCATCCCGGCGAACTGCTCGGCCGACACGTAGTCGTGCGTGTGCAGTTGGAGCCCGGCAAAGGTCTCCTGCCCCGGATAGTGCGGCCGGACCGGGTTGGTCCAGGTGCCGGTGGCGTTGATCACCGCCTGGACGGTCCACCGACCGGCGCTGGTCTCGACCAGGAATTCGCGGCCGGCCCGGCGCACCGCGGTGACCCGCACCGGGCGCCGGATCGACAGACCGACGGCCCGCTCGAAGCCGGCGAAGTACTCCGGCACGGCGGTGCGGCTCGGTTCCGCCGGGTCGATCGGCGGCTTGGGGAACCCCGGCAGGTCGAAGATGCCGTTCACGGTGGCCATCCGCAGCGACTCCCACCGGTGCTGCCAGGCGCCACCCGGCCCACGCTCGGCGTCGAACACCACGTGATCGATCCCGCGCCGCTGAAGGTGATAGGCCGCCGACAGGCCGGACTGCCCGCCCCCGATGACCGTCACCGTGGCTTGATTCGCGGTGATCACCGGACAAGCGTACGGCGGTGAAGGCGGAATGAAGGCGCCGCGTGCTCCGATGGCCCCCTACGCGACGCGCCCGCGCCGCCCGGAAGGGAAGACAACATGATCGTCACGCGCGACCCATCGCGAATCCGGCGCACTGCGGCCGTGCTGGCCCTGGCCGCCGCCCTCGGCATGGCGCTGCTGGCCGGCAGCCCGCCCGCCCGGGCGACCACCGCCGAGGCGCCACACCTGATCACCACGATCAGCGGCGCCCAGATCTGGCACAGCACCGAGAGCTACAGCTACAAGTGCCCGGTCGACCGGATCTGCGTCTGGACCGGGACCAACTTCACCGGGTACGGCATCTTCTATCCCCGCGCCGACATCCTGTGCCACGGCTGGCGGTTCGAAGGCAGCGTCTGGCAGGACCACACGTACTCCATCTGGAACCGCACGACCGGCTGGATCACGATCTGGGACCGGGCGCACGACGGCTCGTACCGTTACTCGAAGTACGGCTACCTCCCCAACAACTACATCTGGGGCAGCACGCCGTTCAGCTACATCATGGACGGCTGGGTGTACGACGAGAACAACACGTGCACCACGCCGACCTTCGTCTACCACATCACCTGGCAACCGTGACCGCTGTCAGTGGGTGAACAGGCTCGAGGGGTCGTGGACGGCGTTGAGCCGGCGTAGCCGGTCCGTGTTGGTCAGGTAGTAGGCCTCGGTGTTCAGCTGGGGCTCGGGGAAGTTGGGATAGGCGCCGCCGGTGCCGTGGAGATGGGTGAGCTGGTAGGAGTCGTCCAGCCATCTGCTGGGTTGCTGGTCGGCCCGTACGGTGGCGGTCTGTTTGAGCAGGAATCGGGCGTCGCGGTGAGGGAAGGCCGTCGCGTCGGCCGGCAGCCGGTTGTAGGCGCCTCCCCACGGGGTGAAGTCCAGTTCTCGTTCTTCGCCGGGTGTCCGGTCGGTGATGAGTCGTTCGAGCAGCTCGGCGGCGGGAAGCGTGGACCGGAAGAACTCGGAGCGCAGGTAGGCGAAACGGGTACCGCCGTCGTCCGGTGTGGCCAGCCACCTCTTCACCACCTGCACGGTGTCGTGGTGCCGTTCGTTAGCGCTGGGCCGTTGCCCGAGGCGGCGGCGCAGCAGGTCGACCGCGGCGCCGTCGGCTGCGGCACCGAAGACGGCGACGCGGGGTGCGAGCCTCGGGTCTGCCGGAGCGGTGATGGTGAGGCTGGGCGCGGTCGTCTCGTCGAGCTCGGGTAGCGAGTGCTGCCAGGCGTCGAGGAGGTCGGCCGCGCCATCGGCGGGATAGCTCCACCGGAAGGCGGTGCGGGTGGGCGCGGCCACGGTCGCGAAGGTGAGGGAGGTGACCACGCCGGGGGCGCCTCCTCCGCGCATGGCCCACAGCAGGTCGTCGTCAGCCTCGACCGTCCGGCCGTCGGCCCGGACCAGTGTTGCCGCCAGAAGGCTGTCGCAGGTCAGTCCGTGACGGCGGCCGAGGATACCGAGCCCGCCGCCGAGCGTGAGCCCGGTGATGCCCACGGTGGGCCCGCACCCGGCCGGGATGGTCCGGCCGTGGGCGCCGAGCCGGTCGTAGACCTCGGCGAGGCGCGTGCCGGCGCCGATGACGGCGCGGCTGCCGTCGAGCCGCACCCCGGCCATCGGGCTGGTATCGATCACGACGCCGGTCGTGGTGGATCGTCCGGCGAAGCAGTGGCCGCCACCCCGTACGGCCACGGGCAGGCGCCGCCGCCGCGCCGTGGCGAGGGCCGCGGCGACGTCGGCCGTCGTGGCGCAGGGCAGCACCGCGGCCGGCCGGATGTGGGCGAAGCGGGCGAGAACCACGGCTACGCCGGGACCGGGCTGCCGATGTGCCGAGCCCAGTTCGGTTGGCGCCCGTCGACGTCGTGCAGGCCGTAGTGCTCGGCGAGGTCCCAGGAAGTGAGGACCTGACCCGCTCGCCCGGCGATGTGCGGATCGGCGGCGAGCGCGCTGATCGCGCGTCCGATGTAGCGAGGCGTCTCGGAGGCCAGGAAGTGGGGGTCGCGGTCGCCGCCGTCGCGCCAGTTGTCCTCGGTGACGCCGAAGTGGTCGAGCATCGCCTCGGACCGCAGGAAGCCCGGAGTGACGGCCAGCGCGGTGATCCCGTGTTCGCGCAGTTCCTCCGCCTGGGCCAGGGCCAGGCGGTTGACGGCGGTCTTGGTGAGGTCATAGGCGAGGTTGCCGCGGTACTCGCGACCCAGCCCGTCGGTCACCTCGATGATCAGGCCGGTGCGGCGCCGCATCATCAGCGGGACGGCGTGCTGGCTGGTGATGAGATGGGTCAGCACCGCGCGTTCCCACATGGCGCGGAACGCGGCCAGGTCCAGCTGCCAGAACGGCGTGCCCCATTCGGTCAGCGGATCGCCACCCCAGATGTCGTTGACCAGGACGTCGAGCCGGTCGTGCTCGTCTTCGACCCGCCGGATGAGCGCCGCCACCTGCCGCACGTCGCTGTGGTCGCAGCGCACGGCAATGCCGTGGCCACCGGCCGCGGTGACCAGGTCGGCGGTCTCCTCGATCGTTTCGGGCCGGTCCATGTCCGACCGCCCGGCCCGCGAACTGCGACCGGTGACGTAAACCCACGCGCCCGCGGCGCCGAGTTCCACGGCGATGCCCCGTCCGGCTCCGCGAGTGGCCCCCGCCACCAGGGCGACCTTGTCCGTCAATGGCTTGGTCAGCGACGTCTGCATGACGTTAGTGAATCACGATTTACTAACTGCTGCGACCCGCTAGTGTGCAACCCATGGCTCGACCGCGGACCGTCTCGGATGCCGCCATCCTCGCCGCCGCTGCCCACGCCGTCGGTCAGGCCGGACCCGCGAACGCGACTCTTGCGCAGATCGGCGATCGCGTGGGGCTGACCGCCGCCGCCCTGCTGCGTCGCTTCGGCTCGAAGGATGGACTGCTGCTGGCGCTCGCCCGCGACGCCGTCGCGACCGTGCCGGCCCGCCTGGCCGCCGCGCGGTCGGCCGAACGCCCGATGACGGCGCTGATCGAGGCCCTGGTGGCGATGGCCGGCACCGTCCGGAACACGGCCGAGTTCGCCAACCATCTGGCGTTTCTGCTCATGGACCTGTCGAATCCGGAGTTTCAGCAGATCACTCGCCAGTACGCCGCCGCCGTGGAGACGGCGATCGGCGCGGTGCTCCAAGCCGCGACCGACGTCGGCGAGCTGAACCCCGCCCGCGTCGACGAGGCAACAGCGGAGACGATCCATGCCACCTACAACGGCGCCATGATCACGTGGGGAATGGCCGGCCACGACGGCAGTCCCGCAGAGCACGTCCGACGGCACCTGCTGCGCGTCACCCGTCCCCTGCTCGACTCGCCGCCCTGAGGGTTCCGTGCCGTGCGGCTCACATCGTGGCGCCGGCCGCCGCCTGTCGGCGGCCGCCGGGGTCAGCGGAGGCAGCGCGGGGCACGCAGCCCGAGGATGCGTCGGCCGGCTCCGACCAGGTGCTCGCGCAGCAGGTCGTCGTCGAGTTCGAGCGCTCTCATGCCCATCCCGCAGGCGATCCCGGAGACGGTGAGATCGGCCTTGATCCACCCGCCCACGCCGGGATCGACGTCGGCGAGCAGCTGGAGCAGACGTTCGCCCAGGGCACTCATGTCCGCGTGCGAGCGCAGGATCTCGATCGCACCGGGATCGCCGACCAGCACGGGGACCAGCACGCGGTTGCGGATCACGATGTCGATGAAGCCGGTGAGCATGCGCTCAGCGCGGGCCCGCCGGGTCCGTTGCGTCTCGGCCGCCCCAATGGCCGCCCGCAACTCCCCGGCCAGCGGCTCGACCACCGCGGTGAGCAGTTCCTCGCGGGTGCGGAAATGGTGGTGCACGGCCGACTTCGTGACGCCCACCTCGTCGGCGATCATCTGCAGCGACGTGCCGGCGAAGCTGTGCCGGGCGAACAGGCGGATCGCGGCGTCGACGAAACGGTGCCGGCTGTCCGGCGCCCGGACCGCGGTCACGGACATGCGTCCTCCTTGCTGAACCCGGTGGTGCCCTCGCGAACCCGGTGATGCCACGAAGCCTAACTGGCCGATCGTTCAGGAGACAACTGCACGATCGTAAAGCTCATAACTGTACGATCGTAAAGTGAGCTACTTCACGATCGTGCAGCATTCGACTGCACGATCGGCTAGCTTCCGGAGCACACCAACTTTCCGGAGGAGACCCGAGATGGCTTCGTTCCTGTACCGGCTGGGCCGGTTCGCGTTCCGCCGGCGATGGCTGGTCACCGGGCTGTGGCTGGCCGTCCTGGCGGCCGCCCTGACCGGCGCCGTGGCGCTGTCCGGCCCGACGTCCGGGGCGCTCCGCATTCCCGGGACACCGTCGCAGGAGGCGATCGACCTGCTGCAGGAACGGTTCCCGCAGGCCTCAGCCGGCGGCGCCACCGCACGGGTGGTGTTCGCCGCACCGGCCGGGCAGCGCCTCACCGACGCGCCCGCGAAAGCGGCCGTCGAACAGGTCGTCGACGAGTTGCGACGGGCCCCCCAGGTGGTCTCCGTGACCGACCCGTTCTCCTCCGGAGCGGTGAACCCGGCCGGCGTCATCGGTTTCGCGCAGGCGACCTACCGCGTGGCCGCGCAGGATCTGACCGACGGCGACCGGGACGCGCTCATCGGCATCGCCGAGCGGGCCCGCGGGAGGGGCCTGACCGTCGAGGTCGGCGGTGACGCGCTGCAGCCGCCGAACGAGCAGGGCCTCGGCGAGGTGATCGGTGTCGCGGTGGCCGCCATGGTCATGGTGATCACGTTCGGGTCGCTGGTGGCGGCCGGCCTGCCTCTGCTGACCGCGCTGCTCGGCATCGGCGTCGGCGTCGGCGCGGTCACCGCCGCCACGGGCTTCGTCGACCTGTCCTCGACCACGCCGATCCTCGCGCTGATGCTCGGCCTCGCGGTCGCGATCGACTACGCCCTGTTCATCGTCTCCCGCTATCGCCAGGAGCTCGGCGACGGCCGCGACCCCCTGGACGCCGTCGGCCGGGCGGTCGGCACCGCCGGCTCGGCGGTCGTGTTCGCCGGGCTGACCGTCGTGATCGCGCTGGCCGCGCTCTCCGTCGTCGGCGTGCCGCTCCTGACCCAGATGGGCCTGGCCGCCGCGTTCACCGTGGCGGTCGCCGTGGTCATCGCCTTGACGCTGCTGCCCGCGATGCTCGGCTTCGCCGGCCGCCGGGTCCTCGGTCGACGCTCCCGGAGCCGGCCCGCCGGCGAGCCCGCAGCCGGCCGGACCACCACCTCAGGCACCCGATGGGCCCGCCGGATCGCCCGCCGGCCGGTCGTCGCGCTCCTGGTCGCCGTGGCCGCGCTCGGCATCGTCGCCGTCCCGGCGCTGGACCTGCGCCTGGCCATGCCGGACGACGGCACCGCCGCACCGGACACCACCCAGCGCAAGGCCTATGACCTGCTGGCGGCCGGCTTCGGGGCCGGTTTCAACGGGCCGCTGACCGTCGTGGTCGACACCCCGGCCGGCGCCGCGAAGACCTCCGCCGCGCAGGTGGCGCGGAGAATTACCGGCCTGCCCGGTGTCGCCGCCGCGGCCGTCAGCGCCGTCAACCCCGCCGGGGACACCGCCCTGCTCACCGTCGTCCCGGCCGGGGGACCCGGCGACTCCACCACCCGCGACCTGGTGCAGGCCGTCCGGCGACTGGACGGCACCATCGCCGGTGCGAGCATCGGCGTCACCGGGCTGACCGCCATCAACATCGATGTCTCCACCAAGCTCGGCGACGCGCTCATCCCGTACCTGGCGATTGTCGTCGGTCTGGCATTTTTGCTGCTCATGCTGGTGTTCCGGTCGGTGCTGGTGCCGATCAAGGCCACGCTCGGGTTCCTGCTCAGCGTCGCCGCCACCTTCGGCGCCGTCGTGGCGGTCTTCCAGTGGGGCTGGGCGGCCGGCCTGCTCGGCGTGGAACGGACCGGGCCGATCATCAGCTTCCTGCCCGTCATCCTGATCGGCATCGTGTTCGGCCTGGCCATGGACTACCAGGTCTTCCTGGTCACCCGGATGCGCGAGGACCACGTACGAGGCGCCGCACCCCGCGAGGCCGTGATCACCGGCTTCGGCCACGGCGCCCGGGTGGTCACCGCCGCCGCGATCATCATGGTCAGCGTCTTCGCCGGATTCATCCTCGCGCCCGACCCGGTCATCAAGTCGATCGGCTTCGCGCTCGCCGTGGCCGTGCTCTTCGACGCGTTCGTCGTCCGGATGACGATCGTGCCGGCCGTGATGACGCTGCTCGGCCGGGCCGCCTGGTGGCTGCCCGGCCGGCTGAACCGGCTCCTGCCCGACCTCGATGTCGACGGCGAGAAACTACGCCATCGGCTCGACGACGTGCCCCTCGAACCGGTCGTGGGCATCCCCGAGCGGACGCCGGCATGAGGCTGCTCGTATACGGCGCCGGGGTCCTCGGCAGCCTGCTCGCGGCCCGCATGCACGAGGCCGGGCACGACGTCGCGCTCCTCGCCCGGGGCGAGCGCCTGGCCGCCCTGCGCCGGCACGGCATTCAGCTCGCCGAGGGCGACAGCCCGGTCGTCCGGCAAGTGCCGGTGCCGGTGGTCGAGGACCCGGCCGACGGGTACGACCTGATCGCCGTCGTGGTCCGCGCCCATCAGGTGGACCCTGTCCTGGAATCGGTCGCCGGCCTCGACAGCGACGTGTTGTTCCTGCACGCGTGGGCGGCCGGCGCCGAGCCGCTGGGCGCGGTGATCGGCCACGAGCGGGTGCTGCTCGGCTTCCCCACCGGCGGCGGCACGATGGACGGGGACGTGGTCCGCCACCGTACGCCCAGCTTCGTGACCCGCCGCGTCCCGATGCCGATCGGCGAACCCGGCGGGCGCGACAGCCCTCGACTCGAGCGGATCGTGCGGACGTTCCGCACCGCCGGGATCAACGCCAGGGCCGAGCCGCGGATGGACGCCTGGCTCAAGACGCACGCCGCATTCGCGGTGCCCCTCGGGCAGGCGGCGGCCGCGGCGGGCGGCCCGGCGGCGCTCGCCGGCGATCCGGACGCGGTCCGCGGCATGATCCGCCGCATGCGGCAGAACCTGGCCGCCCTGCCGACGCCGCCGGTCCCGCGCGGTTTCGCCGCGGTGCGCACCCTGCCGGACGGAGTGCTCGTGCCCGTCATCCGGCGGTTCCTGCGAAGCCCGACGGCCACACAGAGCGGGCTCAGCAACACGTCACCCGCGACGGAAGCGGCCGAACTCGAACGGCTGGCCGACCAGATGCGCGCCCAGTAGGCGATCCCTGGTCTCACCGCACAGGGGCCTGCGTCAATGGGCTCGGGAATGGCTTTCCTTCACGGTGAGCCCGCCTTGGAGTCGTTCGATGATCGACCAGAAGCGAGGACACTGCATGGGTTCCGCGGCGGGACACCGTTTGCCGTGTTCCAGAGCGGTACGGGCCGTCTCGATGCGGTCCTGCTGCTCGGCCAGGTCGGCCAGCTTGCGATCGATGATGTGATGCTGGCTCGGCCGGTCACCGGCGAGGAAGTCACCGATGTCGGCCAACGAGAGGCCGACCTCGCGGAGGAAGACGATCACGCCGACGGCCCTGACCGCCGAGGCGGCATAACGCCGCCGACCGGCCGCCGCGCGGGAGTCGGGTTTCACCAATCCGAGCTCGTCGTAGTACCGCAGCGTCGTGGCGGGCACGCCGGTCTGCCGCGACAGGTCCCCGATCGACAAGGGAGCCGGTGTCGCAGGGGAAGCCTGGGTGCGCTCCGGACTGGGCATTGACTTCGAGCGTACTCGAAGTGATGTTCTCGGCCGATGGACATCAAGCCTCGGCCTATGGACATCAAGCGGAGATCACTGGACCGCCTTCTGCTGTGGTGGTCGTCCCATGGCGGCCTGGCCCAGTTTCATCAACCGAGCGGGCTGGCGGGACAGGCCGCCGGCTGGATCATGGGCCGGCGCCCGTCCAACGTGGCACGCAACCGGTGGGCGGTGGGACTGCTCGACATCCAGCCGGCGGATCGCGTCATCGAGGTGGGCTGCGGTCCCGGGGTGGCTGTGGCTGCCCTGGCAACCCGGGCCACCCGTGGACGAATCGTCGGCGTCGACCATTCCGCGGTCATGATCCGTCAAGCTCGTCGCCGCAACCGCGCCGCGGTGAGAGCCGGTCGGGTACGGCTGGTTCACGCGTCGGTCCAGAACCTGCCGGTCGGCGACGGGCCGTTCGATGCCGCGCTCGCGGTCAACACGGTCGGGATGTGGCCCGAACCCACTGCCCGGATCCGGGAGATAGGCCGGATGCTGAGGCCAGGCGGACGTTTCGCCGTGCTGTCGCAACCCCGCTGTCCCGGCGCCACCGCGGCCACCTCGGCAACAGCCGCGGAAACGCTGGCCGAGACGCTCACCGACGCCGGATTCGAGCGCCTGCGCATCGAGATGCTCGATCTCGACCCGCCGGCGGCGTGCGTCATCGGGTACACGCCGCTCGGATCCTCACCGCCCCACTCCGTGCACCGCCCCCACGTAGGGAGACCCCATGGATTTCACCGACCTCCTGCGCCAGAGGCGGATGACCCGCCAATACCGCCAGGACCCGGTTCCCGCCGACGTTGTCCGACGCATCGTCGGAGTCGTGCACCGCGCCCCGAGCGCGGGATTCAGTCAGGGGCACCGCATCGTCGTGATCACCGATCCGGCTCGGCGCGCCCGGCTCGCCGCCATCGCGGAACCCTGGTACCTGCGGCACGGCCACCAGTCCTGGATCTCTCAGGCACCGGTGCACTTGGCCCTCGGCATCCGCGAAGCCGCCTACCACGACCGCTACCAGGAACCCGACAAGATCCAGGACGACGGCGCCGAGATCCCCTGGCCGGTCCCGTTCTGGTGGTTCGACGCCGGCGCGCTGCTCGTCCTGCTCCAACTTGCCGCCGCGAACGAAGGACTCGCCAGCGGCTTCTACAGCCCGGCCGCACCCGACGAACTGGGCGCCTTGGCCGAGGTGGCCGAACTCCCCGACGGCACCATGCTCACCGGCGTCATGACCCTCGGCCACACGTCCGACGACTCGGCCGCCCGGACGAGCCGGCTGTCGTCACGTCGGAAACCCCTCGACGAACTGGTCACCTGGCTCGATTGACCATTCGTGGCTGCCGCCTGCCGTGGTGCAGCCAAGCTGGTGATGACGCCTTTCCTGCGCACTGCAACGAAGGTCGTCCAGGGGTGAGGTGTGAGGGTTGACACACTTGAGCACAGCCTGTGACTATGCGCTTAGTAAGCGCTCGCTCGGCGAATGTCGGCCTGCCGCGTGCTGCGGAGCTGAGGCGCCCACCTGTTTACAGATGAGGGACTGACCATGAAGGTGTCGTGTGCGTTCCCGACAGCTCTGGACTCGCCCGACATGATCGCGGTGGCAGAGACGCTCGGCTACGAGCGGGCGTGGGTCTATGACACCCCGCAACAAAGCCCGGACGTGTGGATGACACTGGCCCTGGCCGCGGTCCGGACGAAGCGCATTGGTCTCGGCCCCGGTGTCCTGGTCCCCAGCCTGCGGCACCCGATGGCCAACGCCGCCGCCACGGCGACGCTGTGTGCCCTCGCTCCGGGCCGGGTCGCGGTGGCGTTCGGCACCGGGTTCACCGGCCGCCGGGCGATGGGCTACGGGGCGGTCACCTGGTCGTTCATGGACTCCTACATCCGTGCCTACCAAGGCCTCCTGCGCGGTGAGGTGGTCGAGTGGGAAGGAGCCAGCATGCAGATGCTGCACCCTGACGGGCACGCCCCACACCGTCCGGTGCAGGTCCCGGTGATCGTCGGCGCACTGGGCCCGAAGGGCAACAAGGTGGCCAACGAGCTCGGCGACGGACTGTTCACCACCTTGCTGCTGCCGGAGTTCGCACACGACTACCCCTGGTCGGCCTACCTGGCCTGGGGCACCGTCCTGGACGACGACGAGAGCGACGACTCCGAGCACGCTCGTGCTGCCGGCGGCCCGGGATGGGCACTGTCGTTGCACGGCGCCTTCGAGTTCGGCGGGCCGGACGCCGTCCGCGCGCTTCCGGGCGGTGAGCAGTGGATGGACGTGGTGGAGCGAGCACCGGCCGCCGAGCGTCACCTTGCCGTCCACGCCCAGCACTGCGTCGGCCTCAACGAGGCCGACCAGGCCGCCTGGAACGCCGGCGGCAACGTCACGCTGCGCGACGTCACTCTCACCGGGACCCGGGCGCAAATGCGCGAGAAGCTCGACAAGATCAGCTCGCAGGGGATCACGGAGATCGTCTTCCAGCCGTGCGGTCCCGACAGAGAGCGGGAGCTCGAGCGTTTCCTCGAGGTCGCGCGTTGAACCCGTCCACAAGCGACCGGACCACGCACGGGCCCGGGTTCACCGGCCCAGCGTCCGGATGTGCTTGTTCTCGATGACCTCGGTGGTTTCGGTGGGCTTGTCCAGAGCAACCCGGATCATCGCCTGGGCCAGCACGTCGACCCCGACCGACAGCGGCCCGTAGAGCGCGCGGACCAAGGCATTCGTCCCCCGCGGAAGCACCTTCGCCGGGCGGAAGCAGAACACCTCCATGCCTGGCCGCCGCGCCGCGAACTCGCGCAGCGCGATCTCGGCCCTTCCCTTCACGCTCTCCGGCTTGGTGCCCCAACCACTGACGTAGCAGAATCGAAAATCGCCGGGCGGCAACGCGTCGACGAACGCCATCGGGTAATCGACGGTCAATCGATGATGGAGGGCCTTGTCGCCGCCCGGAGCGAAGCGGCTGCCCAGTGCCCAGATGCAGGCATCGTGACCAGCCAACCGGTCGACCACCTCGGTGCCGTACACGTCGAAGTCGCCCAACACGAGCGACTCGACCTTGTCCGAGTCGACCGGCACCGGACGCCGCACCAAACACGTCACCCTGCTCACGTCGGGCCGGTCGACCAGCTGTCGAAGGGTTTCTGACCCGATAAATCCGGTCGCCCCGGTGAGCAACACCCGCATTGTCCGCACTTCCGTATCGTCTGGGTCCAACCTGGACCTTGGTGAAGGTCACTGTACGAAGCCGACGACGGCCTTCGGCGCTGCCACGCGGTAGGACGGGGACGATGGCTCCGATGGTGACGCGGCGGTGGTGTCGACGACCGTTGCACCCTGGACGACATCTGGATCTTCACCGACTTCTGGCGCCGTCTCGGCATCACCTACCCCGACACGGAGGCGCCGACCCGAGCGGTGCGGCTGCCTGAACCGGGCCACGGCGCGCTCCCGGCCGGCGGCTTCTCGCCGTGACCCGGCATGATGATGCGCCGGCTCATGATGCCGGCCGCGGACCGCCCTGGGCTTCCAGGCCGCCGCGGTCACCCATCCCGATCAGGCCTGCGACGACATCGAGGCCGCGGTGCCGCCGGCGCTGACCGGCCGCGGTGCCGTCCAACCGTTTGGTTTCACCGGTGCGGTCGAGCTCCAGGTCGACGTGCTACGGCCCGACATGACCGACCACGCCCTGCTGGTGCCGGGAATCGAACGCCTGGACGGATGCACTCTGCGTTACGCGGCTCCCGACTTTCCGGCGGCCCATCGGATGATCGAGCTCATCGCCGTTCTCGGCGCGCTGTGACCACGCCCGGGGCATCGCGTCGAGTAGCCGCTCCCGGTTGATCGGTCGGCGGAGCTGGTCATGGGCGTGCGGCGGGAGCTCGACGAACGCTACCGACTAGTTGGTAACAAGGTGGCCGCTCGGACGGACGAAAAGGCGGATATTCTCCGTAAGGCGTAGATATGCTGTGGCGGTGAAACGCCGTTCCGTTCTTGCGGCCGCGGTGGCTGGAGTGGGGATCACGGCCACCGAACCCGCCGAACCGGTGCTCAAGCCGATCAGCATGGCGATGCACATCCACGGGCCGTTCAGTGAGGGCGGCGCCAGCTTCGAGGCCCACCTTCAGCAGGCCCGGCAGCACGCCGTGGATCTGGTGTGGTGGACCGATCACGACTGGCGGATCGCCGCTCATGACCATCGGAAGGCGGTCCACTTCGACGGGCTCGTCGAGCTCGAGGCCGGCCTGGCCTGGACGTGGAAGCCGAGCATCGAGGGACTGCTGACCACGGCCGCGTCGGCGTTCGTGGACGGCCCGCACAGTCCGGACGACCCGGGCCGGGCGCTGCGGCTCACCGCGCGCGGGGCCGGCGCCACGGGCGGGATCCTGTGGCAGGTCGGCTCGGCCTGGAACACGGTTTATCACACGTGCATCGCCGACACCGTGCTCAGCCTGGACGTCCTGCCGGAGCTGGCCGGTCCGGACGCGACGCTGCTGGTGCAGATGAAGCTGTCGTACCACCCGGCCCGGGGTGGGTTACCGGCCGGCGAGTACGTGCTGCGTTACCGGATCGGCGGCGCCGTGCTCCCGGCGTACACCAGCAATGGTCTGCTCGGGGTTGTTGATCTTCCTGCCCCGGCCGGCGTCTGGACCCGGCTCACGCTGCGGCTCGCCGACGACGTCAAGCGGCTCTGGCCGGGCCTGGTGGCCGGCGACAACAGCATGCGCGGCCTGCGGGTGGGTGTCGCGGCCGGACCGGACCGGCAGGCCGGCTTCGTGGTCGACCGGCTCATCTTCCAGCGGGAGCGGCGCGCCGGTCAGGCGGGTGAAGACCTCAGGGCCGAGGTGCTTTCGGCGTACGACGAGGAGTACGCCGACGTCAAGCACTACCGCGCGTACGAGATCTCGCTGGTCCGCCACCTGAACTGGTACGGCGGAGACCAGACGCTGCCCGCCTTCCCGTCCCCGCCGGTGCGCGACGACGACCCCGCGGCGATGGGCAGGATGGTCGATTTCCTGCACGACCACGGCGGCATCGTGTGCTGGAACCATCCGATGGACGTGGCGACCCGCGAGCAGCTCGCGACCCTGATGATCGAGAAGCGGATGCTCGGCGTCGACCTGGTCGAGATCGGTCGCGACCCGCAGGAGGACCTGCTGTGGGTGTTCGACGTCGCCGCCCGCAACGCGCTGTTCTTCACGGCGGTGGGCGCCAGCGACGAGCACGACGGCGAGGACTGGCTGGCCGGGCCCGAGCGCTGGCTGACGTACGCGTGGGCGCCGACCCGGCGGCGTACCGATGTCGTGCCGGCGCTGAAGAAGGGCGCGGCCTGGTTCGTCGACCCGGCCGCCTACCGGGGCTCGCTCGACCTGCGGGTGGCCGGCGGTTCCGCGATGGGCGCCGTGATCATCACCAAGGACAAGTCGGTGACGGTCGACGCGGTGGCGACGGATCTGCCCGCCGGGTCGGTCCTGGAGATCATCACCGGGGTCACCGACCTCACCGGCCTGAAGAACCTGACGCCGGCGGTCACGGTCCAGCGGGTCTCGGCGGGCACGTCGCTCAAGGTTCGTCCCGGGGCCGGCGCCTACGTGCGTACGCAGGTGCGGCTGGCCGACAACCGCCTGATCGCGGCGTCCAACCCGGTGTGGCTGCTGCCGAAATCGCCCCCGCACGGCGTGCCCGCCGACCGCAAGCGAAAGCTTTGATCATTTACGGTACGGACCGTGCGAGATCTTGCCAGTCGGTTACCGGCGGCTGTAGCGGTATCGTCTCCTCTGTGTAGTGCCGGGTAACATCCGCCCGGGCTCGCGGAAGGGGCACGATGGTCGAAAGTGGGGTGTCCGGCCCCGAGCCGTCCGGGGTCAGGCCCGTCGTGGGCGTGCTGTCGCCCTTCCTCGGTGGCTGGTACTTCGGTGGTGTGCTCGAAGGGATCGCCCAGGTCGCCGCCGACGCCGGCGCGGCCGTGGTCGCCGTGCAGACGTTGGACGCGGGCACCGATCAGCTCGAGTTGAGCGAGCCGCCCCACCCGCCTCATCCGCTGGCCTGGGACCATGCCGCCGGCTTCGTGGTGATCGTGAACGCGGCGAGCGGGAAGTACCTGCACGAGATCCAGGCCGGCGGCCGGCCGGTCGTCGTGGTCAGCCACGAATACCCCGAACTGGACTGTCCGACGGTGTTCCCGGACAACCGGGTCGGCGTGCGCGCGGCGGTCGAACACCTGATCCGGCACGGACATCGGCGGATCGCGTTCGCCGGCTTCATGGGCGCCCAGGACCAGCGTGAGCGCTGTGAGACGTACCGGCGGTCGCTGATCGCGCACGGCATCACGCCCGACCCCGACCTGATCTTCGAGGCCGACGACAACCAGAAGGCCGGCGGCGAGGGCGCGGCCCGCGCGATGCTCGCCGCCGGGCTGCCGTCGACCGCGGTGCTGGCCGGCACCGACCTCAACGCGATCGGCCTGATCGAGGTGCTGACCGCGGCCGGCTGCCGGCTCCCCGGCGACCAGGCCGTCGTCGGGTTCGACGACCTGTCCGACGCCTCGTTCACCGAGCCGCGCCTGACCACCGTGCGGCAGCCGCTGTTCCGGGTCGGTTCCACCGCGGCCGAGGTGCTGCTGTCGGCGATCGACGGCAGCGGCGGCGGGCCGGTGCGCCACGAGGTGGCGACCCACCTGGTCGTGCGGGAGTCGTGCGGCTGCCCGGCGGCCGAGTTCCCGGGCAGCGAGGCCGACGCGGTGCGCTCGCCCGACACGCTGCGGGCCGAGGGCCGGTCGCAGTACCGGGAACGCACCAAGCTCCAGCTCGCCCTGAGCAACCAGTACGACATCAGCCTCGACCTGCTGCGCAGCCACGAGGAAGATCCCCGGCAGCTCGGCTGGCTGCGGCGCACGTCGGCGCGGGCCGGCTGCCTCGGGCTGTGGACCGAGACGCCCGGCTCCGGCGATCAGCCCCTGGCCATCGTCGGCCATTTCGACCGCGCGACCCGCACCGGGCCGCTGCCGCCGGTCCGGGCCAGCGGGTTCCCTCCTCAGGCGACCCTGGACGCGGGCCGCGCCGAGCCCGGCCTGCTGACGTTCGTCGTGCCGGTGCGGGTCCGCAACCGCGACTGGGGACTGCTCGCCACGGTCGACCGGGTCGACCTGCAGGCGGCCACCGGGCGCGAGCCGATCAACCAGTGGGCCGCGCTGCTGACCGTCGCCCTCGACTACCAGGCGGTGCTGCGGACCCTCCGCGCGCAGGAGGAGCAGCTGCGCGAGAGCGCCCTCTACGACCACCTCACCGGCCTGCCGAACCGCCCGTACTTCCTGCAGCTGCTGGCCTCGGCGGTGGCGTCCGGCCCCGGCGTCGCCGTCCTGTTCGTCGACCTCGACGAGTTCAAGCTGGTCAACGACACGTACGGGCACAGCGTCGGCGACCAGATCCTGATGGAGGTCGCCGAGCGCCTGCGCACCGAGCTCGGCCGCCACGGCACGGCCGGCCGGTTCGGCGGCGACGAATTCCTGGTCCTGCTGGACGCGCTCGACGACGGCCACACTCCCGCGACGATGGCCGAGCGGCTCCAGGCGGCGCTCAACCGCCCCCACCGGCTGGCCGGGCGGCAACTCGTGGTCACCGCCAGCATCGGCCTGGCACTCGCCCACAACACGACCGCCGCCGACGCGGAGTCCCTGGTCCGCGACGCCGACACGGCCATGTACTGGGCCAAGCGCAACGGCGGCCAGGCCGTCTTCGAGCCGCGCATGCACGACGAGGTGCTGACCAGGCTGCACGACGACGCCTGAGTCCCCCTCCCCCGGTCGGCCGACCTGACGAGGGGTGGCGGCCGATGGTGCTGGATCATGTGTGTCATGGCTGTGCTGGTGGAGATCCACTTCCCGATGACCGCTGACGACGAGTGGATCGATGACGTCGGTGACTTCATGATCGATCTGGA
Organism: Actinoplanes sp. NPDC051470; assembly: GCF_040682035.1. NCBI lineage: Bacteria > Bacillati > Actinomycetota > Actinomycetes > Micromonosporales > Micromonosporaceae > Actinoplanes > Actinoplanes sp. NPDC051470. The sequence continues at coordinate 81,170 of NZ_JBFBAA010000026.1, forward strand.
GGAGGAGCTCGGCATCGAGGAGTACGACGACGGCGAGGAGTTCGGTGACGCCTACATCTTCTTCATCGCGGGCGCCGGCGAGAGGACGCTGCTGGCGGCGGCGTCCCGGGTGGCGACCCGCGACGGTGTGCCCGCGGGCGCCTTCGCCATGGTGACCGACACCCAGGCTCCGCAGTTCGGCCTGGGCCGGCGGGTGCCGCTACCGGTGCGGTGACTCCCCGGCCGGCCTGGCCTTCTGCGGGTGGATCGTCTCGTGCCGGGCCAGCATCGCCACGAACTCGGCGATCTTCCGGCTGCGCGTCTCGGCCCGCTTGACGCCGTTGACCCGGCCGATCAGGGAGAAGCGGTTGGACTTGGTCAGCACGTCGAACATCGCCTGCGCCGCCGGGTCCGCGGCGATCGCGGCCAGCAGGTCGGCCGGCACCTGCGCCTCCGACGGCGGCGCATAGGCGACCGCCCACCGCCCGTCGGCCTTCGCGGCGTCCACCGCGGCGCGGCCCGCGGGCAACATCAGGCCGGCCGCCTCCAGCCGGGCCACGTTGGCGACGTTGCGCTGGGACCAGATGCTGCGGGACCGGCGCGGGGTCAACCGCCGCCAGGAACTCTCGTCGTCGCGCTTGCGGGCCTGCCCGTCGATCCAGCCGAAGCACAGCGCCTCGTCGACCGCCTGCTGCCAGGTCAGCGTGGTGACGGAGCCGCCCTTCCGGGTCAGCGCGAGCCACACGCCCGGGGAGGCGGTGTGGTTCTCCAGCAGCCACGCGCGTAGCGCCGCGCCGTCGGCCACGATCAACTCGTCCAGTTCGGTTCCCGCCACCACCGCAGGCTAGCCGAGCGATCATGCCGGGTGGCTCCGGCCGGCCGGGCCCGTCAGGTGGCGGCGAGCGTCTCGGTCAGGCCGATGGCCGTCGACTGGAGCAGCAGCCGGAGCCGGGGCCGGAAGTCGAGAGCGACGTGGCCCCAGTCCGGCACCTGCTCGTACAGCGCCGCCAGGGTCGGCGTCGGGTGCGACACCTGCCAGAAGTTGGCGGCGAAGGCGAGCGTGGCCGCCAGCAGGGCCTGGATCTGGTCGACGGTCATGCGGCTCACCCGGTCGAGGACGGCCACGATCTCGTCGTACGCGGCGAACGCGTTGGTCTTGTACTGCCGGGCCCGCTCGATGTCGACGTCGCCTTCCAGGCTCAGCGTCACGTGGGTCAGCAGGTCGCAGAACACCGGCAGGGACGAGATGGTGTCGGCCAGCACCATCGCCACCTCCCGCGGCCCGAGGCCGTCGCCGTCCCGGACCTGGTCGGCGATCGCGGCGCTCCACTGTCGCCAGCCTCGTTCGGCCAGCTCGAGGAGCAGTTCCTCCTTGCTGGCGTAGTACCGCCGCACACCCGTGCGATGCAGGCCGGCTCGCTCGGTGACGACGCCACTTAACGCAACATGATGTGCGTTAACTAGGGAGGGAACCGTCATGAAGGCTGTCCAGGTCACCGAGTTCGGCGATGCGAAGGTCCTGGCGCTCACCGAGCTGCCCGATCCGGTTGCACCCGGGCGAGCGGGTCCTGGTGCACGGCGCGTTCGGCGCCCTCACGGCGGCGTTCCCCGGCATCGCCAAGCAGCTCGGGGCGACCCGGGTGGTCGGCTCCGTGCGCGGTGAGCGGGTGGCCGCGGCGGCTACCAGCCGGCTCCCCTATGACCAGATCGTCGGCCACCATGGTGAGCGTCCTCGGCGACGAGAAGTTCGACGTGATCGTCGACCCGGTCGGCGGTCAGGTCCGCACCGAGAGCCTGCGGCTGCTCGCCCCGGGTGGCCGGCTGCTGCTGGTCGGCAACGCCAGTGGCGACTGGCAGCACGGCGTCGACGGCAACGCGGTCTGGCAGGGCAACTTCGTCGTGGCCGGCTTCAACGCCGGTGGCTACCTGCCCGCGCACCCGGAAGTCGTTCCCGCCGCCGCGGCCGCCGCGCTGACGGCAGCCGCCTCCGGGCTCGCCGACACCGAGATCGAGTTGCTGCCTCTCGCGGACGCGGCGACCGCTCACGAACGGCTGGAAGGCCACACGGCCCAGGGCCGCATCGTCCTCGTCCCTTGAGACCTGATTCCCCGGGAGAACATCGTGAGCACACGCCCCAGGAACGACTTCGTCACGAAGCTGGCCGGCCGGCTCGGACAGCGGGCGCTGGAGCGGGGTGTGAACCCGGCCTCGCCGCCGAGCACCTTCACCTACGACCCGGACGACCCGACCCCGGCGCTGGGCGGGCCGAAGCTGGACGGTAACCGGCCCGGCCCCAGGGACAACCGGCCGCTGGAGAAGCGTGCCGACGTGCTGACCTTCACCTCATCGGCGCTCGAGTCCGACCTGGAGGTCATCGGCGAGGTCACGGAGCAGGTGTGGCTGCGGGCCGACCGGCCCGGCTGCGACCTGTTCGTCCGGCTGTGCGACGTCGACCAGCGCGGCCGGTCGAGCAACGTCTGCGACGACCTGGTCACCGTCCGGCCCGAGGGCATCACCGAGGTCGCCGTGCGGCTGTCACCCACCGCGTACGCCTTCCGGCGCGGCCACCGCCTGCGCGTCCAGATTTCCGCCGGGGCGTTTCCCCGGTTCGCCCGCAACCTCGGCGGCGACGAGCCGGTCGCGACGGCTACCGAGGCCCACGTCACTCGCCTCGAGATTCTGCACGACGGCGCCTACCCCTCCGCCGTGCTGCTGCCGGCCAGTACGGCGTGAATCGACCGCGCGCCCATCCTCGCGACGGCCTAGCATCGGCCGATGTTCGAGCTTCGACGCAGCGACGATCTCCTGCCCGCGGCCCGCGAGATCCTCGACCAGGAGCGGCGCCGGCTGGCCCGGCTCCTCTCGACGCCGCATGAGCTGGTCCTGTCCGGCGGCAGTTCGGCGCCGGGGGCCCTGACCAAGGGCGACGTTGATCTGCACCTCCGCGTCCCGCCGGCCGCCTTCGACGCCGTCGTGGCCACGCTGACCGGGATCTACCAGGTCGTGCGTCCGGAGATCTGGCAACCGACCCTGGCGACCTTCGCCGTGGAGTCGGACCTGCCGACCGGCGTCGCGGTCACCCCGGCCGGCTCCGAGCACGACCTGCGGTTCACCCGGACCTGGCAGCGGATGGCCGCGGACCCGGCCCTGGTCGACGCCTACAACGACCTCAAGCGAAGACACCGGAACGACCCCGAGGAGTACGAGCGCAGGAAGTCGGCCTTCTTCGACGAGGTGACCACCCTGCGCGTTGAATGACCTCAAAGCGGATACAACTGCATAATCTGGACATGTACGTTTCTCGAAAGCTGCGCGTCACCGCCGCGCTGGTCGTCGCCCTGTCGGCCGTGGCCATCCCGGCCGAGGCTCACCCCGGTCCCCCGTCGTCCGTGTTCGACCCGGCCTCGGTCGCCTGGTTCTCCGTCCGCGACCAGTCCAGCGCCGCCTTCGCGCAGACCTTCGCCACGATGAAGGCCGACGGCTTCCTGGTGCTCGACCTGGAGGTCGACGCGTCGCCGGGGCCGTACCAGGTCGGCGCGGTGTTCCAGCGCAACGTCGACAACCGTGACTGGCGCTCGCTGCGCGACCTGACCGAGGCGCAGTTCGCCACCGAGAAGGCCAAGGCCACCGCCGACGGGCTGCGCCCGGTCGATGTCGAGGTGTACCAGATCGGCAGCCAGCGGCGGTACGCGGCGGTCTGGGTGCAGAACGTCGAGAAGCTGGGCTCCTCGATGCGGCACGACCTGACCGGCGCCGCGTTCGGCGCCTGGCACGACGAGCAGAAGGCGGCCGGGCGGCTGCCGCTGGACGTCGAGCAGTACCGCACGCCGGCCGGAATGCGGTACGCCGCGGTCTGGGTGGACAACAAGGAGAAGCTCGCCTGGCAGCTGCACCGCGACCTGACCAGCGCCCAGTACGGCACGATCTTCACCCAGAACCAGGGCGCCTTCCGGATGACGGCCCTCGACTCGGCGACCACCCCGGCCGGTCAGCGGTACGCCGGGGTCTGGGTCGCCAACCCGGGCAAGCGGGAGTGGCGCGAACGCCGGGACATGACCGCCGCCGCGTGGAACAACTGGTGGAGCCGCTACTCCGACGAAGGGTTCCGGCTCATCTCGTACGAGCGGTACCAGACCTCGGCGGGTGTGCGCTACGCGGGCATCTGGCGGCAGAACAACGAGCGTCCCACATGGAGCCTGCGGTCCACGATCGACGCCCGGATCCAGAAGCACCTGACCGACGAGAAGGTGCCCGGCGTCAGCGTCGCGATCGTGCAGAAGGGCCAGTACCGCTACGTACGCGGCTTCGGGCAGGCCGACGTGGCGAACGACGTCTGGCTCGACTCGAAGCACGTGCTCGGCCTGGCCTCGGTCAGCAAGGCGGTGACCGGCGCGCTGACCTTGAAGCTGGCCGACCAGAAGGTGATCAAGCCGGGTGACAAGACCGCCAAGTACCTGCCGGCCATCCCGAAACAGCACACCCACACGCTGAAGCAGCTCGCCGACAACACCGGCTGCGTGCAGCACTACGACGAGGGCACCGGCTTCGGCGGCAACACGCCGTACGCGACCTCGCTGGCGTCGGCGCAGGTGTTCTGGAAGGACCCGCTGGTCTGCACGGTCGGTTCGTACCACTACAGCACCCACGGCTACACCATCCTGTGCGCGGCGCTGGAGCAGGCCACCGGCCAGAACACCGCCGATCTGATCCGGACCAGGCTGACCACGCCGTACGGGCTGGGCACGCTGCGCGCCAAGCGGCTCAGCGACACCGGCGTACGCCGTTCGCCGATCTACGACACCGATAACAAGAAGATCCCGTTCGAGGACGAGAGCGCCAAGACCTGTGGCGGCGGCATGGAGTCGACCCCGGCCGACGTGGCCTGGTTCGGCCACCGGCTGGCCAAGGGCGAGATCCTGTCGGCCCCGTCGATGACCGCCATGTGGGGCGCGTCCGGTTACTCGTACGGCTGGAGCGTCTACACCGAGAGCGGCCACAAGGTGGCCGCCAAGGACGGCGCCAACACCGGCGCCCGCTCCTACCTCCAGGTCTACCCGGACGATGACATCGTCGTCGCGGTGATGAGCAACCGGCGCGGCCACGACACCACCAAGCTGGGCCAGGAGATCGGCACCATGGTCCTGAACGGCTGACCCACGGCCGAGTCGATGTCGGCTGCGTCGCGCCTCGCTACTGTGGGTTCTGGAAGATCAGAGCCCCCAGGAGGACCGCGTGACGCAGCCGACCATCTATGACGCCCAGATCGCCGATCTCCACGGCAAGCCGCTCGACCTGGCCCAGTTCCGCGGCGCCGCCACCCTGGTCGTCAACGTGGCGTCCCGCTGCGGCAACACCCCGCAGTACGCGGCGCTGGAAGAGCTGCACGAGCGCTACTCCGGGCGGGGGTTCTCGGTGCTGGGCGTGCCGTGCAACCAGTTCGGCGGCCAGGAGCCGGGCACCGCCGACGAGATCGCCGACTTCTGCAGCGCGACCTACGGCGTGACCTTCCCGATGACCGAGAAGGTCGAGGTCAACGGCGACGGGCGGCACCCGCTGTACCGGGCGCTGACCGACGAGCTGGACGCCGAGGGCTACTCCGGCGACATCCGCTGGAACTTCGAGAAGTTCCTGGTCGGGCCGGACGGCGCGATCCGGGCCCGGTTCAGCCCGCAGACCCAGCCCGACTCCCCCGAGGTGGTCGCCGCCGTCGAGTCGGCGCTGCCCTCGTCATGAGGCCGTGACGGAGATCGTGTGCCAGCCGGTGGCGCCGGACGGGAACGGGGTCGCTCGGGCCTCGGTCTGACGGGCGCCGGTCTGGTCGGTGGCGCGCACCGCCAGGGTGTGCGGCCCCGGTTCGGGGGTCCAGGTCAGCCGCCACTGGACCCAGGTGTCGGCCGAGGGCACGGGCAGCAGTTCGGCCGGTCGCCACGGGCCGTCATCCACCCGTACCTCAACCGCCTTGATCCCCCGCCCTTGCGCCCAGGCCACTCCGGCGACCGTTGCGGGACCGGGCTTGAGCTGCGCGAACGGCAGCGGTCGCTCGATCCGGGAGGCGGTCTTCACCGGCGCCTGGGCGGCCCATCCGCGGCGTACCCAATAGGCGTCGAAGTCGGCGAACGTGGTCAGCTCGAGCTCGGTCAGCCACTTGCAGGAGCCGGCGTAGCCGTACAGGCCGGGGGTCAGCATGCGCACCGGGAAGCCGTGGTCGAGCGGCAGCGGCTCGCCGTTCATCCCGACACAGAGCATCGCGTCGCGGCCGTCCAGCAGCGTCGCCACCGGGGTGCCGATCGTCATGCCCTCGGCCGAGCGGGCCACCAGCTGATCGGCCGTGGGATCGAGGCCGGCCTCGCGCAGCAGCGGGGCCAGCGGCACGCCCAGCCAGCGGGCGGTGCCGATGTACGGCCCGCCGACCTCGTTGGAGACGCAGTTCAGGGTGATGTCGCGTTCGATCAGCGGCCGGTCGAGCAGGTCGGTGAAGCTCAGGCTCAGTTCGCGGCCGACCATGCCGTGCAGCCGCAGCCGCCACGACGCCGGGTCGATGCGCGGGACGGTGAGCGCGGTGTCGACGCGGTAGAAGTCGGCGTTGCGGGTCATGAATCCCGCTCCCACGCCGGTGGGGCGGGGTGCGGCCGGGTCGGCCGGCGCCGGTAGCCGGATCGCCGCCCGCGACTCGGTCAGGGCTCCGCCGCGCGCCCGCTCCACGATTCCGGCGGCGCCACCGGCGGCAACAGTTCCACCCGCGATGACAGCGGCGGTCTTGAGAAAAGCGCGACGATCCACGCGTACGAGAAAAGGCTTGCCTTCTTGCGCGACCTGGACGCTCCGGGTGGTCGCCGCGATCAGCACGGCACCGGCCACGGCCGCCGCGACCAGCGACGGCACCGCGTCGAACCACCCCGCCGACGGCCGGGACACCGCGGCGGCGGCGCCCGCCACCCCGAGCAGCACGGCCCCGGCGACCCCGGCCCCGCGCCGCCGGAGGGTCAGCACGCCGAGCCCGGCCGCGAACAGGGCCAGCACCAGCGCGATGGAGCCGAGCAGCACCGGCTTGTCGTAGGTGCCGAGCTGCCGGACGGCGAACTCCTTCACCGGGGTCGGCGTGGCGTCGATGATCGCGCCACCCACCGCCACCAGTGGCCCCGCCGGCGGGCGGGTGGCGGCGGCGAGAAGCTCGCCCACTGCCACCCCGCCCGCGGCGGAAAGTACCCCGAGCAGCGCGGCCGGAATGATGCGGCGCATGATGCCTCTTCTCCTCAGCGCTGGGTGGGGGCCGTGGTCACTACTTGGGCATCAGGACCGTGTCGATGATGTACACGTTGGCGTTGGCCGTCTGCACGTTGCCGCAGACCACGGCCGACTGCCCGTCCACCTTGAAGTCCTCGCCGCTGCCCTCCACCGAGAGCGACTCGCCCTCGAGGGTCTTGTGGGTGCCGGCCAGCTGCTCCGGCGTGAGCTTCCCGGCCACCACGTGATAGGTGAGGATGCTGGTCAGGGTCTTCTTGTCGGCCAGCACCTTCTTCAGGTCGGCGGCCGGGATCTTGTCGAAGGCCGAGTTGGCCGGCGCGAAGACGGTCAGATCCGGCGCGGTGTTCAGCGAGTCGACCAGGCCGGCCTGCTTGACCGCGGCCACCAGCGTGGAGAGCACCGGATTGCCGGAGGCGGCGGTCGCCACCGGCACCTTGGCCATCGAGGCGAAGCTGCCCGGGTTGGACTCGTCCGTCGGCACGGCCGAACAGCCCGGCCCGAAGTTGGCCCCGGCCATCATCGCCGGCGCCGAGCTGGCCATCGTCGTCGGAGCGGGCGCGGCCGCCTCGGTCCCGCCGCCGGCGTCGCTGTCACTGCCGCACGCGGCGATCGAAAGCGTGAAAAGGCCGGCCGCGGCGAGCGCGGTGAGCTTGGTGATTCGCATCGTTTACCCCTCATCGTCATGATCTGTCATGAGTCATTCGGGGCAAGTCAGGTGCCGGATGGGTCGGAAAAGGTAATGCTTTCCGGTCAGCCGGTGAAAGCCGACCAGCAGAGGTCGTTGCGCAGCCTCTGATCGTCCAGCACGAGGTCGCGGACAGCGTCCGGAAGCTGGTCGCGCTGCCACCGGCACTCGGCTCGCGCCGCCGCGTCGCCCGCGCCCTCCGGCGCCGCCGCCCGCGCGGCCTTGATCGCGTAGGCGGCCGCGCCGAGCTCATGCGCGGCGACGTGGGCGACCACCGCGGCCTGGCCGGCGGCGTACGCGGCGAACCGGGCCGCCCCACGCAGGTCTCGGGCCGCTCCCATGGCGTGGCCGCCCGCCGCGCGCGCCTGCATCATCTTGACCTCGCCGCGCACCCAGGCCCGGGCCTGTTCGATCGCCTGGCGCGGCCGCGGATCGTCGGGCCGGACCGCCTCGAACAGGCCGAGCACGTGCTCAGCGCAGGTGGCCGCCCACAGCGCCAGCAGCTGGTGATCGGCATCGGTGAGGCCGCCGCCCCGCCGTACCGTCACGAAGCGAGGATCACGCACCTTCGGCAGAATCACGCCCGATCCTATCGCCGCTCCACCACGAGTGTGAGCCAGCGCCGACCGGCCTTGTTACGGTCGACAGGTGGACGCGGATGCCCCGGACACCCTTGCCGCATGGCGGGAACGCGCGGACAACCTGCTCGACCGCGTCCTCGAGGACTCCGATCCCCGGCTGTCCGAGCAAGCCGTTGCGGACGCCCGTGACCTGGCGGAACAGACGTCAGACGCGGACGACCTGGGGCGGCTCGCCTCGGGACTGATCCTCCATTGGGAACTCACCCGGACGGAAGCGTCGTTCCGCGAGGCGATCAGCCTCTTCGAGCTGATGGCGGAGGCGACGACCGATGGGGCGGCGCGGACCGCCCGCCTTCTGGCCTGGCGCCGGCGGGCCGAGCTGGACCCGTCGCGGGACACGCTGGACATGGTGCTGGCGGAGCTGAGCGCCGACGCGGACGACGACGGCGTCGGCTCGGAGGCGTACGACTACGTGGTGATGTCGCGCTACTACGCCGCCTATCTGCGTACGGACCTGGAAGCCGCGGTTCATCGCATCCGGGCCCGGATCCGTAGAGCGGCCCCCGACGGCGAACAGGCGGCCGCTCTCCAAGCGCAGCTCGCGTCGCTGTTGTGCGACCGCTATGACGCCGACGGCAACTCGCAGGACCTCTTCGACTCGGTCGGCGAGCTCATCTCCGGGTGGGCGGCTCGCGATCTGGAGCACCCGCCCGCTGCCCTCGACGCGGTCATCCGCGCAGCCGAGCCCGCGGTGCCGCGCCTCACCCGCTCCCGGCAACCGGTCGTCGCGATGCCGCTCTACTCGTTGGCGCTGCGCCGCTTCAACCGGGACCAGACCGAGGAGAACGGGACCGTGATGGTCCAGATGGCGGCGGCCCTGGGTGCGAGCTTTCCACCGTTCATGCCCATGCACGCCAACGCGTTGATGGCACGGTTCAAGGCGCTGGGGGACCCGGCTGATCTGGACGCCGCCATCGCGGTGATGGAGTCACTCCCCGAGAAGACCGCGTCCGACGGCACCTCCAGACTCGCCTTGGCCGACTCCATGCTCTGGCGGTACGCGCGTTCCGGTGTCGTCGAGGACTGGTTCCGGGCATTCCAGGCCATGGACTCCGACGAGATCCTGACCGTCGAGGAACCGCGGGTCCGTATGGGCTACGCGTACAACGCGCTGGTCCTGGGGGAGATCGGCCGTTCGCTGGCACCGGGTCTCCCGACGGCCGCCACCGCCCGGCTGGTGGCGATCCTCGATCGGGCGCGATCGCTCACCGACCATTGGGAAGAGGAGAGGGCCCTCGACATCATCGCCGGCCACATCCTGGACGCGGCGCCTCTCTCGGACGTCATGGACGCCGATCTCGGAGCCATGGCGGCCGCCGGCCGGGCTGAAGAGCTCGACGTGACGCGGCGACTCACAACATCGGCGACGTCACATCTGACCCTCCGGCAATGGGACCATCGGCTCGCGCGCGGGCCAGGGAACCGGGATGTCAGCTCCCGGATCGTAGCCGCCGTGTTGCGCGCCACCGCGCTCCTGGAACCCCGGGATGTTGTCAGCAAGGTCAGACTCGTCAGTGTGCTGTTCTCGCGGGTAGCCGAGACTTCCGACGAACGCGACCTCACCGAGTGCGTCGGCCTGGCCGACGCGGTGCTGCCCAGGATCATGGGGCGATGCCTGCGGGGCATCGTCCTCTCGGACCTCGCCGGGGCCTTGGCGTCGCGGCACAACGTCGGCGGCGACCTCGGTGACTTGGACCGCTCCATCGCGACGATGCGGGACTCGGTCATGGTGACCACGGCGGATTCGCCCTGGTTCCGGGACCGGCTGGTGTACCTGAGCGAGAAACTGGCCCACCGGTTCGAACTCCGTGGGGCCCGGCGCGACCTCGACGAGTCGATCGAACAGATCGAGCGCGCACTGGCCGCCGTGGACGACGACACCCCGGCGGCGACCCGGATCTCGGTCCACAACGGGGTCGCCGGCGCGTACCGGCGCCGGTTCCGGCTGGACCGGGACGCCGACGACCTCGTCCGCGCCGTTCAGGCGTTGCGCGATGCGCTCACCCTCGTTTCGGACCCGACGCAGCGGATGTACGCGACGGTTCACCACAACCTCGCGTCATGCCTGCTGCAGATGGACAGCGAGGGTGATGACGCCGTGGATCTGACCGAGGTGGTCACTCATTTCCGGATGGCGCTGGACGCTACGCCGTCGATCCATCCACAGCGCCTCGACCGGCACGCCATGCTCGCCCGGGCCCTGGCCAGGCGGGCCAGGACCGAGGCGGCGGAGGAGTCCGACCGTACGGAGGCGCTCGCGATCCTCCGTGACGTGGTGACGCACTACGGCGCCGACGAGCCTCTGCGGTACGAGGCCGTCCTGTCGCTGGCGCAGCTGTTGGCCGACGATCCGGCGACGGCCGCCGACGTGACGGAGCTGTGTCGCGAGATCGTCCGCTCCACCCTGCCGTCCGCGCTGACGCGCTTCAACGCCGGCATCGTCTGGACGCACGTCGCCGAACGGCACGCCACCCCGGAGGAAGCCCTCGACGCCTGGGACGAGGTCGTCGACCTGCTGGAGATCGCCGCGCCGAAAGACCTGCCGCGAGCCGACCAGGAGAGGGCGGTGGAACAGTTCCAGGACCTCGCGTCGTCGGCCGCGTCCTTCGCCGTCGCGGCCGGGCAGCCCGAGCGGGCCGTCGGCTACCTCGAGCGAGGACGCCTCCTCCTGTGGCGGCAGACCACCGCGGACGTGCCGGCGGCGGAGGGCGACGGCTTCCGGCTGGACGATCTCATCGCCCGGCTGGGCCGCCGTCTGGTCATCGTCGTGGTGGTGAAGGCATGGCGCTGCGACGCCATTCTGGTCTCCGCCGGCGGGGTGCGGGTCGTCGAACTGCCGGATCTGCGCTACGACGACCTGGTGCGACGATGCGGCGAGTTCCTCGATCTGCTGCACGAGTACGAGCGGGGCGGCGCCGCCGACGCAAGCGGCCGGCTGTGGCCGCTGCTCGGCTGGCTCTGGCAGTCGGTGGCCCGGCCGGTCCTCGACGCGATCCCACCGGGCGCGGGCCGGCACCGGCTGATCTGGTGCCCGACCGGCCTGCTGTCGCTGCTCCCGCTGCACGCCGCGCACGATCGGGCCGGCGCGTCGGGCCTGGCCGACGTCGCGATCTGCTCGTACGTGCCCAGCCTGACCGCCCTGGCCCGATCCCTGGCCCGGCCGGCGCCGGCCGGAACGATCGAGGACCTGCTCACCATCGCCGTGGAGGAGCACCGCGCCGCCCAGCCCCTGCCGCATGTCCGGGCCGAGGTCGCGGCCGTCATGGAGGCGGTGCCCGAGGCCCGGCATTCCTCGTTCCTGAACCTCCGCGCGACCCGGCGGACCGTCCTGGACGAGTTGGGCCGGCACCGCTTCCTGCATATCGCCAGCCACGGACTCCACAACGGGCTCGACCCCGCGGCCGGGGGCATTGCCCTGGCCGACGGCGTGCTGACCGTGCTCGACCTGGCCGCCGCGCACCGCGACGACGCCGAACTCGCCTACCTGTCAGCCTGCCGGACCGCGACGACCGGCGCCCGCCTCGCCGACGAGTCGATCCACCTCGGCACCGCGTTGTTCCTGTCCGGTTTCCGCGCCGTGGTCGGCACGATGTGGGCGGTCGCCGACGCGATCGCGGCGAGGGCGGCACGCGCCTTCTACCTGCGCCTGCGAACCGGCGGCGCCGCCGACACCGCCGCGGCCCTGGCCGACGCCGTCGACCAGCTCCGTGCGCGATATCCGGACGAGCCGCTGTTGTGGGCCGGTTTTGTGCACATCGGCGGCAGCCATGGCGACCCCGGTCTCGATTGAGGGTCGCGGTGAGCAGGGCGGCGTTTATATGGTCTTGGCCATGACGTCGCTCGACGATCTTGTGGACCGGTACCTCTCCCCCGCGATCACCCCGCACTACGAGAACTCGTCGGTCGAGTTCGTCGTGGACGGGCGGGTGTGGATGCGGCGGATGCGCGAGCTGCTGACGTCGCTCGGGCCGGGCGACGCGGCGTACATCTGCGGTCTGCAGTTGGAGCCCGCGATGGACCTCACCGGCAAGCAGCCCGGCGAGCCCGGCTACCAGGCCCTGGGCGAGATCCTGGCCGGGCTGGCGAGAGACGGCGTCGACGTCCGGGTGATCCTGGCCGGCGCCGTGGTCAGCAGCAGCATCGTGCGGCCGACGATCGGGCCGTTCCACCAGAACGTCAGCTCGGCCCATCGGCTGCGACGCTGGCGGCCCAAGGGCGACCCGCGTACGGATCCGCCGCCGCTGGCCGACCGGGTCCTGCTCGACTGGTCCGGGTCGGGCGTCGGCTCCAACCACCAGAAGGTCACCCTGATCCGGCGCGGCAACGAGCTCACGGCCGGCGTCGGCGGCATCGACTACGCGGCCAGCCGGGTCGACGAGACACCCCACCGGCGGCTGGCCGTGCGCGGCGGGCGGTGGGGCTGGCACGACGCGGGGACGATCATCCGGGGCCCGGCCACCACCGATGTCTGGCGGGCGCTGCGGATGCGCTGGATCGGGGCGGTGAACCTGCCGCGCCGGCGGTACGTCTGGCCGTCCGTCAAGGGGTTGCCGGTGCTCAACCCGCAGGGCATGGCCGCCGAGATCGCGCCGGCGCCGGCCCAGCCCGCCCAGCCGGCACCGGGGTCGGCCTGCCAGGTTCTGCGGTCGGTCGGGCCGTGGTACATCGACTCGCTGCTGCCGTGGGAGCGGCGGCCGTACAGCGACGGGTCGCCGGAGGGCGTACACGAGATCTACCTGACCCTGGTGCAGGCGCTGGGCGCCGCGCAGCGCTACATCTACATCGAGGACCAGTACTTCCGCGAGTACCCGGGCGGTGACCGCCGCTTCGAGCTGTACCCGTACCTGCGGGCGGCGGCGGCCCGCGGGGTCAAGGTGATCCTGGTCGGCTCGGGCACCCGCGACCCGGCCGAGTCCACGCCGCTGATCAACGGCACGGTCAACGCCGACCTGCAGAAGAAGGTGATCGAGCCGCTGCCCCAGCGGCTGCGGCGCAACGTCGGCCTGTGGCGGGTCGAACACCTGACCGTGCACGCCAAGATCTTCATCATCGACGACCGGTTCGCCGCGGTCGGCTCGGCCAACTTCTTCAGCCGGTCGATGGCCGGGGTGGACACCGAGCTGACCACGGCGGTGGTCACCACCGGCGACGACGTGCGAGACCTGCGGGCGCAGCTGTGGGCCGAACATCTGCGTACGCCGATCAGCGACGAGCTGCGCCCCCACCTGGAGAACCTCGACCTGGCCATCGGCATGTTCCGCCCCGAGTGGCTGCCGCCCAAGGAACCTGCCGGCTCGTGGCGGACCCCCGGCATGCCGGACGGCTTCGACCCGCTCGAAACCGTGCTGACCCTCGTCGGCCCGCCGTAGGCGTCACATCTCGAGCACGGCGCGGTAGCGGGCCGTGCCCTGGCGTACCCGATCGAGCGCCTCGTCGATCCGCGCGACCGGAAAGGTCTCGACCTGGGCCGCGATGCCGTGCCTGGCCGCGAACCCGAGCATCGCCCGCTGCTCGGACGGCGTCCCGACGTTGCCGCCGGCCACCTTGCGCTCCCCGGTGAACATCCCCAGCGGGGCGAACGACAGCCGTCCGTGCGGCACGCCGACCAGGCAGAGCGTGCCGCCGGGCCGCAGCGCCGCCAGGTAGGCGTCCCAGGGCAGGTCGGCGGGCACGGTGGACAGGACAAAGTCGAAGGCGCCGGCCGGCGGCTCCTCCCCCACCACCACGTCGTGCGCCCCGAACCGCCGCGCGTCACCGGCCTTGCTCTCGCTGGACGAGATCGCGGTGACGTGGCAGCCCCACGCCCGGAGGAACTGCAGCGCGAGGTGGCCGAGACCACCGACACCGACCACCGCCACCCGGTCGATCGGCCTCACCCCATGCCGGAGCAGCGGCGGAAACACGGTGGCGCCGGCGCAGAGCAGAGGCGCCGCTGTGGCCGGGTCGAGCCCATCGGGAATCGGCTGCACATGCCGCCAGTCGCTCGCCCGGACCTGGCTCGCGAAACCCCCGTCACCGCCGCGGGTGGCGGTGACATCCTTGCGCGGGCACAGGTTCTGCCGTCCGCTCAGACACCACTCGCAGGCCTGGCACGACCCGGCGACCGCCCCAACCCCGACCCGCTGCCCGACCGCGATCGACGACGGGTCGACCTCGTCGCCGACGCCGATGACCACGCCCACCGCCTCGTGGCCGACGACCATCGGGTAGCGGGAGATGCCGTACGCGTTGTCGATGAGGCTGACGTCGGTGTTGCAGACGCCGCAGTGGGTGACCCGGACGTCGACCTCGCGTGGGCCGAGCGGCCGGGCCTCGGCCTCGATCACGCTGATGGGGCCGCCGGGCTTGTCGACGCTGTACTTGAGCACCGCAACTCCTTAGTTACCGACTAGTTGGTAACTAACGTACGAGCCTCGGGCCGCCCTTAGCAACCAACTAGTCGGTAACTAAGAGCGCCGGCCGTGCCAGCCGCACGTCTTGCTACCAACTAGTCGGTAACTAGGAGCGCCGGGCCCCGCTGGCCGCGCGCCTTGCTACCAACTAGTCGGTAACTAGGGGCGCCGGGCCGCGACGGCCGCACGCCTTGCTACCAACTAGTCGGTAACATAGGGCCGTGAGAACCCGGAACCCCCCTGAGAAGCGCCGTCGCATCTTCGCCGCGGCGACCGCCGACTTCTCCAAGCACGGCATCGCCGGCGCCCGGGTCGACCGCATCGCCGCCGAGGCCGGGGTCAGCAAGGCCCAGATGTACGCCTACTACGGCGACAAGTTCGCCCTGTTCGGCGCGGTGGTCCGGGCCCACGCGAACGCCATCGTCGACGAGACGCCGTTCACCGCCGAGGACCTCCCGGGGTACGCGGTTGCGCTCTACGAAGCCGCCCGAGCGCGCCCCGACGTCATCCGCCTGCTGATCTGGGCCCGGCTCGAATGCGTCGAGTTTCCCCTGGACGCGGACGGCCTGCGCGCGAAGCTCGACGCCATCGCCGAGGCCCAGGCCGCCGGCACGCTCGACCCGGCCATCAGCCCCGAGAACGTCCTGGCCCTGCTGTCCACGATGGCCCTGACCTGGACGGCGATGGGCCCGCTGCCCACTGCGGCCCGGCACGACGAGAACCAGGCGGCGCTACGCCACGCGGTCGCGCAGGCGTTCGAACGCCACTGACACCAGCACGCCACAGCCGGCCGCGCAGGCGTTCGAACGCCGCTGACACCAGCACGCCACAGCCGGCCCGGCCTGCGGGCAGCGCTACCCCAGACGATCACGCAGGCGTTTGAACGCCGCTGACGCCAGCGCCCCGTAACCGGCCGGGTTCAGGTGCAGGCCGTCGCCGACGTCGTAGGCCGGGGCGATACGTCGTGGGGCGGCCGGGTCGCGGACGGCCCGGTCGAAGTCGACCACCTCGTCGAAGGCGCCGCCTCGGCGGATCCACGCGTTGACCGTCTGCCGGGAACGCTCGCGCAGCCCGCCCGGGTCGTCGTAGTTCGTGTTGCCGCCGAACGGGGTGATCGTCGCGCCGAACACGTCGATGTCGCGGGCCTGCGCGCGGGTGACGACCTGCCCGTAGGCCGCGATCAGGTCGGCGGTGACCTGCTGCTGCGCGGTGTCGGTGGCGGCCGCCGTGCCGATGTCGTTGACGCCCTCGAAGATCAGCGTCCAGCGGACCGCGCCGAGGGCGAGCACGTCGCGGTCGAGCCGGGCCAGCACGTTCGGGCCGAGGCCGTCGTTGAGGACGCGGTTGCCGCCGGCCGCCTGGTTGAGCACGGCCACGCGCTCGGGCAGCCGGTCGAGCAGTTGGTCGGGCCAGCGGTCGTTGCCGTTGGTGGTGGAGCCGCGGCCGTCGGTCAGCGAGTCGCCGACGATGACCAGGGCGGCGCCGCCGGCGAGCACCTCGACGCCGCTGAGCAGGTACCAGTGGTCGACCGGGGTGGCGCCGGCCAGGTCGGCGTCGAGAAGGTGGTCACCGTTGATCAGATGGCTGGTGGTGCGCGAGCCGGGGTGTGAGGTGAGGTTCAGCGTCTGCTGCCCGGTGGCCAGGTAGGCGGTGACGGTCAGATTGGTACGGGCGGTCACCGGCATCGCCACCGGGTCGGACACCACCTGGGCGCCGACCGGAACCACCGTGGACGTGTGCCCGCCGAAGGTGAGCGGCCGGCCGCTGCCCGGAACGATGCCGGAGGCGCCGGCCCGCCCGCCGGCCGGCAGCGCCACCGCGGCCCGGGTGATCGGGAGCGCGGCGCCGCCGAACGCGTTCGAGAACCGCACCCGCAGCTGTGAACCACCGATCGAGGTGTGCACGGTCTGCCGCAGCGTGGTGTCGACGAGAACCGAGGCGGCGCCCGTGAACGGTGGGGGCGGCAGGTTGTTCGGCTCGGTCAGCTGCGGCATGGAGACCCAGGTGTGCACCCAGCGGCGGCGGGCCGGCTTCGGGAACGCCGGGAGGAAGGCCGCGCCGCCGAGGCCGAGGAGAATTCGCCGCCTCACGATCGGGCCCGCAGGGACGAGGGCGGGCCGAGGTAGCTGTACGGCAGCGGCGCGGTCTCGACGACCAGACGCTGCACGATCACGCTCGGGTCGACCATCCAGAACGTCAGCGTGTGCCGGCCCGGCCGATCGACCTGGTGCACGGTCCGGGTCACGTTGACGTTGTCCGAGGTGTTGCGGGCCCACTGTGGATTCATCGTGGTGTCGTCCGAGCCGGTCGCCCCGATGATGTCGACGACCTGGGGTGTGGCGTCGTCGATCGAGACCGCGTAGCGCAGGCCCGGGGTCGGCAGCACGTTGTTGCGGGGCGACAGGTAGGCCGCCACGCGGACCGGACCGGTGGTGGTCAGCGTCATCGCGTACTCCAGCCGCCCGGAGGACCCGCGTGGGGTGAGCCCGTTGCCGGTGCGCCCGATGTCCGGCAGCAGTTGCCAGTCGCCGACCTTGCGGCTGTAGTGGTCGGCCTCCATGGCGACGTAACCGTTCGCCTCCAGGAAGCCCGACGGAGCGACCGACGGACGGTGCACCGGGGCCTGGACGACGACCGAGCTTCCCGCGCCGGTCACGGTGAGCGGCACGGTCGTCGTGCCATGCGGGGCCCGTCGCCAGTCGACGGTCACGGTGGCCCGGACCTGGTCGGTGACCCGGCCCGAGGCGGGGGTGACGTGCACCCAGGGCTTCGCGGCGGTGATGCGGTAGCTGAACGGGGTGGCGCCCTTGTTGTAGACCTCGAGGTACTGCGCGGGCTGACTCTGCCACGGGCTGAACGACGGCAGGGTCGTCGGGTCGCCGCCGTCGAGGGCCACGCCCAGCGCGGCGGCCGGGGGCACGGTGATCCGCTTCAGGTGCGGGTAGATCGCGTCGGGCAGGGCCACGTTGTTCAGTTCGGGCTGCTGCCACGGCGCGTTGGGGCCGTACCGTTCGACGTCGCCGTACCCGATCTTGGGTTGGGTCTGCCAGCCCTTCCACTTCCCGCCGGCCAGCGTGGTGTTGTAGTAGCGGCTCATCGCCTGGTCCTGGGCGAACAGCGCCTCGGCCCGGTCGGCCCGGGCGTTGGTGGCGGCGCGGCCCTGCACGGCGTACGCGATGTTGGTGAACTGGGCCTGCCGGAGCGCGTACACCAGCGCCGTGTCCTTGATCTGGTAGTAGGCCAGCTGGTAGAACGCGTCCTGGTGGGCGGCCGGGACCAGCCGGCGGACCCGGTCGGCCTTGGCCGCGAGCGTCTGCCACTGCGCGGTCACGCGGTCCATCTCGCGGTAGGCGGTCAGGCTGAACGGGTTGCCCTGGTCGTCGTAGATCACCTCGGGCGTCTCGCCGGTGATCCGCCGATTGAGCAGCTCAGGCTTGCGGCGCGACTGGAGCGTCGCGTACTCGTGCAGCAGGTCGGCCACGGCCGGCGCGAGACCAGGACCAAAATTCTCCGCCGCGTACGCCCGGAGCCAGCGCTGGATGCCGGTGACCGGGATCGAGTCCGGATCCCAGGCGTAGTCGAGGAAGAACTGGGTGGGCGCCTCCTCGTTCTTCAGATCGCCGACGTTCACCATCCACAGCCGGTCGACGCCCGAGGCGTACGCACGGTGCAGTTGTTCCCAGGTGTTGGTCAGGTTGACCGTGTCGGCCCATTTGTAGTTGCGCCCGACCCCGACGTAGTCGAAGTGGTAGTACATGCCGTACCCGCCACTGCGCGCGGGTAGCGACGCGTCCGGCAGCTTGCGCAGGTTGCCCCAGTTGTCGTCGCAGAAGACCACGGTGACGTCGTCCGGCGGCCGGTAACCCGCGTCCCAGTAGCGCTGTACTTCTTTGTACAGAGTTTGTACTTGAGGCCGGTCGATCAGGCCGGTGTCGCGCAGGATCTGCCGCTGGGTGTCGATGATGGAGCTCATCAGGTCGATGCCGTCGCCGTCGGGCAGGCTGGTGTCGCCGTTGCCGCGCATGCCGAGCGTGATGACGCCCTCGATGTCCTGGTCCTTCATCCGTTGCGCGCCGTCCCGCCAGTACGCCTTGAGCGCGGCCGAGTTGCGGACGAAGCTCCACTGCCCGTTCCCGCCGTACGGGTCGGTGCCGTTGACCGCGTGCCGGTTCCACTCCTCGATGCCGCGCATCATCGGCGCCTCGTGCGAGGTGCCCATGACCACCCCGTACAGGGTGGCGGTGGCGTGGTTGAGCGGGTCGTCCTCGGCGAACGCCCGGCCCCACACGGCCGGCCACAGGTAGTTGGCCTTGAGCCGCAGCATGGTCTCGAACACCTTGGCGAAGTAGGCCGCGTTGAGCCCGCCCGGATGACCGGGCGCCTTGCCCGGACCGAAGTATCCGGGCGCCCAGGTGCCGGTGGCCGGGTTCTCATCGTTGATGAAGAACCCGCGGTACTTGACCGCCGGCGTGCCCTGGGTGTGCCGGCCGGGAAGCACGTAGACGGCCTCGTGCCGGGCGGCCGGCACGTCGTCCCAGAAGGACCAGGGTGAGACCCCGATCCGGCGGGACAGGTCGTAGGCGCCGTAGATCGTGCCGCGCTGGTCGCTGCCGGCGATCACGAACGCGCGCCGGACACCGGGCAGCGGATCGGTCACCACCTGCTCGATGGTGGTCTCCCACCTGCCGCGGAGCCCGCGGACGTCGAGTCGTCCCCGTGCGACGATCCGGTCGATCAGCGGGCTCTTGCCGAGCGTGCCGATGATGACCGGGTCGGCGCCGGCCGGCACCCGGTCGTGCCCGATCACCGGCTGCACGCCGGTGACCTTGCCGAGGTCGGCCCGCACGTCGTCGGCGACCCGGATGACGCCGGCGTGGTCGGCGGTGCTGACCACGATCGGCGCGGCCCGCCGGCCGGCCACCACCGGGAAGCGGCCGGGGCCGTCGTGGAAGGCGACGTAGCCACCCTTCTCCGGCGACGCGGCCGGCGGATGAGCAGCCGGCGGATGGGTGGCCGGGGCCGCCGTCAAGGGCGCGATCAGGGCCAGGGCAAGGAACGACCTCATCGGCACACACCTCACTGAAAGTTCCGGAAACATCCCGGACAATATTCGTAACGTAGAGGCGTCCGTCTATGTCGTCAAGCGCTGGAGTGCGCCTTTCGGCCGGCCAAGATCCCGGAACTTCCAGGCGCCGACGAACTGGTGTCGGATTGCGGCCAGGATGTTCGTAGAACGGATGACAGGCCGCCCGCGAGGGACCCACGGACGACAGGAGATGCTGGCCAGGTGAGCGAGGATCAGATCCGCGAGGCGATCACACAGGCCCACCACGAGCAGTGGGGGCGGATGGTCGCCACCCTGACCCGACGGTTCGGCGACCTCGACATCGCCGAGGAGGCGGCTGCCGAGGCGTTCACGACCGCCGTCGAACGGTGGCCGGCCGACGGCGTACCCCCCAATCCGGCCGCCTGGCTGAACACCACCGCCAACCGCAAGGCCATCGACCGGATCCGGCGTGAGAACAAGCGGGACGACAAGCAGAAGGAGGCCACGATGCTGTCCGTCGACGACCCGCCCGAGCCGACCGGCGCCATCGAGGACGAGCGGCTCCGGCTGATCTTCACCTGCTGCCACCCGGCCCTCGCGCCGGAGAGCCGGGTGGCTCTGACCCTGCGCATGCTCGGCGGGCTGACCGTGGCCGAGATCGCCCGGGCCTTCCTGGTGCAGGAGACCGCCATGGGACGGCGGATCACCCGGGCCAAGGACAAGATCAAGGCGGCCGGCATCCCCTACCGGGTGCCGGCCGCGGAGGACCTGCCGTCCCGGGTGTCCGGCGTCCTCACCGTGCTGTTCCTCATCTTCAACGAGGGTTACCTGGCGACCGGCCCCGGCACCGATCCGGTCCGCCACGACCTGACCGCCGAGGCGATCCGGCTCACCCGGCTGATCCGCGGCCTGCTGCCCGGCGACGGCGAGGTGGCCGGGCTGCTGGCGCTGATGCTGCTCACCGAGGCCCGCCGCACCGCCCGCGTCTCGGCCGGCGGCGAACTGGTCACCCTGGCCGACCAGGACCGCGGGGCCTGGGACACGGCGCTGATCGCCGAGGGCCACCGGCTGGTGCGCGAACGCCTGGCCAGCGGCGTGGCGCCGGGGCGGTACCAGATCCTCGCGGCGATCAACGCCGTGCACACCTCGGCCCGCGACGTGCGGGACACCGACTGGTCCCAGGTCGTCGCCCTCTACGACCAGCTCGTCGTCCTCGACCCGTCACCGGTCGTCGCCCTCAACCGGGCCATCGCGGTCGCCGAGCTCGACGGCCCCGACGTGGCGCTGGCGGCCATCGACCGGCTCGGCGACCGGCTGTCCGGTTACCACGCCTACCACGCGGCCCGCGCCGAGCTGCTGCGCCGGCTGGGCCGAGGTGGTGACGCGCGGTCCGCGTACGACAAAGCCATCGACCTGGCCGGCAACACCGCCGAGACTGCCTACCTCACCCGCCGCCGCGACCAGCTCGCCTGAACCCCGGGCCGGCTCCGTTACCATGCGCGCCGTGCCGAACGTACGAGCCTTCCAACCCCTGGCCGCCGCCAAATGGCCCGCCGCCCGCGAGTTCCGGGCGGCGGTGAAGCGGCGTGACTGGCCGGCCGGACGCGCCGTGCTGGACGCGGCGACGCCGGCCGAGCGCACCCGGCTGCTCTGGGTCGGCGGGCAGGGCCGCGGCCTGGAGGACTGGCTGCGCGGGCTGGTCCGGGACCATCCGGAGGACAGCGCGCCCTACGCGATGCTGGGCCACCACCTGACGTTCCTCGGGTGGAAGATCCGCGGCGACCTCGAGCGGGTCAGCGCTCGGCGGCGCCAGGGTTTCGGCCGGCGGCTGCAACAGGCCGAGCAGGTGCTCCTCGAGGGCGCCGCGCGGCACCCGGGCGATCCGGCGGTCTGGACGATGCTGCTGACCTCGGGCCGTGGCCTGGACGTGGGCCTGGACGAGGCGTGGCGCCGCTACCACCGGCTGTCCACGATCGACCCGCAGCAGCCGCTCGCCCACACCGAACACCTGCAGCAACTGATGCCGAAGTGGGGCGGCGACTGGTATCAGGTGCACAAGTTCGCGTTCGGGGTGTGGGAGAGCGCGGCGCCCGGGTCGCCGACGCCGGCCCTGGTCGCGGAGGCCCACCTGGAGCACGCGCTGGAGATGCCCACCCGGGCGGCGACCAAGGCGCACATGCGGGCCGCGCTGCCGGAGATCCGGGCGGCGGCCGGGCACTCGGTCTGGCACCCGCGGTTCGAGCCGGGCGGCATCGACGCCGAGCTGGCCCTGGGCATGTTCGCGACCACGTTCTTCTGGTTCGGCGACCGTGCCGCCGCGGTCCGGTGCTACCGCCGGATGGGGAGGCTGGCCGTCTCCTGGCCCTGGGGCCCGGTCCGCTCGCTGGTCCCGACCAACCTGTGGTTGCTGTCCGCCGTCGCCCCCTTCCAGCGTGGCTAAGACCCCGGGCGCAGCAGCTCCGACATCTCCGGGAGCTTGAAGAACTCCGCCGTGGCCACCGCCGACGGCGTGCCCGCGGCCGGGTCGGCGCCGGCCGCGAGCAGGGCCTTCACCGTCACGGCGTTCTGCCGGAACACCGCGGCGGACAGCGCGGACTGGCCCCGGTCGTTGACCCGGTCCGGGTCGGCGCCCAGCTCCAGCAGCGCGGCCACGGTGTCCGGGTGATCGCGGTACGCCGCCAGGATCAGCAGGGTGTCGCCCTTGTCGTTGGTGAGGTTGGCCGGCAGGCCGGCGGCGACGTTGCCGGCCAGCTCCTCGGTGTCGCCGGCGCGTGCCAGGTCGAACATGCGGTGGGCGTACGCGATCGCTTCCTCGTCCAGGTCAGCCACGTCGTCCGACTACCCGCCCCGGCCGTACCTACACACCCCGGACGGGTCAGCACTCCACGATGTTGACGGCCAGGCCGCCGCGCGAGGTCTCCTTGTACTTGGAGTGCATGTCGCGGCCGGTCTGGCGCATGGTCCTGATCACCTTGTCGAGGCTGACCGTGTGCTCGCCGGTGCCGTGCAGGGCCAGCCGGGCGGCGTTGATGGCCTTGACCGAGGCGATCGCGTTGCGCTCGATGCACGGCACCTGCACCAGGCCGCCGATCGGGTCGCAGGTCAGGCCCAGGTTGTGCTCGATGCCCACCTCGGCCGCGTTCTCCACCTGCTCGGGACTGCCGCCGAGCAGCTCGCACAGGGCGCCGGCGGCCATCGCGCAGGCCGAGCCGACCTCGCCCTGGCAGCCGACCTCGGCCCCGGAGATGGACGCCTTCTCCTTGATCAGGATGCCGATGGCGGCCGCGGTGAGCAGGAAGCGCACGATCCCGTCGTCGGAGGCGCCGGGGACGAAGCGTACGTAATAGTGCAGCACCGCGGGGATGATGCCCGCGGCGCCGTTGGTGGGCGCGGTGACGACCCGCCCGCCGGAGGCGTTCTCCTCGTTGACCGCCAGCGCGAACAGGTTGACCCAGTCGACCACGTGCAGCGGGTCGGCGTCGTCCGGCCGGGCGCTGAGCTTGGCGAACAGGTCCGGCGCGCGGCGGGGGACGTTCAGGCCGCCGGGCAGGACGCCGCTCCGCCGGCAGCCACGGTCGACGCATTCGGCCATGACCCGCCAGATGTCCAGCAGCTCGGCGCGGATCTGCTCGGGCGTACGCCAGGCCTGCTCGTTGACCAGCATCAGGTCGGAGATCGACAGCCCGGTCTCCCGGCAGCGGCGCAGGAGTTCGGCGCCGGTGGTGAACGGCTGCGCGACGGCCGTGGTGTCCGGGACCAGCGCGATGCCGCCGTCGGGCCGCGCGCCCGTGACGAAGCCGCCGCCCACTGAGAAGAAGGTGCGCTGCTCGACCACGGCGCCGTGCTCGTCGTACGCGGAGAAGGTCATGCCGTTGGGGTGGGCCGGCAGCGACCGTCGGCGGTGCAGGACCACGTCGCGGTCGGGTTCGAAGACGACGGTACGGCCACCCGGCAGCGTGATCTTGCGATGTTCGCGGATCGACCGGAGGCGGTCCTCGACCCGGTCGACGTCGACGGTCGCGGGATCCTCACCGGCCAGGCCGAGCATGACCGCCCCCGGCGTGCCGTGACCGCGGCCGGTCGCCGCGAGCGAGCCGAACAGCTCGGCCCGCACCCGGGTCACGTCGCCCAGCGAGGAGGCGAAGATTTTGGCCGCGCGCATCGGGCCGACCGTGTGGGAGCTGGAGGGGCCGATGCCGATCGAGTAGAGGTCGAACGCGCTGACGGTCATGCGGAGGCCTCATTCTCTCCCGGAGCACGCGCCCCGGGCTGGGTTGAGCCTCCCCGCTCTGTCATCGGTGCCTGAGAGATTCACCGCCGGGTGGCGGCTTTCACCTTCGGCGCGGGACATGAGGGTCCCGGCTTTCCAGAGTCGCCTGGTTCGAGCGGTACGGTGCCTGAGAGATTCTGGGGAGAAGTTGCTCCTACGGCGCCCGAAGACCTCGGGACTCTCCCGCTCGACGTACGCGGCGGATCT
This sequence comes from Actinoplanes sp. NPDC051470, assembly GCF_040682035.1. Lineage (NCBI taxonomy): Bacteria > Bacillati > Actinomycetota > Actinomycetes > Micromonosporales > Micromonosporaceae > Actinoplanes > Actinoplanes sp. NPDC051470. The sequence goes on from NZ_JBFBAA010000026.1 coordinate 105,636, forward strand.
TCAGTTATCCCGTCGAGGTTAGCCCGTGTTTCATGACCCGACCAGGGCTGCGGCGTTGCCGGGACATGGCCGGACAGCAACATCGGCCACCCGACATGGCAATCCTGGACCGGACGAGCGGTCAGCCCGGCGCTAGTTTCGGGCCATGACGACATGGTTCATCACCGGCACCTCCTCCGGGTTCGGCCGGCTGCTCACCGAACGGCTGCTCGACCGGGGCGACCGGGTCGCGGCCACCCTGCGCCGGCCCGAGGCGCTGGCCGACCTCAGCGCGAAGTACGGCGACCGGCTCTGGGTGGCCCGGCTGGACGTCACCGACGCCGAGCAGGCCCATCGGGTGGTGGCCGAGGCGTTCGCCGCGCTCGGCGCCATCGACGTGGTGGTCAACAACGCCGGGTACGGGGTCTTCGCCGCGGTCGAGGAGGCCTCCGACGAGCAGATCCGCCGGGTCATCGACACCAACCTGCTCGGGTCGATCCACGTCATCCGGGCCGCGCTGCCCCATCTGCGCGCGCAGGGCCACGGCCGCATCCTGCAGGTGTCGACGGCCGGCGGGCAGACCACCTACCCGAACTTCGGCTACTACCACGCCTCGAAGTGGGGCATCGAAGGGTTCTGCGAGACGGCGGCCCGCGAGATCGCCCCGTTCGGCATCGGCCTGACCATCGTCGAGCCGGGCGCGACGCCGACCGGGTTCGGCACCGCGCTCGACACCGCGGAGATCATGCCGGAGTACGACGGGACGCCGGCCGGCGGCGTCCGGCGCGCGCTGGCCAGTGGCGAGTTCCGGCTGCCCAACGACGCCGGCAAGATCGCCGCGGCGATGGTCGACCTGGTCGACTCCGGCCGCACGCCGCTGCGCCTGCCGCTGGGCTCGGACACGTACGAGGACATCCGCGCCTCGCTGGTCGCCCGCCTGGCCGAGCACGACGCCCAGCGCGACGTCGCCTATTCCGTCGTCACCGATTCCGTCGTCGAGGGCTAGGACCGCGCCTGGTCGCGGTAGTCCGACGGCGACGCGCCCACGTGCCGGCGGAACGTCCTCGCGAAGTGGGACGAATCGATGAACCCGCAGCGCAGGCCGATCTCCGAGACCCCGGCCCGGGTGGTGCGCAGCAGCCGCCGGGCCAGCTCGATCCGGAGCCGCAGATGGAACTGCGCGGGCGTCTCGCCGGTGTGCAGCTTGAACAGGCGCAACAGATGGAACCGGCTGAGCCCGGCCGCGGCGGCGAGCTCGGCCAGCGACACCGGCGTGTCCAGGCGTGCGTGCAGAAGATCGACAACCCGGGCTACGCGTACGTCGTCCCGGCGCGGCCCGGCCGGTTCCGGCGCCGTTCCGTGGTTGGTCAGCAGGTGCACCGCGATGAACTCGGCGGCCGTCGCGGCGTACAGATCGTTCACCCCCGCGCGGGCCGCGCGATGCAGCCGGGTCAGGACCGACCGGAGCACGTCGTCGTCGAAGGCCAGGGCGTCGGCCGGGCGCGTCGCACCCACCTCGTCGGCGACCCGGGTCATCGTCAGCGCCGGGATGAGCAGGCGGATCTGGGTCACCCGCTCGTCGCCGGTCGGCGAGGTCCACCGCAGGTCGCTGGGGACGTGCGGCGCCGTCGTGGACAGCGACCCGGCCCGCACCAGCCCCTCGGCCCAGCCTCGCCCGCGCCGGCTGCGTACCGTCCGGGCGCCCTGGATCTGCAGGTCGATCAGCTGCGCGCCGATGCCCGGCAGCTCGACCCGGTCGGCCTCCCCCGCGATCGAGAGAAGCCGCAGGTCGACCGACCGCCAGCCGGCGTCACGGCTGTCGAAGAGCGTGCGGGTCAGATCCACCGGCATGCTGCAATGATCCACGCCGGCCCGCGCACGACGTGATGACCGGGTCCATCGTGCTGATCGCGGGCGGGGCTCGGCATGCTCGCCGCTGACTACTTGGCCAGGAAGGCCAGCAGCGCCTCGTTGACCTCGTCGGCGTGGGTCCAGAGCAGCCCGTGCGGGGCGCCCTCGATCTCGACGTAGTCGGCCTGCGGGACCCGCTTGTGGAACTCGCGGGCGGTGGCGTCGATCGGCAGGATGTTGTCGGCGGTGCCGTGCAGGATCAGGGCCGGCACGTCGATGGCGGCGAGGTCGCCGCGGAAGTCGGTCAGCCAGGTGGGCACGACGGCGCTGGACGCGTACCAGGAGGCGCCGGCGGCGACGTTCCAGCTGTTGCGCAGGGCCTCCTCGGACAGGCGGCTGCCCAGGGTGTCGTCGGTGTTGTAGAAGCCCTGGTAGAACTCGGTGAAGTAGGCGTACCGGTCGGCGGTGACCGCGGCCTGGATGCCGTCGAAGACCTCCTGCGGCACACCGGTCGGGTTGTCGTCGGTCTTGAGCAGGAACGGTTCCAAGGAGGCCAGGAACGCGGCCTTGGCCACCCGGCCGGAGCCGTAGCGGCCCAGGTAGCGGCCGACCTCGCCGGTGCCCATGCTGAACCCGACGAGCACCACGTTCGTCAGGTCGAGGGTCTCCAGCACGGTGTTGAGGTCGGCGGCGAAGGTGTCGTAGTCGTAGCCGACGGTGGGCTGGCTGGACCGGCCGAAGCCGCGGCGGTCGTAGGTGATCACGCGGTAGCCGGCGGACAGCAGCGCCGCGCTCTGCTTCTCCCAGGAGTGGCCGTCGAGCGGGTAGCCGTGGATGAGCACGACCGGCTGCCCCTGCCCGTGGTCCTCGTAGTAGAGGTCGATGCTGGTGCTGTTCTCGGTTCCGACCTTGATGTACGGCATCGCCGTCTCCTTCGATCTGGCGGAGAACGATCGTTCTCCGGCGACAGGAGTAGCCTAGAGAACGTACGTTCTCAGTGCCAAGCGAAGCGCCAGGTGAGGGTGGTCACGCATGCCGGTCGGGGCTGACGAGGAGATTCGCGAGCAGGTGCTGGCCGCGGCCGACCGGCTCTTCTACCGCCGGGGCGTCCAGGCGGTCGGGATGGACGCGCTGCGTACCGAGGCCGGGGTCTCCCTCAAGCGCCTCTACCAGCTCTTCCCGTCCAAGGAAGGCCTGGTCGAAGAGGTTCTGCGGCGCCGGCACCAGGCCTGGGACGACCTCGTCGAGGCGGCCCTGGCGAGCGGCGGGACGCCTCGTGACCGGCTGCTCGCCGTCTACGACATGCTGTCCCGCTGGTTCGACGAGGACGACTTCCGCGGCTGTGTTTTCATCAACACCTTCGGCGAGCTGGGCGGCGCCGCGCCCGGTATCGCCGGGATCGTCCGCGAGCACAAGGCGCAGTTCCAGGCCCGCCTGGCCGAGCTGATCACCGAGGCCGGCGGCCCACCGGCGCTCGCGCCGCAGCTGGCCATCCTCGCCGAGGGCGCACAGACCACCGCCGCCATCGCCGGCACCAGTGACGCCGCCGGGCACGCCCGCGCGGCCGCCGCGACGCTGATCGACGCCGCGCTCTGACCTTCCTCAAGTTCTCCGCCGGGCCGCCGATCGAGGGCAGCACGGCAGCCAAACCCCCGGGCTGCCGACCCACACGGAGGATTGCTAATGAAGCGCAGCATCAAACCCGGCGACGAGGGCTTCACCCTCATCGAGCTCCTGGTCGTCGTGGTGATCATCGGCGTGCTCGTCGCGATCGCGGTGCCGGTTTATCTCAACTACCGCCAGGGCGCGGCGGACAAGTCGGCGCAGTCCGACGTCCGCGGCGGGGTCAGCGCGGTGGAGCAGTTCTACACCAGCAACAACAACACCTATCCGGACAGCATCACCGGCACCGGCAGCGTAACCCTGCAGATCGGCGGGACCGGCCCCGCGCAGACCATCGCCCTGTCGGACAAGACCCAGCTCGGGTACAAGAACAACGGCACCAGCTACCTGTTGTGCGCCAACAACACCGGCGGCAGCGGCAAGTGGTACCTCTACAACAGCGCCAACGGCGGCTCGGTCAGCTCGGCCGCCGGCGCGCTGACCCTGGCCACCTGCAGCTGACCCCGATGGTCTGCAGCTGACCCGTACCCCCGCCTCTCGCCGGCCTGGCGAGAGGCGGGGCCGAAGGTGACGACGGTCAGGAGACCGGACAAAAATCCACAATGGTCAATTTGTACGACAAGGCAGCAAGATCCGCACGGTGGTGCCCTCCCCCGGCGCCGAGATCACCCCGACGGTGCCGCCATGCGCGATCACGATCGCCTCCACAATGGCCAGGCCCAGGCCCGACGAGGCGCCCCCGCCGCGGCTGCGGCTGGGATCGGCCCGGTAGAAGCGCTCGAACACATGCGCCAGGTGCTCCGGCGCGATCCCGTCGCCCTCGTCGCGTACCGCGATCGCCACCTCGCGCCCCGGCCGGTCGATCGTGACCGTGACCGGCGTGCCGGGCGCGGTGTGCTGCACCGCGTTGCCGACCAGGTTGCGCAGCACCTGCTGAATCCGCGGCCCGTCACCGTCGACGACCGCCTCGGCCACGCCGAGCCGGGTGATGGCGCGGTCGGGGCTGACCACCCGGGCGTCCTCGACCACCTCGCCGGCCAGCGCCACCACGTCGACCGGCCGGCGGTCCAGCGGCCGGTCCGAGTCGAGGTGGGCCAGCAGCGCCAGCTCGTCGACGAGGAGCCGCATCCGGCCCACCTCGGCCTGCATCCGTTCCATCGCGTGGTCGAGCTCGCCGGGTTCGCGCAGGCCGCCCTGGACGTAGAGATCGATCCAGCCGTGCATGGTGGCCAGCGGCGTACGCAGCTCATGACTGGCGTCGGCGACGAAGCTGCGGAGCCGGTCCTGGGCCCGCCGCTGCCCGTCGAAGGCCTCCTTGACCGCCGTCGCGGCCGCCACCTCCGGGCCCACGATCAGCGCCCGCCGCCACCACTTCATCCTTTCCGCCGGGTTCTTCATCGCGCCACCGCCCGCAGGCTGTAGCCGAAGCCCCGCACGGTGCAGATCAGCGACGGCCCGCCGAGGTCGGTCTTGCGGCGCAGGTTGGAGACGAACCGCTCGACCACACCGGTGTCGCCGCCGAAGTCGTACTGCCAGACGTGGTCCAGGATCTGCGCCTTGGACACCACCCGCCCGGCGTTGGCCAGCAGGTAGCGCAACAGCCGGAACTCGGTCGGCGAGAGCTCGATCGGGCGCCCGCCCCGGGTCACCAGATGCCGGGCCTCGTCCAGCTCGAGGTCACCGCAGCGCAGCACGCCCTCGGGCTGCGCCGGCGGCACACGCCGGGCCCGCCGCAGCAGCGCCTCCAGCCGCGCGGCCACCTCCACCACGTCGAACGGCTTGGTCAGGTAGTCGTCCCCGCCCAGGCGCAACCCGCGCACCCGGTCGTCCAGCTCGTCGCGGGCCGACAGGAACATCACCGGCACGTGTACGCCCTGATCACGAAGCAGATGCACCAGGTCGAAGCCGTCGGTGCCCGGCAGCATCACATCCAGCACGATCGCGTCGGGCTCACCGGCCGCGATCACGGCCAGGGCGGCCGGGACGTCGCCGACCGCCGCCACCTCGAACCCCGCGAACCGCAGCGCCGACACCAGCAGCTCCCGCAGACCCGGGTCGTCGTCCACCACCAGGATGCTGTCCATGATGGTTATTTCATCACCGGGAGCCACCACGCTCGATGTCCGGCCATGGTCAGGACCGCCGGCACGAGCGTCATCCGGATCAGGAACGCGTCCAGGAGCACGCCCACGGCGAGCGCGAACGCGATCGGTTTCAGCGTGGCGTCGCCGCCCGGCAGGAAGCTCGCGAAGACCGCGACCATGATCAGGGCGGCCGCCGCGACCACCCGCGCCGAAGCCTGGAACCCGCTGGTGACCGCACGCCGCGGATCGCCGCTCCGGACGTACTCCTCACGCATGCCGCTGACCAGGAACACCTCGTAGTCCATGGCCAGGCCGAACAGCACCGCCATCAGGATGATCGGCATGAAGCTGATCACCGGGCCGGTGCGCGGGACCCCGATCAGCTCGGCCAGCCAGCCCCACTGGAACACCGCGACCACCGCGCCCAGCGTCGCGCCGACCGACAGCAGGAAGCCCAGCGTGGCCTTGAGCGGCACCACCAGCGACCGGAACGCCACGGCCAGCAGCAGGAAGGCCAGACCGACAACGATCAAGGCGAAGGGTACGAGGGCAGCGCGCAGAAGTGCGGAGATGTCGATGCCGATCGCGGTGGCCCCGGTGACCCCCACCGAACCCCAGCCCGCCGCCTCCAGCTTTCCTACCAACTGGTTGGTAAGTACGTCCTGCGGCCCGGTCGCCGGGATCACCGACACCAGGGCGTAACGGCCGTCGGTGGAAAGCTGAGGGCGCCCGACGGCCGCCACCCCGTCCACCGCGCCGAGTCGCTCGGCGAGCTTCGCTGCCTGGTCACTGCGCCCGACCGGCGCGGCATCGCCCTCGCGACCCTGGCCGGCGTCGCCCTCGCGAGCCGGGCCGGCGTCGGCGTCCCCCTTCCGGGCCGGGCCGGCAGCACCCTCCCGGGCCGGGCCGGCAGCACCCTCCCGGGCCGGGCCGGCAGCACCCTCCCGGGTCAGGTCGGCGAGGACCAGCAGTGGGCCGTTGAAGCCCGGTCCGAAGGCGGCCGCCGTCAGGTCGTAGGCCTGCCGCTGGGTGCTGGTTACCGGCGCGGAACCGTTGTCGGTGAGGGCCAGCCGCAGGTCGGCGGCGGGCACGGCCATCACGCCGAGCAGCGCGACCACGATGAGGGTTGTGACCAGTGGGCGGCGGGTGACCAGCCGCACCCACCACGCGCCCATCGGGCGCCGGGCCGGGCGCGAGCCGCGTCCCAGACGCTGGGCCGGGAGCGTGCCGCGTCCCAGGCGGCGGGCCAGGCGCGTGCCGCGTCCCAGGCGCCGGGCCGGGAGTGTGCCGCGTCCCGGGCGCAGCCGCTCCCCCAGGAGGCCCAGCAGCGCCGGGATCAGGGTGACCGCCACCAGCACCGCGACGATCACGGCGGCCGCCGCGGCCAGGCCCATCGCGCTCAGGAACGGGATCCCGACCACGGTCAGGCCGGTCAGGGCGATGACCACGGTGAGCCCGGCGAAGACCACGGCGGCACCGGCCGTGCCGATCGCCCGGGCCACCGACTCGGCCACCGGCAGGCCCGAGGCGAGCTGTGACCGGTGCCGCGCGACGATGAACAGCGCGTAGTCGATGCCGACGGCCAGGCCGAGCATGAGGGCCATCGGCGCCGCGGTTGTCGGCAGGGCCAGCGTGCCCGCGACCGCGGTCAGGCCGGCCAGGGTCACGCCCACCCCGAGCAGCGCGGTGAGCAGCGGCAGCCCGGCCGCCACGAGCGAGCCGAAGGTGATGACCAGGACGAGCAGCGCGATCAGCAGGCCGGCGGCCTCGGTCGCGCCGCCGGACTCGCCCTCGCCGTACGCGGAGCCGCCGAACTCGACCCGCAGGCCGGCGTCGCGGGCCGGTTGGAAGGCGTCCTCCAGCGCGTCGAGGGCGGGGCGCTCCAGCTGGGCGCTCTTCACCCGGTACTGCACGTTCACCAGGGCGGTCCGGCCGTCCGCCGAGACGATCGGCGCGGCCACCGCGGCCACCAGCGGCGCGTGCCGCGCCTCGGCCAGGGACGGCTCGACGGTGAGCCGGCGGCCGGCCGGGGCCACGAGAACGACCCGGACCGAAGCGCCGGACGCGGCCGGGAACCGCTCGGCGACGGTGTCCAGGGTCCGCTGGGCGCGCGAGCCGGGAATCGAGAAGTCGTCCTGGTAGGGGCCACCGGCGGTGGCGGCGAGCGCCCCGGCCGCGACGGTGACGGCCAGCCAGATCAGCAGGACGGTTCGGCGGCGCCGGCAGGTCCAGGCGCCGAGCCGGGTCAGCAGAGTGGTCATGCGCCCATCGCAACGTCCGCACCTGACGGTCCGTGGTGCCCGGACCTGACGGTTCGCTGACTCTCTGACGCTACCGGCCCGCGCCCGCCGGCCGAGAACCGCCTGCCGACCGCGATCGCGGCCGGCGAGAAGATCCCTACGGGCGCCTCACGCAGGCCGCCGTGAGCTGATCAGCAGGTCTTCCGGTAGTCCAGCTCGGGGACGAGACGGGCCCACTCGGCCTTGCTGAGGCCGGCTCCGGTGATGGCGCAGCTGAACGCGGCCGGGTCGGCGCGGAGACGGTTCATCGGGGCCAGGTCCCACATGCCGACCACGCCGAAGGGCTCGTTGGTGCCGATGGCGAGAGTCTGCCCGTCGGGGCTGAAGGCGATGGCCCCTTCGTCGTAGTTGTGCACGCTCTCGGTCCGGGAGAGCCGGACCGGCCGGACCGACTGGGCGATGTCCCACACCGTCGACCATCGGTCCCAGTCGGCGACGAGCAGGCTCTTGGCGTCAGCACTGAAGACGACCTTGCCGACCGCCCCGGCGTGGCCGGTCATGGTCGACAACAGCTCCGGCTCGGCCGGGTTGGAGATGTCGGTCAGGACCACCGACCGGTCCTGGCTGCCGGAGGCCAGGATCTGCCCGTCGGGGCTGAACGACACCGCCGTCACCGCGCCGGCGTGCCCGGCCGTCGTGGTGCCGAGCAGCTTGGGCGCCGACGGCTTGGTGATGTCCCAGACGTTGACCTTCTTGCCCGCGCTGATCGCCACCTTCTTCCCGTCGGCGCTGAAGGCGGCGGCCGGCGACACCTGACCCGGGACGTCGACGGAGGCGATCTGGCGCAGGTTGTTGTGGTTGCTGATGTCCCACAGCAGGAACTTCTTCGTGGCCGCCATCAGCATGTACCGGCCGTCGGGACTGAGCAGCACCTCGTGCATGAACTCGGGCAGCTTCATCGAGGCGAACGGCGCCGGCTTGGCCGGATCGGTCAGGTCCTGCAGCATGATGTGTTCCTGGTCGCCGGCGACGACGGTGCGGAGATCGACGCTGAAGCTCGCCCGGGTGATCGGACGGGCGGCATGCAGCCAGAGAGTGTTCTGGTGCACCGGCTCGTCGCTGCCGGACACCTTCCAGAACACGGCGGTGCCCTCGTTGCCGGCGGTCACGACCGTCTTTCCGTCCCGCGCGTACTGCAGCGCGACCACACCGCTGTGACCCCGTACGCTGCCGCCCCGCTGCGGGCCTGCGAAATCTTCCAGGCCCCAGAGCACCGCCGTCTCCGCACCCTCCACGGTCACCAGCGTTTTCAGGTCTCGGCTGAACAGGACCGACCCGATCTGGACGCGGCCCTGGATCCGGGCGATCTCACGCTTGTCGCCGTCGGTCGCGTCCCAGACGATGGCCGTGGCATCGGCGAACCCGGCGGCCAGACGCTTGCCGTCCGGACTGAACGCGAGCGTCAGGTTGCCCTTGCTGCTGCTGGTGAAGGTGTAGAACACCGTCGGCTTCGAGATGTCTCGCATGTCCCAGACGTTGACCGTGCCGTAGTAGTCACCGACGGCGAGCAGCTCCTGGGTGGGGCTGTAGGCCATGCCGTACGAGAGGTGGTTCAACGGGATGCGGCTCCGCAGCGCCGGGTGAGCCCGGTCGGAGACGTCCCAGATGTTGGCCGTACCCATCGCGACGGCGAGGGTCTGGCCGTCGCGGTTGAACGAGATGTCGCTCGTCGGCTCGCTGCCGATGCCCTGGCGCAGCACCGAGAGGACGGCCGGCTGGGACAGGTCGGCCAGGTCGTACAGGGTCGCGTAGCCCCATTCCTCACCGGGCTGGCTGGGCTGGCTGCGGTCGCCGATGGCCAGGGTGAGCCCGTCCGGGCTGAACGCGACGGCGGCGTTGTTGCGGAACCCGCCGGCGAACACCGAGATCCGCCTTGGATGCGCCGGATCACCGATGTTCCACAGCTCGGCGCCCCCGCTGAAGATGACGGCCAGCGTCTTCCCGTTCGGGCTGAACGCCAGCTCGGCGAATTGATCCCGGCCCGCGTCGATCGTCGACAGCTTGACCCGCCGGGCCGGCTCGGCCGCGTTCCACAGGGTGACGACACCGGTCTCGGGCTGGGAGGTCGCGAGCAGGCCGTTCGGGCCGGGCACGGCGCTGAACACGTCCTCGATCGAACCGAGGTGCCGGGTGGAGGTCACCAGCCCGGCCAGGTCCCGCTTGATGTCGTCGGCCGGGTTGATCTTCTGTGCCGCGACGCCCAGCTTGAACGCCAGCCGCGAGTCGTCGTTGACGGTGGCCTTGGCCTCGTTGACCAGGCGGCGGCTGATCGCGATCTTCTGCTGGCGGGCCGCCTCGTCACCGGCCTCCTTCGCCTTCTGCTCCTGCTGGCGGGCGATCTTCTCCTGCGCGCGGGCCTGGGCGCCGGCCTCGAGGGCCAGCTTCTCCTGGTCCGCGGCGATCTGCTTCTGCCTGGCGGCCTCGTCGCCCGCCTCGCCGGCCAGCTTCTGCTGCTCCTTGGCCAGCTGTTCCTGCTCCTTGGCCCGGTCCTGCTGGCGGCGCATCTCCTTCGCCGACTCACGGGCCAGCGCGCTCTGCCGCGCGGCCAGCTGCTGCTGCCGCTTGGCCCGCGCCGCCGCCGCGTCGGCCTTCGCCAGCTGCACCTTGACGTCGCCGGAGGCCTTGTCGGCGAGCGCCTTCTGCGCCTTCGCCGCCTCCTCCTGCTTCTGGGCCTCGGCCGCCGCGCCGCGTGCCCGCGCCTCACCGTCGCGCGCCAGATCTTCCTGCCGGGTGGCCTCGTCGGCGAACCGCGCCGCGTTGCCCCGCTGCGCCGTCGCCTCCTTCTCCTGCCGCCGGGCCTCGACGGCGGACGCGTTCGCCTGGGCGGCGTTCTGCACCGCCGACATCCCGGTCACCGAGGCCAGCACGGTCAGCAGCAGCAACATCGCCACCGCGGACAGGCGCAGCCGGCCCGCGCGGCGGTGCTGGCGGACGTCCTCGCCCTCGAGATCGTCCTTGCTGACGCCGTGCATCGGGGCGGCGAGCTGGGCGATCGCGTCGCGGAAGCGGGAGTGCCGCAGGCTCAGGTGCTGGTCGTCGCGGGCCCACCGCAGGTCGAGGTAGAGCGGCTCCTCGGCGAACACCCCGCGCAGGGCCGGCGGCACTGAGGTGGAATCCGCGTCGAAGTCCTTGGCCGCCGGATCCCATCGCCAGTCGCCGTCGGTCACCACGGGCAGGATGTGGTCCAGCGGCTTGTTGGCGACCCAGTGCTCGATCTCGCGGTTCACCCAGGGTGACTGCGCCGCCTCCGGGGAGGCCATCAGCACGAAGTATTCGGATTTGTCGAGCGCCGTCTGGATGGAGGTCCACAGCGCGGGGGTCACCGAGAGCCCGGTCTGGTCCCGGAAGATCCACAGTGCCCGGCGACGGTGCCACGGCTTGGCCAGCCGATGGAGACCCCGCTGAACGGCCGGGGCAAGTCGCCCATCGGCCGCATGACTGTACGAAATGAACCCGTTGAACGACACACCAGCCCCCGCGACTGAGAACAGTATCGGCGGTGGTCGATTGTGCACGTCGCCATCCACGCCCGGCAAATTCGGCCCGCCCGATTCCCCCGTATGAAACCGGGACGGCCGACTTGCGAGGCAGCCAGGCCTTCCCGCCCGATTCCCCCGTACCTAACCGGGATGGCCGACCTGGCTGCTTGCAACACGGTCAATAGTCGGGCGCGGACCTTGGACGAAGCGTGGGAGACTCGTGTCCGGCCTTGGGGAAATCTTGAATCCCCTGGTGGACGCTGAGGACGAAAGGATGTGCAGCGGGGGTTGGCGGCGGATTTCGGGGTGCTCGGCGCGGTGGAGGCAAGGATCGACGGCCGATCCGTCGATCTGGGGCACGCCCGGCAGCGGTACGTGCTGGGCGTCCTGCTGATCGAGGCCGGTCGCCCGGTCCCGGTCGACCAGCTGATCGACCGGGTCTGGGGTGAGGACACCCCGCAGCGGGTCGCCGGCACGCTCTACAGCTACCTGTCGCGGCTCCGCGGCGCCCTCGCCGAGGCGGCCGACGTCGAGATCCAGCGCCGCCCGGGCGGGTACGTGCTGACCGCCGACCCGCAGACCGTCGACCTGCACCGGTTCCGCCGGCTGGTCACGCTGGCCCGGTCGGCCGAGTCCGACCACACCGGCGCCGACCTGCTCACCCAGGCCACCGGCCTGTGGCGGGGCGAGCCGCTGGCCGGCCTGGACACCCCGTGGTCGGACGCGACCCGGCGGATGCTGCTGGGCGAGCGGTTCGCCGCCGAACTGGACCGCAACGACGTGCTCCTGCGGCTCGGCCGGCACGGTGAGCTGCTGCCGGTGCTCGACGCCGCGGACGCCGAACACCCGCTCGACGAGCGGCTGGCCGAGCAGACCATGCTCGCCCTCTACCGGTCCGGCCGGCAGGCCGACGCCGACGCGCGGTTCCGGCGGATCCGCCGCCGGCTGGCCGACGAGCTCGGCAGCGACCCCGGCTCGGGCCTGCGCAAACTCCATGAGCGGATCATCGCCGCCGACCCCACGCTGATCCTGGCGGCGAGCGACGTGCGGCCCCCGGCGGCGCCACCGGCCGCCGCCTCGTCGGTCCCGGCGCAACTGCCGGCCGACGTCCGCGCCTTCACCGGGCGTACCGGCGAACTGGCCGCCCTCGACCGCCTGCTCGCGCCCGCCGGCGGCGACGAGCCACCGCTGGCCGTGGCGCTCCTCGCCGGCACCCCCGGCGTCGGCAAGTCCGCGCTGGCCGTCCGCTGGGCCCACCGGGTCCGCGAGGCGTTCCCGGACGGGCAGCTCTACGTGAACCTCCGCGGCTACGACGCCGAGCAGCCCCTGGCCGCGACCGACGCGCTGGCCGGGTTCCTGAGCGCGCTGGGTGTGCACGGGCCCGAGATCCCGCCGGGCGTCGAGGAGCGGGCCGGCCGCTACCGGTCCGAGCTGACCGGCCGGCGGATGCTCGTGCTGCTCGACAACGCGTCGTCGGTGGAGCAGGTGCGGCCGCTGCTGCCCGGCACCGGGTCGTGCCTGGTGCTGATCACCAGCCGTGACTCGCTGCCCGGCCTGGTGGCGGTGCACGGCGCCGAGCGGGTCAACCTCGACCTGCTGCCGCCGCCGGACGCCCTCGGCCTGCTGCGCCGCCTGATCGGCGCGCGGGTGGATGAGGAGCAGGCCGCGGCGAACGACCTGGCCGCCGCGTGCTCCCGGTTGCCGCTGGCCTTGCGGATCGCCGCCGAGCTGGCCGCCGACCGCGCCGACGTCCCGCTCGCCGACCTGGTCGCCGAGCTGGGCGACCACCAGGACCGGCTGGACATGTTGGACGCGGGCGACCCGCGGGCCGAGGTGCGGGCGGTCTTCTCCTGGTCGTACCAGAACCTGCCGGGCGGCGCGGCGCGGATGTTCCGGCTGCTCGGCCTGCACCCGGGCGCCGGGGCGCACATCGACGCGGTCGCGGCGCTGGCCGGGACGACCGTGGGCGAGGCGCGGCGGCTGCTCGGTGTGCTGGTCCGGGCCAGCCTGGTGCAGGCCGGAGCGGGCAGCCGCTATGCCATGCACGACCTGCTCCGGGCGTACGCGTCGGAACTGGCCGAGACCCACGACCCGGCGCCGGAACGCGAAGCGGCCGTGGCCCGCCTGTTCGACCACTACCTGGCGGGTTCCGAGGCGGCGATGAGCGCGCTCCACCCAGACGACGGCTCGGCCGCGGGCGACACCGACGCGGCCCGCCGCTGGATCGAGGCGGAACGACCCAACCTGGCCGCGATCTGCGTGTACGGGGCGGCCCACGGCTGGCACCGGCACACCGTCGCGCTGGCCGGGACGCTGTTCCGCTACCTCGACGCCGGCGGCCCGGTGGCCGAGGCGGTGACCGTCACGGCGTCCGCGGTCAGCGCCGCCCGCTCCGCCGGCGACCGGCTGGCCCAGGCTCGCGCGTTGTCCAACCTGGGCCGGCTGCACCGCCGGCAGGGCCACCTGGATCGGGCCGCCGAGACCTACCGGCAGGCCCTGACCCTGTACGCCGACCTCGGCGAGCACGCCGCCCAGGCGGTCGCGCTGCGCAACCTGGGCAGCGTGCATTGGCGGCTGGGCGACTACCGGCAGGCCGCCGACCGCTACCAGCAGGCCCGCGACCTGTACAGCCGGGTCGACGACGAGGCCGGCGAGGCGGACGCGCTGGTGCGGCTCGGTCTGGTCGACGACCGGCTCGGCGACCACGAGAGCGCGGCCGAGCGCCTGCGGCGGGCGTGTGAGATCTACGAGCGGCTCGGCGACGGATTCAGCGAGACGTACGTGCTCTCGCTGCTGGCCCGGCTGCCCGACCACAAGGACCCGCTGGAGCCGATCGCCGAACGGCTCGAGCAGAGCCTGGCCGCGTTCCGGCGGGCCGGTGACCGCACCGCCGAGGCGTACGTCCGCACCGACCTGGCCGCGATCCTGGTGCTGACCGGCCGGCTCGCCGACGCCGCCGGTCACCTGCGGGAGGCCGTGGTGCTGCACCGGCGGATCGGCGACCGGGCCAGCGAGGCCGAGGCGCTCAACGACCTCGGCCAGGTGCTGCGGGCCACCGGCGACACGGCCGGTTCCCGTGACCGGCACGACGAGGCGCTGGCCCTGGCCGAGGAGAGCGGCGACCGGTACGAGCAGGCGCGCGCCCACCAGGGCACGGGCGCCGCCGACCGGGCCGCGCGCATCTTCGCCGAGCTCGCGGTGCCGCCCGCGCCGGGGCTGCCGGTGGTCAGTCTCGCCGCACCCCGTCCAGCCACAGGACGGTGACCGGGCGGCCGCGGCGGCGGGCGTACGCGACGACATCGGCCGTGCCGCCCACGCCGCGGGCCGGGCAGCCGTCCCAGACCGCGAAGAGATGGTCGCAGGCATCGACCATGGCCTGGCCGGCGGCCAGGTAGGCCTGCTCGGACGGCTCGGCGTAGGGCATCGTGACCACCGAGCCGGCCGACCGGCGCAGCTGCTCGAACCGCGCCCGGCTGCCGTCGGAATAGCCCTCGCAAGGCAGCACCACATGCAGCGTGCCGGCGGCCGACAGCACGTGTTCGGCGAACAGCTGGTCGGCGCCGTCGGCGAGGTTGGAGACACCGTGCAGCCGGCTGCCGGTGGGCAGCTCGCGGCGCCAGCGGTCGGCCGCGAACTCGGCGATCCGCGGCGGCAGAACCCGATGACCGGTGACACCGAATCGCACCTGTGGCCCCCGTACCTGATGTGGAGTCCTTGACGATACGGGCTCCGGCCCTTTCCGGTGGGGCACACCTTTCTGGCTTGCCCGTGCAACCCTGCGGGCCGGTGCGACCGTTACACCTCCGTCAGGAGGGGGGAGCCGTTTGAAGGCCGAGGACGAGGATGCGTTCCGCGAGTTCGTGACGTCCCAGATGACGTCGCTGCGAAAGCTGGCCTACATCACCTGCGGGGACTGGCACGCGGCGGAGGACGCCGTGGCCAACGCGCTGGTCAAGCTTTATCCGCGCTGGCCTCGGCGGCATCAACACGGCCCGGGGCGGCGACTACGGCGGCGCCACCTACGCCGCCTCCGCTCCCGCCACCACCGGCCTGACCAAGCCGTGGACCCGGATCCGCGGCGGTCTCAGCATCATGGTCATCCCGAGCCGGAACGCGAACGGCCGACCGGGCCCTGCGGCCCTAGGCCGGGCCGGGCATCACGTAGGTTCGTCACCATCGGGCGCCAGGAGGGGCCCGGTGGTCCGGTGGTGAGGAGGACGTCGTGGAAGCGGTCAGCAGGCCGGCCGGCACCCGCCGCCGGGGCGCGGCCCTGGAGGAGGTCATCCTCGAGGCGGCCTGGGCCGAGCTCACCGAGGTCGGGTTCGACCAGATGACCATCACCGGCGTGGCGGCCCGGGCGCAGACCGGCAAGCAGGTCCTCTACCGGCGCTGGCCGAACCGGGCCCATCTCGCGGTCGCCGCCGTGAACCATCACGCTGGGGCGCCGCTGACCGCTCCGCCGGACACCGGTTCGCTGCGCGGCGACATGCTCGCGCTGCTCGACGCGGCGGTGCGGCGGATGAGCAGCGTCGACCCGGCCCTGATCCGCAGCATCCTGGCCGCGCTGCTGGCCGAGGACGGCACGTTCACCGGGACCATGCGGTCGCAGGTGGCGGTGCTGCTGGAGCGGGCGGTGGCCCGGGGCGAGCTGGCCCACGCGCGGGTTCCGGACCGGGTGCTGTCGGTGCCGGCGGTCCTGGCGCGTCACGAGTTCACTCTGCTGGCCGGTTCGGAGAGCGAGCTGGAGGCGCTGCACGAGCCGCTGGTCGAGATCGTCGACCAGGTGTTCCTGCCGCTCGTGTCGGCGTACTCACAGAAGCCTCCGCCTTAAGAGACTTGCGTCTCTTACGGCGCGCACCTACCTTGATAAGAGACGAACGTCCCTTATCCGGGAGATGACCGTGGCTGAGCAGCCCAAGCACGACCAAACCTTGACGCGTACGGCCGTCGCCGTGATCGCCGGCGCGCTGGCGATGTTGTTCGACACCACCATCGTCAGCGTCGCCCTCCGCACGCTGGCCGAGGACCTGCACGCCTCGGTCGCCACGATCCAGTGGGTCAGCACGGCGTTCCTGCTGGCCCTCGGCGTGACCATCCCGCTGGTCAGCTGGGCGCAGAGCCGGCTCGGCGGCAAGCGGCTGTGGATCCTCGCCCAGAGCGTCTTCCTGATCGCGTCGGTGCTGTGCGGCCTGGCCTGGAACGTCGAGAGCCTGATCGCCTTCCGGGCCCTGCAGGGCGTCGGCGGCGGCATCATGCTGCCGCTGATGATGACCCTGGTCGTCCGGGCCGCCCAGGGCCGCAGCCTGGGCCGGGTGATGTCGACCATGAGCCTGCCGGCCGTGATCGGCCCGATCCTCGGCCCGGTCGTGGGCGGCCTCATCCTGAACTCGCTGGACTGGCGCTGGATGTTCTGGATCAACATCCCGCTCTGCCTGATCGGCATCGTCACGGCCGCCCTGCTGCTGCCCGCCGACGAGCCGGCCCGCCGCGTGCGGCTCGACGTCGCCGGCCTGCTGCTGGTCTCCCCGGCGGTCGTCGGCCTGCTGTTCGGCCTGTCCAACGCCGGCCGGGACGGCGGCTTCGCCCGGGCCGACGTGCTGATCCCGCTGCTGGCCGGGGCCGCGCTGCTCGCCGCCTTCGCGCTCTGGGCGGTACGGAAGAAGGACGACGCGCTGATCGACGTCCGGCTGCTGCGGCACCGGCCGCTGGCCACCGCGTCGACCCTGATGTTCCTCTCCGGCTTCGCCCTCTACGGCGCCATGCTCCTGCTGCCGCTCTACTGGCAGGAGGTACGCGGCCGGGAGGTGCTCGAGGCCGGTCTGCTGCTCGCGCCGCAGGGCATCGGTTCCCTGCTCAGCCGTTCGATCGCCGGCCGCCTGGTCGACCGGATCGGCGCCCGGGCCGTCTCGGTCGCCGGCTTCCTGGTCGTCACGGTCGCCACCGTGCCGTTCGCGTTCGCCGGGACGAACACCAACCAGTGGCTCCTCATGGCCGCGCTGGTGGTGCGGGGCGCGGGGCTGGGCGCCGCGACCATCCCGCCGATGACGGTGGCCTTCATGGGCATCGAACGCCCGGACGTCCCGCACGCCAGCGTCATCACCCGCATCGCCACCCAGGTCGGCGGCTCGTTCGGCGTCGCGGTGCTGGGCGTCATCCTGCACGCGACGACCACCGGCGCCCGCTCCGGCGCCGACCTCGCGGCCGGCTTCGACCGGGCGTTCTGGTGGGCGGTCGGACTCGCCGCGGCCGGCGCCGCCCTCTCGCTGATGCTGCCCGCGCGGCAGCCGGCCGTGCCGGCCCCGGCGACCGCGAAGGAACCCGTGGCGGCCTGACGTTACCGGCCGGTTTCAGCTATGGTCATCGATGAGAGCTTTATGAAACGATTCACAGCGGAGGCCTGATGAAAAGGCGAGCGTTGATCGCGCTGGTTGTGGTCGCCCTGTCGGTCCCGGGCAGCACTCCCGCCTACGCGGCGGCGAATGTCACCGGGCTGACCGTCGAGCACCAGACCACTCCGCTGGGCATCGACGTCGCCCGACCGCGCCTCGGCTGGATCCTTTCAACCGGCCAGTCCGCGTACGAGATCGAGGTCTCGACCACCCCGGACGGCCCGGCCGACGTCTGGGACAGCGGCCGGGTCGACTCGGCCACGTCCTTCGACATCGCGTACGCCGGCCCCGCGCTCGCCTCGCGTACCCGCTACTTCTGGCGGGTCCGGGTCTGGCCGGGCGCCGGCCCGGCCTCCGCCTGGAGCCGGCGGGCCTGGTTCGAGACCGCCTTCCTGCGCCCGGCCCAGTTCCGCGGCGACTGGATCGGCGCCCGCCGGGCCGCCCCCGAGTTGTCCCTCACCGGGGCGAGCTGGATCTGGCACCCCGACGGCGATCCGGCCAACTCGGTCCCGGCCGGCATGCGCTACTTCCGGCGTACGTTCGACCTCCCGGCCACCGGGCCGGCCGAGCTCCAGGTCACCGCCGACGACGCGTACACCCTGTATGTGAACGGCCGGGAGATGTCCCGCTCCCCGGCCGCCGCCGACACGTGGCGGACGGCGTCGGTCCTCGACATCTCGTCCGCGCTGCGGCCGGGCGCCAACACCATCGCCGTCGAGGCGGTCAACACCAACGCCGGCCCGGCCGGGCTGCTGGCCAAGCTCCGGGTGAACGGCGCCGACCTGGTGACCGACGCTTCCTGGAAGACGGCCGACGCCGCGGGCCCGGGCTGGGAGCAGCCCGGCTTCGACGACTCGGCCTGGCCCGGCGCCCGGGTCGCCGCCGCCTACGGCAGCGGGCCCTGGGGCGGTTCCGTCTCGGCTCCCGCGCCGCCGGAAACGCTGCTGCGCAACGATTTCGCCGTCGCCAAGCCGGTCGCCTCGGCCCGCGCCTACGTCTCCGGCCTCGGCTACAACAAGCTCTACCTCAACGGCCGGCGGATCGGCGATCACGAGCTCGACCCCGGCTTCACGGTCTACGACAAGACCGTTCTCTACAGCGTGTACGACGTCACCGACGCGCTGCGCGCCGGCGCCAACGCGATCGGGGTGAGTTTGGGCCGGGGCTTCCACTCGATGACCAACCCGGACGAGTGGAAGGCGTCGGCCTGGTGGGGCGAGCCGAAGCTCAAGCTGGAGCTGGACATCACGTACCGGGACGGGACCAGCCGCCGGGTGCTCAGCGACGACGGCTGGCGGGTGGCCGAGGGCCCGACCCGCTCGGAGTCGCTGTGGTTCGGCGAGACCTACGACGCCCGCCTGGAACAGCCCGGCTGGAACCGGCCCGGCTTCGACGCGTCCCGCTGGCAGCCGGCCGTCACGGTCGACGCCCCCGGCGGAACCCTGCGGTGGCAGGCCTTCCCGGCGATCAAGGTGACCGAGAACCTGCCGGTGGCGGCCACCACGTCGCCGGCGGCGGGCTCGCACGTGTACGACTTCGGCCGCACGACGGCCGGGTGGGCGCGGGTCGGCGTGCGTGGCCCGGCCGGGAGCACCGTGCGGATCGTGTACGGCGAGAAGCTGCTTCCGGACGGCACCGTGGACAATATCGGCGGGTTCGGGACGCGGTTGCAGTCGTACGCGTACACGCTCAAGGGTGATGGCGTCGAGAGCTACCAGCCCAGCTACAGCTACGCCGGCTTCCGCTACGCCCAGATCGACACGCCGCCCGGGGTGACCCTGGAATCGGTCCGGGGCCTGCGCGTGCACACGGCCGTGGCGTCCACCGGCGGCTTCACCAGCTCGAGCGACCTGCTCAACCGCTACCAGGACGCCCAGCGCGACACGGTCCTGAACAACCTGCACTCGATACCGACCGACACCCCGATGTACGAGAAGCGGCCGTACACTGCGGACGGCCACCTCTACGCCGACTCGGCGATCGCCAACTTCGACATGCGCGACTTCTACGCGAACTGGATGCGGTCGCACCGCGACGACCAGAACCCGGACGGGTCGCTCGGCGTCACCGAGCCGACCACCGAGTCGGGCCGGGCCGTCAAGGATCCCATCTGGTCGGCCAGCCTCGTCCTGGTCACCTGGGACCTCTTCCGCTACTACGGCGACCGGCGGGCGGTGGCCGAGAACTACGACAGCATGAAGGCCTGGCTCGGCTACTTCGAACGAGCCATCTCCACGACCGGCCACATCTACACCGGCTTCAGCTATGGCGACTGGCTCTCGCCCGGCAACGCGTTCGCACCGGAGGGGACGCGGCTGGCCGGCACCGCGTACCTCCATCTCACCGCTTCTCATCTCGCCGAGATGGCGCGAGCCCTCGGTCACGACGCCGACGCCGCCCACTTCACCGCGCTGGCCGCGACCATCGCGGACGCGTTCAACGCCGAGTTCCTCGACCGATCGGCGGGCGCCTACTTCGACAACCGGGACGCGGGCTACCGGCAGACCTCGAACCTGCTGCCGCTGAGCCTCGGCATCGTCCCGGCGGCCGACCGCGAGCGGGTCGTCGCCAACCTGGTCGCCGACATCCGGCAGCGGGGCGGGCATCTGAACACCGGCGCGCTCGGCACGAAGATCCTGCTGCCGGTGCTCACCGACGCCGGTCAGGCCGAGCTGGCCTACCAGGTGGCCACCAACCCGACGTATCCCGGCTGGGGGTACTGGTTCGAGGAACTCGGCGCCACCACGATGTGGGAGGAGTGGAACGCCAGCTCGCGCTCGCACGACCACGCCTTCCTCGGCACCGTCGACGACTGGCTCTACCAGCGGGTGGCCGGCATCGAACCGGCCGCGCCCGGCTACACGGCGGTGGTCATCAAGCCGCACCCGGTGGGCGACCTGCGCCACGCCTCGGCCCACGTCGGCTCTCCGCTCGGCCAGGTGAGGTCACAGTGGACCCGCACGGCGGACCGCTTCACCCTCCGGGCCGACGTGCCGGTCGGCGCCACGGCCACGATCTTCGTCCCGGCGCCGGACCGCCGGGCGGTGACCGCCCCGGCCGGCGCTCGCTTCACCGGCATGCGGGACGGCTACGCCCGCTTCACCACCGGATCGGGTTCGTTCGCGTTCAGCGCCACTCGCTGAAGGTCAATATCGCCCAGGCGCCATATGTGTTTCGAGATGTATGCCGTCTTGTTACCGGCGAGTATGTTCTGGCTCACAGATTGACAACAGTCGATCACCCTTTGCAATCGAAGGAGAGTCAGGCGTGCACACCTCCACCCGTCTCCGTCGCTGGCTGGCAACCTCGGCCACCGCCCTCGCCCTGGTCGCCGGCTCGATCGCCGGCGCCGCCCCCGCATCCGCCGCGAGCCCGTACGAGCGGGGCCCGGCGCCGACCAGCGCGATCCTCGAAGCGTCCCGCGGGCCGTTCGCGGTCGCCCAGGTCACCGTCCCGGCCCAGGCCACGTTCGGCGGGGGTGTCATCTACTACCCGACCGACACCAGCCAGGGCACGTTCGGCGCGGTGGCCATCTCCCCCGGCTTCACCGCCCGCTGGTCCAGCCTCTCCTGGCTCGGGCCGCGCATCGCCTCGCACGGCTTCGTCGTGATCGGCATCGAGACGCTGTCCACCCTCGACCAGCCCGCCGCCCGGGGCCGCCAGTTGCTGGCCGCCCTCGACTACCTGACCGCGAGCAGCTCCGTGCGTACCCGGATCGACGCGTCGCGCCTGGCCGTCGCCGGGCACTCGATGGGCGGCGGCGGAAGCCTGGAGGCCGCCCGCACCCGGCCGTCGCTGCAGGCCGCGGTGCCGCTCGCCCCGTGGCACACCACCAAGAGCTGGAGCAGCGTACGGGTGCCGACCGCGATCATCGGCGGCGAGTCGGACACCACGGCGCCGCCGGCCAGCCACGCGATCCCGTTCTACACCAGCCTTCCGGCCGCGACCGAGAAGTCGTACCTGGAACTCAACAACGCCGGCCACTCGTTCCCGAACAGCGTCAACACCCCGACCGCCAAGCACACGGTGTCCTGGCTCAAGCGATTCGTCGACGACGACACCCGCTACGAGCAGTTCCTCTGCCCCGGCCCCTCGGGCGCCGCGATCGACGAGTACCGCAGCACCTGTCCCCTGGTCTGACGACCCCCGCCGGCCCGGTCCGCCCCGGGCCGGCGACGGTCTGCTCGCCCCCCCCGTCGCCGGCGAGCGATCTGATCGACGGCGACCAGCGCGTGCGGATCCTCACGGGACGGCGACGGGACGGGCCAGGCGGGCGGACAACCAGTCGTACGCGGGCGGTTGCATGGTCCGCCAGACCGCGTTGCTGTGCCCGCCGTGCGCGACGACCGCGGTGGTGACCGACATCGGGGCGGTGGCCAGCCGGGCCATGAGCAGGGTGTCCCGGCGCGAGTGCGCGTCGTCGCCGGCGTAGGCGAGGTAGAGCGACACCACGGGCCGGGCGAGGTGCCGCAGCCGCCAGGCGATGTTGTTGGTGGTGCGCTCGGAACCGTCGCCGACGGTGATGCCGGGGGTGGCGTAGCCGGACAGGGCGGCCCCTGCGGCGTACCGGTCCGGATGCCGCAGCAGCAGGTCGGCGGCGCAGAAACCGCCCGCGGAGTAGCCGATCAGTCCCCACGCCGCGCGGTCGGTGCGTACCCGGAACCGGGTCTTGATCGCCGCGGGCACGTCGACCGTCAGATAGGTCTCGGCCCGCGGGCCGCCGGTGAGATCGGTGCACTCGGTGTCGATCAGCGGGTCGGGCGTCTGGTAGACGAAGGCCACCACCGTCGGGGCCATGCGTCCGGCGGCGATCTCGCGGTCGAGGTAGCCGACCGCGTTCAGCTTACGCAGCCAGCCCTTCGGCGACCCGGGGAAGCCGTGGAAGGCCTCGACCACCGGGTAGCGCTGGTGGCCGTCGGCGTAGCCGGGCGGCAGGTAGACCCAGGCCGGCATGGTCATGCCCGATGCCCGGCCGGCGATGGTCGTCTCGACGAGGCGACCGCCCGTTCCCGCCGCCGCCGTCGGTGCCGTGACCGCGTCGGCGACGCCGTAGGTCGCGGTCATCCGGTTCAGCTGGAGCGCCGCGGTGGCCGTCACGCCGATCACGCTCACCAGGACGAGCATGGTCCGCGGGATGGGCCCGACGCGGTGCCAGCGGGTGGCGATCGCGGCGGCCGAGGCGAGGACCAGGAACGCGGCGGTCAGCAACAGGGGAAGCCCGTCGATCCTCATGACGGGAGCACCTGTGGCGGCGCGAGGGCCGGGGCGGTCTGCGCCGACGCCCAGGTGATGGCCTCGGCCCGGTTTCCGGCGACGTGCACCTGGACCGACCCGATCGCCGGGGCGTGCCCCGTCCCGACGACCGCCAGCCCGGTGAACTGGCCGGGGAAATCGGCGATCAGACGCTCGGCCGGCCGCAGCATGGCGGCCGTGGCCACCAGGGCCCACCCGCGCGGGCTGGTCCGCAGGTCGGCGCCGAGCCGGGCCGGCAGGTCGCGCAGGTCCGGCGTACGAGGCCCGGGCCCGATCGTCACGGTGATCGCCCCCGGCACCGTCGCCGGGGGCCCGCCGAGGACGACCAGCACCGGGTAGTCGAGCCGATGGGCGGCATATCCCTCGGGCACCGTGACCGTACCGCCCGGCCACGACCGGCTGCGGCCGTCCACGAAGGAGGCGTCCAGCCGCCCGGCCCGATCCTGGGCCTTCGCCGCGGTCCCCGTCTCCCCGGACAGCGCCGTCCAGGAGGGATAGAACTGCTGGGAACGGTTGACGACCAGCCCGATCGAGAACACCACCAGCGCCTCGGTGAGCAGCAGGCCGGCCAGCCGCAGCGGGACGCGGCTCCGGCGCCACCGCAGCACGGTGCCCGCGCCGGTGACCAGTGCGGCCAGGCCGGCCAGGCCGATGATCGGCCACCCGGTCAGGGTCATCGGCGCCACCCCAGCCGCGGCAGGAACGCCTCGGCCGACAACGCCGCGACCGCGATCCGGGGCAGGTCGCGCACCACCGGGAAGCACAGGTAGCGCGGCGACCAGGTGGGCTGGTACTTCGCGTTCGACCGGTACAGCGACTCGATCTGCCACAGCTTCGAGGCGGTCGTGAGCAACCGGTGGGTGAGCCGCAGGAACGGGCCCGCGCCGAGCTCGTCGGCCCGGGCGAAGATCGACCGCAGGACGGCGAAGTTCAGCGAGATCCGCCGGCCGCCCATCTCCCGGGCGGCGTTCACCGTGCTGACCACCATGAACTCGGTGAGCCCGTTCTCCGCGGTCCGGTCGCCCCGCATCAGGTCGAGGGACAACCCGTGTGCGCCCCACGGCACGAACTGCAGCAGGCCCCGGATCTGCCCGCCGGCGTCCCGGCAGATCACGAACAGGCAGTCGCCGTCGCGCGGGTCGCCGATCCGGGACAGGGCCATCGAAAAGCCCCGCTCCACCTTGCCGTCCCGGAACGCGTCCGCGGACCGTTTCGCCTCGGCGACCGCCTCGGCCGGCAGGTCGCGCAACCGGGCCACCTGGCAGTGGAAGCCGGCCCGCTCCACCCGGCCGACCGCCTGCCGGACGCCACGCAGCGCCCGGCCCTGAACGCTGAACGTGGCGACGTCCAGGATCGCCTCGTCGCCCAGCTCGACCACGTCCAGCCCGGCCTTGCGGAACGCCTTGCCGCCGGCGGCGCCGCAGCCGAGCACCGCGGGCGTCCAGCCGTGCTCGGCGCAGTCCCGCAGCCAGGCCGCGATCACCTGCGGCCACTCCGACGCCGGGCCGATCGGGTCACCGGAGGCCAGGCTCACCCCGTTGATCACCCGGTACGCGATCACGGCCCGGCGCGACGGCGTCCAGAACAGCGACTTGTCCGGGCGCAGGGCGAAGTAGCCCAGGGAGTCGCTCTCGCCGTGGCGGTGCAGCAACTGCCGCAGGGTGTCGTCGTCGGCCCGCGTACGCTGCGGCAGCCGGTTGGCCGGCCGCAGCAGCAGGACCACCGCCACCCCGATGGCCAGCAGCCCGAACGCGCCGGTGGTGTAGCTGACCTGCTCGGCCGCGACCGGCCGGGTGAACCGCAGCGGCCCGGTCAGCCCGACGAGCCCGAGACCGGCCTCGCGGACCTGGTCGAGCAGTCCCGGCCGGCCCTCCAGGCGCGTGGCCCGGAGCGCGATCTCGGCCAGGCCGATCACGAACCCGGCGCCGCCGAACCCGAGCAGGGCGATCAGGGCCCGCCATCGGTTCCACGGGTCGGCCCGGGTGTGGAACCGATGGCGCACGATGATCAGCATGACCAGGAGCGCGGCGGAGACCCCGGCCGCGTCGTAGTGCCAGCCCCGGGCCAGGTGCAGCACCACACCGGCGCCGGCCAGCACCACGGCGACCTGCCAGGCCCGATGCTTGCCCCGGCGCAGCCCCGCACCCAGGTAGATCAGCAGCAGCCCGGACGCGGCGCTCGCCGCCCGCGCGGTCAGCACCCCGCTGGTCGGGATCCAGGCGGCCAGCTCACCGAGACGCCCGTGCGGGGACGGCATCAGGACCCCGATGATGTTGTACGCGCCGGCCAGCTGCACCAGCCGGGCCACGGCGACCCGGGACAGCGGCGGCTGGGGCCGCCACGGCGCGGCCGTGCTGTCGACATCAGCCACGGCACCACCATGTGTCCGCCCGCTTGGACCCGGCTGGGAAGTCGCTGCCGGTTCGCTGGGACCAATGCCGGTTCAGCCACGTCAGGATCGCCTGGTTGGTTTCTTCCGGCTTCTCCTGCTGGATCCCATGACCGCAATCCAGATCGGCCACTTTGAGCTTCCCCGGTTCGGGCTGGCCGGCCTCCGCTTCGCCGACCGGGCCCAAACTGTCCTCGAAGTGGTGCACGCCGCTACGGCTCGGCTAAACGCGGATGTGGAAACGCAGCGTGATCCAGCCGGCGACCCCGCTGGTGCCGGCGCCGGCCGCCGCCAGGAGGGGCAGCATCAACCACAGGTTGCCGTCCGGGATCGGGGTCATCAGCTTGCTCAGCGCCTGCAGCGGGCCGTCGAGCAGCAGTACCTTGCCGGCATAGAGCCCGCCGAAGGCGAGCAGCGAACCGGCGAGGCCGGCCGCCATGGCCTCGAGGACGAACGGCGCCTGGATGAACCAGTTCGACGCGCCGACGAGCTTCATGACGGCCACCTCACGGCGCTTGCTGTAGGCCGCCACCTGGATGATGTTTCCTACCAGCAGCAGCCCCGCGACCGCCATCACCGACGCGATGACCAGCGCGAGCAACTGGATCGACGAGAACACCCTGAACACCTTCCCCAGCACTTCGCGCTGGTCGACGATGAGCTGGATGCCCGGCCTACCGGCGAGCTGCCGGGTGAACTCGTCGTACGCCTCGGGGTCCTTGAGCTTGACCCGGAACGACTCGGGCAGCGTGTCGGGCCGCACCGCGTCGACGAGCGTCGGTGAGTCCCGAAACATCTTCCTGAACCGGGCGAGGGCCTGGGCCTTGGTCTCGTACACCTTGTCGCGCACCAGCGGGCTGGCGGTCAGGGCCGCGTCGATGCCGGCGCGCTGCCCGTCGGTGATGTCCTCGGTCAGGAAGATGGACACCTCGATCTTGGCGTAGTAGAAGTCCTTCATCTGGCCGACCTGCAGATACATCAGGGCGCTCGCGCCCAGCATGGTCAGCGACACCGACAGGGTGATCATCATGGCGATCGTCATCGTGATGTTGCGCCACAGGCCGATCAGGACTTCGTTGAGGACGTACTTGAGACGCATCGGGTTCCCCCAGGGTCGCTGAGTCGGACTTCAGGCGTAGCTGCCGTGCGGCTGGTCGCGCACGATGCGCCCGTTCTCGATCTCGACGACCCGGCGGCGCATCTGGTTGACGATGGTGGAGTCGTGGGTGACCATCACGACCGTCGTGCCGGTGCGGTTGATCCGGTCCAGCAGCCGCATGATCTCGATGGACGTGTCCGGGTCGAGGTTTCCGGTGGGCTCGTCGGCCAGCAGGATCAGCGGCCGGTTCACGAAGGCCCGGGCCACCGCGACCCGCTGCTGCTCGCCGCCCGACAGCTCGTGCGGGTAGCGGTGCTCCTTGCCGCCCAGGCCGACGAGTTCGAGCACCTCCGGCACCACGCGCCGGGCGACCGCGTTGGTCTTGCCGATCACTTCGAGGGCGAAGGCCACGTTCTCGTACGCGGTGCGGTTCGGCAGCAGCCGGAAGTCCTGGAACACGCAGCCGATTGCCCGGCGGAACCGCGCGATCCGCCACGAGCGCATCGAGCCCAGGGCCTCGGCGTTCACCGTTACCGTGCCCCGGGTCGGGCGGATCTCGTGCAGCAGCAGCTTGACGATGGTCGACTTTCCGGATCCGGACGGGCCGATGAAGAAGACGAACTCGCCCTTCTCGATGCCGACGGTCGCGTCGTCCAGCGCCGGCCGGGACGCGGTCGGGTACCTCTTTGTCACGTGGTCGAGCTGAATCATCACGACGGAACTCCTTCATGAGCGCACACCGAAGGGCGCCGCCACCGTCGGAGGTGGCGCGCAGGCCGGTTCCAGGGGAAGGGAAGAGGGCGTTATCCGGTCATGGCAGACCGTCCAGGGCCTGCTGCACGGCCGCGACGATGGCCGGGCGTTCGGCGCCGGACGCTCTCGCCCGCCGCACGAACTCCTCGGCCGCGCGCCGCAGGGAGGGGAACTCCACGGCCGAGCGGAGCGGCGGGTCGTCCACGACCCGGGTGCCGCGGCCCCGACGCGACTCCACCAGCCCGGCCGACTCCAACTCGCGGTAGGTGCGCCCGACCGTGCCGACGGCCAGGCCGAGGTCGCTCGCGAGCTGGCGTAGCGGGGGCAGCCGCTGCCCGCCGACGAGCACCCCGTCCTGGATGAGCGCGACGAGCTGGCGCCGGAGCTGTTCGTACGGCGGCGTCGGATCGGTGGCGACGACCGTGAGAGCGGGCAGGTCGGTCATGCTCGCCGGCCGATCCGCCGGGCCGACGGCAGGATCAACGCCGCGCCGCACCACGCGGTCGCCAGGAACGCGGCCAGCGCCACGATCGACAGCAGCGTGCCGTTCGACGCCCAGCTCGATGCGGTGCAGACGGCCGCGAGGGACCTCAACGTCAGTCCCGCCGTACCCGCGATACTGAGGCAGGACGCGAGCACCAGGACGCCGGCCGCCGCCGTGACGACCTCGGCGGAGCGCCGGCGCGAGACGTCGTCGAACCGCACGACGTCGGCCGACCGCGGTCGCCGCACCACCCGCCGCAACGTGAGCGCGGCCAGCACCAGTCCGACAAGGACCACGGACAGCGCGGGAACGGTGTTCTGCACGCCGGGCCAGAGCCCGACGCCGTAATCGCTCTCCTGGACGTAGCACCGCGGATCCTCGCTCGGGCCGCTCAGCAGCCCCGGCATGCGGGCGGTCGTCGTCACCGCCACCAACGCCGCCAGGACGACCGCGGAGGCGCACACGAGCGTGCCCAGCCCGCGGGGGACGTAGTCGGCGGTGCGCCGGACCCGCAGCTCGGCGCTGCGCACCTGCCCGGTCGGCGCCGGCATCCCCAGCTCGCCGGCCAGCGTCCCGACGAGCACCCCGACGCCGAACACCGGCGCCGCGACCAGGACACCGCGGATCGACATGCTCTCCGCGAGGACCACGACGGCGCCGATCAGGCCGGCCAGCATGCCCGCCAGCCGCCACCGCTCGGCCCGGTCGGCCGGGCGGCCCGGCATCCCGGCCTGCGGCGCGGCCGCCGCGGGTGACACAGGAGGCGGACCGTCCTCGATCCACGGCGACGAACCGACCCACGCCGGGACGCGCAGCGGCCACAGCAGCCGGATCACCGTCAGGGCGCCGGCGTTCAGGGCGACCAGGATCAGCACCACCGAAGCGAGCAGGGACGCGAGCGACAAAGCGGTTCCTCCTTGTGTCAGGTACTTAATACAAGGGGGCCCGCAGTTGTGTCAATACAAGATGGCGCGGCCGCCGGTCGGGGCAGCCGTCAGGCGGGCGGAGCAGTCACGATCCGGTGCGGGCCAAGCTCCGTCCGGGAGATGCGATCGGCGGAGACCGCCTAGGTATACCTAGGCCGCCGGAGAGCCCCGGCTAAACCCCTCTGACCAGCAAACATAGGTCCCCATCTCCGATGTGGCCGCCCCTTCGCCGGCCGACGATGGATACATCACCGGTTGAAGGAGGAAGGCCATGTTGATGCACCCGGACATGTGGCTGACGATGGCGAACGACCGTCACCGTGAGCTGATCGAGGAGTCCGCGAAACACCGTCTGCTCGCCGCCGCTCGCGAGGCGCGGAAGGCCCGCAAGGCCGGCCGAGCCGTGACGGCCCGGAGCCGGCCCGCCGGTACCCTGACCTCGTGCGAACCATCCGCGGTGGTGCCGGCCCGGTGATGATCGGGCGGGAGGGCGAGCTGCGCCGGTTGGCGCGGCTCGCCGCGGCGCGTGAGCCGGCCGTCGCGCTCATCGCCGGCGAGCCGGGCATCGGCAAGACCCGGCTGGTGCACGAGCTGCTGGCCACCCTGCCCGCCGACACGGTGGTGCTGGTCGGCCAGGCCGAGCCGGGTTCGCTGTCCCGGCCGTACGAGGTGCTGCTGGACGCCATCGCCGGCCGCACCGAGGTGGACGAGGAGCAGCTCGCGGCGCTGGC
Organism: Actinoplanes sp. NPDC051470; assembly: GCF_040682035.1. Taxonomy (NCBI): domain Bacteria; kingdom Bacillati; phylum Actinomycetota; class Actinomycetes; order Micromonosporales; family Micromonosporaceae; genus Actinoplanes; species Actinoplanes sp. NPDC051470. Next base: position 134,976 of record NZ_JBFBAA010000026.1, read on the forward strand.
CGACGCGACCCGCAGTCCGGTCGAACGGCTGCACACCGGGCTCGCCGTGCTGGCCGACCTGATCGGCGACGCGCCCGCCGTCCTCGTCTTCGAGGACCTGCACTGGGCCGACTCGGAGAGCGCGGCGCTGTTCGAGCGGATCGCCGACCAGCCGGGGGCCCGGCTGCTGATCGGGACGTACCGGCCGGACGATGTGACCCACCGCCATCCGGTGGCCGGCCTGCTGGCCCGGATGGAACGCCGGCACACCGTCACGCATGTGCGCCTGGATCGGCTGACCCCCGCACAGACCGCGGCGATGCTGGCCGCGGCCATCGGCGCCCCGGCGCCGATGCGCGCCGCGGCGGCCCTGCACCACCGCACCGGCGGCAACCCGTTCTTCCTCGAGGAGCTGCTGCGCGCGCTGCCCGCCCAGGACGTGGAGGCGCTGGTCGAGCAGCCGCTGCCGTGGCGGCTGGCCGACGTGCTCCGCCGCCAGGTCGACGGCCTCGAACCGGTCAGCCACCGGGTCGCCGAGGCGGCGGCCGTGCTCGGCCAGCGCATCCCGTTCGACCTGCTCGCCGGGGTCACCGGCACCGGCGAGGACGAGCTCATCGCCGTGCTGCGCGACCTGGTCACCCGCGGCGTCCTGGTCGAGTCGGGCGAGGACGAGTTCGCGTTCCGGCACGCGCTGGTGCGCGAGGCGATCGCCGACCAGATGCTCGGCCGGCAGCGCCGCCGGCTGCACGAGACGGCGCTCGAGGTGCTGCTCGGCGGCGGGAGCTCCGACCCGGCCCTGGTGGCGCACCACGCCCGGGGCGCCGGCCGGTACGACGACCTGGTCGCCGCCGCCCGCCAGGGCACCGAGCTCTACCTCTCGATCGGCTCGGCCTACCAGGCCTTGCAGCTGGCCGAGATGGGTCTCGAGGAGGCGCCGGACGACACCGAGCTGCTGGGCGGCGCGGCCCGCGCGGCGTGGCTGGCCGGTCTGCTGGACGACGCCCTGCGCTACGGCCGGCGCCGGCGCGACCTGGCCGCCACCACGGCCGAGCGGGTCCGGGCGCTCTACCTGCTGGTCCGGCTGGCCTGGGAGTCCCGCGAGCGCGGCGAGATGGCCGCGCTGACCCGCGACATCGAGGCCCTGATCGCGGAGCTCGCGCCGGGCGCGGACCAGGCGCGGGCGATGACCGCGATCGCCCAGTCGGCCTACCTGCGCGACGACCTCGACGCCGCGCTGCTCTGGGCCGACCGCGCCCTGGCCCTGGCCGACGAGCTCGATCTGCCCGACGTACGCCTGGCCGCCCTGGTCGAGAAGGGCTCCACCCTGACCGAGCGCCCGCAGAGCGCCGCCGAGGGCCGGGAGATCCTCTCCGGCCTGGTCGACGAGGCCGAGAAGGCGGGCGAGTGGGTGCTGGCCGCCCGGGCCCTCAACACCCTGGTGCACGGCGAGCCGCCCGCCTCGCCGGCCGAGCACGCCGAGATCCTGGAACGGATGCGGGTCGACGCCGAGCGGGCCGGTTTCGAGGCGCTCGCGGTCGACACCTACTTCCAGGGCCGGGCCCGGCTCGCGATCCGGGCCGGCGACCTGCGGGGCGCCATCGCGGCGCTCGAGGACGGGCGCCAGCACGACCGCGGTTACCTGCGCCGGGGCCGCTGGGCCGACTACCACGGCGTCTTCCTGGCCGGGCTCTGCCTGGAGGCCGGCGAGCTCGACCGGGTCGAGAAGCTGATCGACGATCTGGCCGAGGTGCCCGACAACCCGGCGACGACGATCCCCGGGCTCGTCTTCCACCTCGCCTGCCGCCGGGCCGACCTGCCCCGGGCCGAGGCCGCCCTGGACGAGTTCCTCACCGCGCTGGCCGAGCAGAACTGGCGCAGCGGCGAGCAGGCCCACGACCTGATCTCGGCCGCGATGGAGATCGGCCTGCCGATCGACCGGCTCGACGCGATGGCCGCCACCATGCTCGACGCCGAGGTCTACGACAGTTACCGGACGCTGATCCACGCCCAGCTGGCCGAGGCGCACGGCCGGCCGGCCGAGGCGCTGGACGACTACCTGTCCATCACCGAGGCCCACATCTTCGGACCGGTGACCCGCGGCACCGTCCGGGTCGGCGCGGCCCGCTGCCTGCTCGCGGCCGACCGCCGGGCCGAGGCCGCAGGCCAGGCCGAGGCGGCCGCGGTCCTGCTGGCCGACTGGGCCGGCTGGCGGGTCGCGCAGCTCACCCAGGTGCAGGCCCGGCTGGGCCTGGCCCCGTCCGGCGCCCGGGACGCGGTCACCGGCCCGGCCGCGCTGACGCCCCGCGAGCGCGAGGTGGCGGTGCTGATCAGCGACGGGCTGACCAACACCGAGCTGGCCCGCCGCCTCTACATCTCCCCGAAGACCGCGGCCGTGCACGTCTCGAACATCCTGCGCAAGCTGGGCGTCTCGTCCCGCACCGAGGTCGGCGACCTGGTCGGCCGGCACTGACCAGCGATCAGGCGCGGACGTACTGCTGGCCGCCGTCGATGTCGTAGGTCGCGCCGGTCAGGGCGGTGTTGGTCATCAGGTGCACGGCCAGCGCGGCCACGTCCTCGGGCCCGACCACCCGTCCGATCGGGAGGGTGTCGCGCAACTGCTGCCGCCGCTGCTCCAGGTCGTCGCCGAGCAGCCGGGCCGACAGCGGCGTGTCCACGAAACCGGGGGCGATCAGGTTGATCCGGATCGGCGCGATCTCCAGAGCCAGGCCGGCGATCAGGGCCGGCATGGCGACGCTCATCGCCGAGGTGAGGATCAGGCCGGGCGCGGGGCGGCGGGCGCCGGTGCCGCCGACGAACAGCAGCGTGCCGCCCGGGTTGACCCGGCCGGCGACGGGTCGAGGCCGACGGTGGCGTGCGCCAGATGCCAGGCGCGCCGGTCCGGGTCGGCGGCGGCGTCGGTGGCCTCGGCCAGGGCGGCATGCACCCGGCACCGGTCGGCGGTGCCGGCGGCCCGGTAGACGGCCGAGCGGACCAGCGGGTGGGCGAACTCGACCCGGCCGTGCACCCGCACCAGGCCGCCGTCGACGGCCGGGAGCGCGGCGGCCGGGTCGAGGCCCAGTGTCGCGGCGGCGCGGTGCAGCAGGACCGGGTCGCCGACCGGTTCGGCCGCCGCGGCGAGCAGGAACAGCCTGGTGTCGGCCGGGAGCAGGGCGGCCCGGCGTACGAAACTCTGCTCGATCTTCCCGCGAGCGGCGCGTCACCGGGCAGGCCGAACCCGCCCGCGAGATCCGCGCCCGGCCAGGTGCGTGGCAGTTCCAGCAGGGCCAGCGGGTTGCCGTGGCTCTCGGCCACGACCTGGTCGGCCACCGCGGCGTCGAGCGGACCGTGCACCCGGGTGAGGAGCAGCGTGCGCGCGTCACTCACGCCGAGGCCGGCTATCCGCAGTTCGGCCGCGCCCGGGAGGAAGTCGTGCGTGCGGGCCGCACACACCAGGGCGACCTTCTCGGCCTGCAACCGCCGGGCGACGAACGCGAGCACCTGGGCCGAGGCGTCGTCGAGCCACTGCGCGTCGTCGACCAGGCAGGCCAGCGGGCCGTGCTCGGCCGCCTCGGCCAGCAGCGACAGGTGGCCAGCCCGACCATCAGCCGGTCCGGCGCCGCGCCGGCGGACCGACCGAACACCGTGGACAGTGCCTGACCCTGCGGCGTGGGCAGCCGGGGCAGGTGGTCGAGCAGCGGGGCGCAGAGCTGGTGCAGGCCGCTGTGCGCGAGCTCCATCTCGGACTCGACGCCGACCACCTCGGTGACCCGCCAGCCGGGGATCCGGGAACGCAGGTGGCCGAGCGGGCGCTCTTGCCCGCGCCCGGGTCGCCGCGCAGCACGAGCACCCGGCTGTGGCCGGTCATGACGTCATCGGCCAGACGGTCGAGCGCCCCGCACTCGTCGTCCCGTCCGATCAAGCCCGCAGTGGCCATCCCCGCGATTCTCGCGCCGTTCCGGGGCGCTGGGGCACCCTGTGAGCAGCGCCACTTCGCGGGGGCGCCGGGTCAGGCGATGCCGACCCGGTCACGGCCGGCTTGTTTGGCCTGGTAGAGGGCGCCGTCGGCGCGCGCGAAGACCGGGCGCAGGTCGGGTTCGTCGTCGGCCAGGTAGGCCAGGCCGACGCTGATGGTGACCGGCAGGCCGCCGGCCGCGGTCGGCACCGGGGCGTCGGCGATCGCGCGGCGCAGGCGTTCGGCCAGCTCGGCGGCGTGTACGCAGTGCGGGGTCACGATGGCGAACTCCTCGCCGCCGTAGCGGCCGGCCACGTCGTCGTCGTGCGCGGCGTCGCTCAGCCGGTCGGCGACCACCCGGATGACCTCGTCGCCGACCGGGTGGCCGTACGTGTCGTTGATGCGTTTGAAGTGATCGATGTCGACCATGATCGCGGCGATCGCCTGGCCCTGCCGCCGGGCCGCGCGCAGCCGTCGTTCCGCCTCGCCGAAGAAGTGGTTGCGGTTGAGCAGGCCGGTCAGACCGTCCACGGTGGCCATCTGCCGCACCTGGCTGAAGAGCCGGGCGTTCTCGTACGCCGTCATGCCCTGCCCGGCCAGCGCGGCGGCGATCTGGGTCTGCGCCTCGGTCATGTCGTCGTCGCGGCTCGCCCCGACCAGCAGAACCCCGGCCGGCACCCCGCGCTCGGTCACCGGGATCGCCCACCAGATGCGGGCGTCGCCGAGCAGCCCGCTCAGCGACATCGTCCCCACCCGCGGGCCGGCCAGTTCCAGCAGCTCGAAGGGTACGGAGTAGAACACGGTCCCGGCCTCGGCGCCGAGGCCGTGTGCGGCCGCGACCACGAACGTCCCGTCGTCGGTGAAGGAGAGCAGGACCGCCGAGTCGCCCCCCAGGGTCTGGGTCAGGCTGGTCAGCAACCGCCGCATCACCTCGTCCGGGTCGAGCGACGAGCTCTGGTCGGCCATCGCCGCGCGCAGCGTCTCGGCCACGTCCCGCTGCCGGCGCGCGGCCTGCACCGCGACCTCGAGCTGGGCGGCCCGGGCGGTCTCCAGCGACACCGCGACGTGGTTCGTGATGGCCTTCAGGATGTCGACGTCGTCGCTGGTGAACACCCCCTTGGCGATCCGGCTGTCGAGGTAGACGACGCCGCGCAGGTGCCCGTCGAACTTCAGCGGCGCGATCATGATGCTGCGCAGGCCGTGCACCCGGACGCTCTGCGAGCCGAGGGCCACACCCTCCTCGCTGCCGGTCACCACGAGCGGCTCGCCGGAGTGGCGGACCCGGTCGACCAGGGTGGAGCTGTACCCGGTCAGCTCGCGGATCTCGTTGCCCTCGGCGTCCCGGCCGACGTGCGGCACGAGCTGGTTCAGATCAAGATCGAGAAGGAAGAGGTACGCGCGTTCCGCGCCGAGGATGCGCAGCGTCTCGTCGAGCGCGACCCGGGCCAGCCCACGCGGGTCCAGGATCGTCGCCGAGGCCAGGCTGACCTGCTGCAACGCCCTGAGCCGGCGACGGTACCGGGCGGCGCCCGGCTCGGCCCGGTCACCGGTGTCCCGGCCGCCGCTGTCGTGGCGCGGGCCGGGGTCGGACGTGGACTCCTGCGGGGCGCCGAACTCGTCGGTGATCCACCGCAGGCGCTGCGGCCACTGCTGCTCGACCGCGATCGCCCGGGCCACCCCGGCGTGGTGCGCCGCCGACGCGGGCTGGTCCAGGGCGTTCAGGGCCCGGGCCCGCACCCGCGCCGCCTCGTACGAGATCAGCGGCGCGTCCAGCGGCAGCAGCCGCACCTCCAGGTCGGCCAGCACCCGTAACGCCTGCTCCGGCCGCCCGGCGAGCATCTCCAGGTCGGCCCGGCCGACCTGGTGGAAACCACGCAGCGGCTTGGTGTCGGCCATCGCCTTCAGCCGCTCGACGGCCTGGGCGGCCGGCCCGGCGTCGGCCGTTCCCTGCCGGCAGCGGGCGAGCCGGCCCAGGGCCTCGTAGACGAAGTACAGCCGCTGCTCGGGGACCATGGACTTCGGCTTGAGGTGGTACTGGGCGAACTCGGCGGTGAGCCGGTCGAACGGTTCGCCCAGCCGGTCCTGCTCGACCAGCGCGACCATCCGGGCCCCGTACAGATTGATCAGCTGCATGGGGTTCTCGGGGTTGGCGCGCAGGAACCGGCCCAGCGCCTCGATGTGGACGGCCGCCTCCTCGGGCCGGTCGCGCTGAGCGGCGATCACGGCCGCCACCGCCCGGATCGCCGCGCCCTCGGCCTCCGCCCCCGGCCCGAGCCGGGCCCGGGCGCGCTGGTACCAGGCCTCGGCGTCGGCGGTGCGGCCGCGCTTGAAGTACTGCATGCACACGGTGGACACGCCGGTCAGGTAGTCGCCCAGCTCCATCCACCGCTCGTGGTCGGTGAGCGCCCGGCTCCACACCTGGCCCTCGTCGTCGTGGCCGCCCAGGTGGCTGCCCGCGCCGCGCTTCCACTCGACGTAGCCGACCAGCTCCGGGTCGCCGATGCCGGCGGCGACGGCGGCGGCCCGGTCGTACAGCCGGGTGGCCAGCTTCGGCCGGCGGGCCACGTCGGCGATGACGCCGAGACCGGCCATGTGCTGGGCGTACTCCCGGCCGGGCCCGAGCCGGTTGATCGGGTAGATCGCGCGCAGGCTGATCAGCGCGCGCATCGCCCGGCGCATCCGCATGGAGAGCGCGAACGTCGCGATGTCGAGCAGGACGGCCTGCAACCGGAACCGCTCCCGCTGCCGCCCCTGCACATTGCCGAAACCCATCTTGGTACGCCCGATGAGCAGCCCCCGGACCACCGCGCCGATCGTGGTCATGGCCAGGGCGAGCCGGGTCCGCGGCAGCGGCGTACCCAGCTCGGAGAGCCCCAGGCAGACCGCGTCGAAGGCCCGGTCCGGGCTCCACCCGTGGTTGTGAACCAGCGCGACCTGCGCCAGCATCTCGGCCCGTTTGAGCTGGTCGGGCTCGATGCTCAAGGCGTGGTCCAGGTGGCGGAGCGCGTCCTCGAACCGTCCGGTACGCGCGCAGCTCGTCCCCAGCGCGAACAGGAACGCCGGCTCGGGCGTGACACCGGCGCCGGCCGCCGCCCGCGCGGCGACCTCCAGGAAGCTCTGCGCCTCGGCCGGCGCGTGCTCGGCCAGCGCCAGCCGGCCGGCCGCGTACCCGCTCAGGTAGACCCGCTGCGGCCGGCTGGTGATGTCGCCCAGCGCGTAGTGCCGGGCGACCGCGTAGACATAGCGGGGATCGCCGGGCGCCCTCTCGTCCAGCACCTCGGCGATGCGCTGGTGCAGCCGGCGCATGGTCACATCGTCCAGGCCGACCAGCAGCGCCTCCCGGATCCGGTCGTGCGGGAACCGGTAACCGTCCGCCCCGGAGGCGGTTACCAGCCGCCGCGACTCGGCCTCGGCCAGCAGGGCCCGGGCCCGGCGCGGGTCGACGGCACAGACCGTGGCGGCCATGTCGGTCGAGAACCACCGCCCGCCGGCCGCCCCGGTGGCCAGCAGCTGACGGCTCTCCGTGCCCAGCGTGTCGATGCGCTGCAGGACCAGGTCGACGGCGTCGCCGGACAGCTCGATGCGGTCCAGCCCGGCCCGGTCGAGCAGCCAGCCGTCCCAGGTGGGCGTGACCAGACCGGCGTCGAGCACCGCGCGCACGTACTCGACCACGGTGAACGGGTTGCCGCCGGCCCGCACGGCCAGCTCGGCCACCTGCTCGTCGGGCAGCCGGACCGCGCCCAGATGCTCGGCGATCAGCTCGGTCACCGCGTCCTGCGACAGCGGGCCCAGGCGCAGCCGGGTGTCCAGGGTGGCGTCCATGTCGGCGCCGAACCGGTCGAGCGCCGCCACGTCGCCGGGACCGTCCCGGCTGGTCGCGATGACCAGCAGCGGCGTGCCGGTCAGCCGGCTGGTGATCTGTTGCAGCACCCGCCGGGTCGGCCCGTCCAGCCACTGCACGTCGTCGATGTGCAGCACGGCCGCCTGGAACTCGTCGGCCAGCCCGATCAGGAACGCCGCGACCGCGTTGACGAACTGCTCGTGCCGGTCGAGCTCGCCGATCTCGGGCGCCTGCACCAGGTCGGCCAGCAGCGGCGACAGGGTCCGCAGCAGGGGGCCGCCACGGCCGGCGGCCTGGCGTAACCGCTGGACCGCCTCGGCCCGCTCGGCCGGCGGCAGCCGCTCCACCGTGCGCAGGAAGCGCTCGACGGCGCCACGCAGCGGGGCCAGCGGAACCGGGTCGTCGGCGACGCACTTGCCGTACAGGACCAGGTCGCCGTCGGTGGCCACGGCGGTGGTCAGCTCGCGGACCAACCGGGTCTTGCCCGCGCCCGCCGGTCCCTCGACGACCGCCGCCCCGCCCGCGCCGGACCGGGCCTTCAACCAGCGGTTGATCAGGTCGATCATCTCCTGGTCGCGGCCCACCATCCGGTCCGGGCCGACCGGCCGGGACACGTGCCGGTCGGCCGCCGGGGTGAGCCGGGTGCCCGGGTCGGCGGCCAGCCGGCGCAGGTCGGCCAGCAGGCTCTCGCCGCTCTGGTAGCGGTCGTCCGGGTCCTTGGCCATCAGCGTGGCGATGATCGCGGCCAGGGCCGGCGACAGGTCGGGCGACATCTCCCGCGCGTCCGGGACCGGGGCGGTGGCGTGCAGGCGGATCAGCTCGCCGGCGTCGTCGGCCCGGTACGGCGGCTGCCCGGTGACCGACTCGTACAGCAGCGCGCCCAGGGCGTACAGGTCGGAGCGGCCGTCGACCGGGCGCTTCAGCATCCCGGTCTGCTCCGGCGGGCTGTACCGCGGCGTGCCGGTGACCCGGTCGTCCTGGGCCCCGCCGCGCGCCGCGAGCCCGAAGTCGATCAACCGGCCGGTCCCGTCCGGCTCCATGATCACGTTGTCCGGCTTGACGTCCCGGTGCACCAGGCCGGCGTGATGGGCGGCGGTCAGCGGGCCGGCCAGGTCGATGGCCAGCCGGACCGCGGCGGCCTGGTCCAGCCGGCCCCGGCGCAGCGCCTGGGAGAGCGGGCGGCCGTCGATGTACTCGAGGATCAGGTAGGGGCCCGCGGTGGTCCGGCCGACCTCGTAGATCCGCGGCAGCAGCGGATGGCCGACGCTGCCGAGCAGCGCGGCCTCGCGCCGGACGTCGGCCAGGGCCTGCTCCGGATCGGCCGTGGACAGCAGCTTCAGGGCGTACTCGCCACCCTGCCGGCGAACACGGTAGACGACCGTCTCGGTGCCCCGGCCGAGCTGCGACACCACCTCGAGATCGGAGAACGACCCGGGCGGCATACCAAAGATCGCGGTCACCGTGTCCTTCCATTCCCGACAGCCCAGACGGACGTTACGCCTCAGCCGCCCACCGGCACCACCACCAGCCGTTCCGGGCTCGCGCCGACGCCTACTCCGCGCTCGCGCCGACGCCTACTCCGGGGCTTGCGCCGAGGTCTACTCCGCGCTCGCACCGACGCGTAGCCGGGACAGGGACACGACGTGGCGGCCGACGTTGACGGCGTGGTCGGCGTACCGCTCGTAGAAGCGGCCCAGCAGGGCGCCGTCGATGGCCGGCTCGACCCCCAGCGGCCACTCCTTGCTGAGCATCGCCGCGAAGAGCTCGCCGTGCAGCTGGTCCATCGCGTCGTCGTCGCGCTCGAGCCCCGCGGCCAGCACCGCGTCGTTCTCGGCGAGCGCCACCACGATCTTGGCGGCCAGCTCGTCGGCCACCGCGCTCATCGCCCGGAACAGCTCGACCAGCTCGGACACCACCACCGGCGACGGGTGCCGGCGCAGCACGGCCCGCGCCACGTGGGCGGCCAGCCCGCCCATCCGGTCGAGATCGGCCGCGATCTGCAACGCGATCATGACCATCCGCAGGTCACCGGCGACCGGCTGGGCCCGGCCGACCAGGTCGTACACCCGGTCCTCGAGGACGCGGTGCAGCACGTCGATCTCTTCGTCGCGGATCAGCACCTGCTGGGCCTGGGTCTGATCGGCACCGAGCAGGGCGCTGCTGGCCTGCCGCATCGCCTCGCGGATGGCCTTGGCCATGGTGACCAGGGTGCCGCCGACCTGGGCGAACTCGCCGTTGAAGCCCTCGCGCACGATGCTCGCCCCTGCCGTCGGCCGTCGGTGTCCGGGCCAATGCTAGGCCGTCACCCAGCCGCCGGCCCGGATCGTCTCGGCATCCTGGTTCCGTCCCATCCGCTGGTACGTCTCGGCCAGGCCGGCCCGGCACCGGAGCGTGGCCGGGTGGTCGATGCCCAGCACCCGGCCGGAGCGCCTCAGGGTGTCGGTCAGCAGCTCGGCCGACGCCGCGTGCCGGCCGGTCTCGCGATAGCCGACACCCAGGTTGTGGCCGCTCCGCAGGGTGTCCGGATGATCGCCGCCCGCCCAGCACCCGCTCGGACGCCGCGACCGCCTTGCGCGGCCAGGTGAGAGCCTCCGGATACCGGCCCAGACCCCAGAGCGTGATCGCCAGGTACGAGATCCGCGCGATCGTGTCGATATGGTCCGGTCCGAGCAACCGGGGTCGGCCCGGTGGTCGCGGCGAATCCCGCGCAGGCGCGCATGTTGATCGCCGATCTCGCCCGCACGATCGACGGCCCGCTACGCCTCGACCTCGACGAGCACCGGTCCGACCTGCGGGCCTGGGCCACCGGCCTCGGCGTCCCGCCGCTCAGAACAACCGCCGTGATGCTGCGCGGAGCCGACTCGTTGCCCGGCGTCCGCGAGCACCTCTTCAGCCCCGTGATGCAGGCCCTCGGGTAAGCCGGTCATTCCGGCGGCGCCGGGTCGAGGAGTGTTTCATCGTCGATCACCACCCGATCACGCGGCAGATCAGTCAGGTCGATGTTCCGCAGGTCGGCACCGCACAGGTTGAATTTCCTCCGAACACTCGCCGCATACTGCCAACGAATCAACGACTCAGGACACTAACTCGAAAATCGACCGTGACCAGATACGCGGCAGCATCCCGCGGCGCGAAGCGGCGTGGGATGGGTCTTGGTTGAAGCGGTGACTTATGCGG